>CACJYH010000007.1 GCA_902597695.1 uncultured Pelagibacteraceae bacterium | reverse complement strand
ACCGCTTCCACCAATGTTAATGTTTGATAGAATTACAGAAATTAATGACAAGGATGGTGCTTTTAAAAAAGGCTCTTTAAAGGCTGAATTAGATATAAAGAAAGACCTTTGGTTTTTTGATTGTCATTTCAAAGAAGATCCTGTGATGCCAGGATGTCTTGGTCTTGATGCTATGTGGCAACTCGTAGGATTTTATTTAGGCTGGATTGGAAATCCAGGAAAAGGCAGAGCCTTAGGCGTTGGTACAGTAAAATTTACAGGAGAAGTTTTACAGAATGTTAAATTAGTCAAATATGAAATCGATATGAAAAAAATTATGTCTCCTGGCGGTACAACAGTTGGTTTGGCTAATGGGATATTATTAGCAGATGAAAAAAAAATTTATTCAGCAGATAATTTAAAAGTGGGGTTATTCAAATAATGAGGAGAGTTGTAATAACTGGTTTAGGAGTAGTTTCTTGTTTAGGTAATAATCAAGAAGAAGTTCATCAATCTTTATTAAATTCAAAGTCAGGAATCTCATTTGCTGAGGAATATAAAGAGCATAATTTAAAAAGTCATGTGCATGGCAAGCCAAACATCAAACTTGAAGATCACATAGATAGAAAGACAATTCGATTTATGGGTTCAGGCTCAGCTTATAACTATATTGCGATGAAAGAAGCAATAAAAGATTCGGGTTTAGAGGAAAAAGAAATAAGCAACTTTAGTACTGGTATAGTCATGGGATCTGGAGGGCCTTCAATTGAAAATGTAATTTTAGCAGCGGATAAAACAAGAGCAAAAACCCCAAAATTAATGGGTCCTTTTATAGTTCCAAGAACCATGGCAAGTACTGCGTCTGCTACTTTGGCAGTTCCATTTAAAATCAAAGGAACTAATTATACAATGAGTTCTGCATGTGCAACTAGTGGTCACTGCATTGGAAATTCAATGGAATTAATTCAAATGGGCAAACAGGATATTGTTTTTGCTGGTGGAAGTGAAGAAATACATTGGGCAATGACAGCTATGTTTGATGCCATGACTGCTCTATCGTCGAAATATAATGATACACCTCAATCAGCATCAAGAGCGTATGACAAAACTAGAGATGGTTTTGTAATAGCTGGTGGAGCGGGTGTGTTAGTTTTAGAGGAATATGAGCATGCAAAATCTAGAGGTGCCAAAATTTATGCGGAATTGACAGGTTATGGTGCCACCTCAGATGGATATGACATGGTAGCTCCATCTGGAGAAGGAGCTGTTAGATGTATGAAAATGGCAATGGCAACCACTAAAAACAAAATTGATTATATTAATACTCATGGAACTTCTACACCAGTAGGTGACATAACTGAACTAAAAGCTATTAAGGAAACTTTTGGGGAAGAAATTCCAAAAATAAGCTCAACAAAGTCTTTATCCGGTCACCCTTTAGGTGCTGCGTCAGTTCATGAGGCTATATATTGCTTAATTATGATGAAAAATAATTTTATTGCTGGATCAGCGAACATCAATGAAATGGATGAAGAGGCTAAAAAATTTCCAATAGTTGCAAAAACCGAAACTGGAGTAACATTAAATACAGTTATGTCTAATAGTTTTGGTTTTGGTGGAACTAATGCTGCTTTAATATTTGAGAAAGTGTAATTATGAGTTTAATGAAAGGCAAAAAAGGATTAATCATGGGCGTTGCCAATGAAAAATCTATTGCGTGGGGTATTTCACAGAAATTAGCTGAAGCTGGCGCTGAACTCGCCTTCACATATTTAGGAGATGCTTTAAAAAAAAGAGTTATTCCTTTAGCAGAAAAATTAAATTCAAAAGTTACATTCAGTTGTGATGTTGAAAAAAAAGAAGAGGTAGTAAAATTATTTGAAGATATTAAATCTCAATGGGGTGAAATTGATTTTGTTGTCCATGCTGTAGCATTTTCAGATAAATCAGAATTATCGGGCGAATATTTAAATACAACTAGAGAAAACTTTTTAAGAAGTATGTTAATATCATGTTTCTCATTTACTGAAGTTGCAAAAGAAGCATCAAAAATAATAAAACAAGGTGGTAGTTTGTTAACTTTAACTTATGAGTCTACCAAAGCAATTCCAAATTATAATGTAATGGGTGTTTGCAAATCAGCTTTAGAGGCTAGTGTTAAATACTTGGCTAGAGATTTGGGTACTAAAGGCATGAGAGTAAATGCAATAAGTGCAGGCCCTATCAAAACATTAGCTGCATCTGCAATAGGTGATGCAAAATTCTTATATAAATGGAATGAGGATCATTCTTTTCTTAAAAGAAACGTAGATATCCATGATGTTGGAAATTCAGCATTATATTTATTAAGTGATCTTGCGAATGGTGTCACTGGTGAAATTCACTACGTAGATGCTGGGTATAATAAAGTTGGAATGCCAGATCCTAAAAATATCACTTAATGAGCAGGGGCGTTCTGTTGTCAGGTGCCTCTTAAATTTACTCAGTAGCTTGTTTCATCGAAAGTTTTACTTTTCCTCTATCGAAACCAATAACTTTAACTTTTACTTCGTCACCCTCTTTTACCACATCGGTAACTTTAGCTACTCTTTTATCTGCAAGTTCTGAAATATGAACAAGTCCATCTTGTTTTCCTAAAAAATTTACAAATGCACCAAATTCCATAATCTTCATAACTTTACCTGAATATATTTTATTGAGTTCAGCTTTGGCAGTGATGTCTTTAATCATTTGCATAGCAATGTTTCTAGATTCTTCATCCGGAGCTGCAACTGTTACGACTCCCTCGTCATTTACATCGACTTTAGCACCTGATTTTTCAACAATTTCCCTGATTGTTGCACCACCTTTTCCAATAACAGCAGCTATGTCTTTCTTGTCGACGTTAATTTTTTCCATTTTAGGAGTATGTTTTCCTACGTCAGATCTTGATGCTGATAATGCTTTATTCATTTCTCCTAAAATATGAACTCTGCCCTCTTTAGCTTGACTTAATGCTTGCTCCATAATTTCAAAAGTAATACCAGTAATTTTGATGTCCATTTGTAGTGAAGTAATTCCATCTTTAGTTCCAGCAACTTTAAAGTCCATATCGCCTAGATGATCTTCATCACCCAAAATATCTGATAACACACTAAAATCATCACCCTCTTTTATTAAACCCATTGCTATACCTGCAACAGGTTCTTTTATTGGCACTCCCGCATCCATTAGAGCAAGTGAGGTTCCACAAACTGTAGCCATTGACGATGAACCATTGGATTCTGTTATTTCTGATACTACTCTAAAAGTATAGGGAAACGACTCTTTTGGGGGTAACGAAGAATGAATTGCTCTCCATGCTAGTTTACCATGACCTATCTCTCTTCTTCCAGTCCCTATTCTACCTGTTTCACCAACAGAAAAAGGTGGAAAATTATAATGAAGCATAAACCTTTCTCTTTGTAATCCATCTAAGCTCTCGATTCTCTGTTCATCATCAGATGTGCCTAAAGTTGCAGTTACGATTGCTTGCGTTTCGCCTCTAGTGAACAAAGCAGAGCCATGTACTCTTGGCAAAACACCAACCTCACATAAGATTGGCCTTACATCAGACAAACCCCTACCATCAATTCTTTTTTTATTTTTTAAAATATCTGTTCTGACAATTGTTTTTTCAAGATTTTTTAATTCAGAATTTACATCAAGATCTGTGTAATTTTCGTCTTCCTCATAAAGTTTTTTTGCTTTATCAGTAATTTCTGAAATTTGATTTGATCTGTCTTGTTTGTCTCTTGTCGCGAATGCTTTTTTAAGATCTGCAGTAAAAGTTTCCTCGAGTTTTTTCTTTACCTCAGATAAATCTTTCTTTTCAACAGTCCACTCAGGTTTTCTACATTCTTTAGCCAGTTCTTCTATCATTTTAATTACTGGAACAAATCCTTCATGACCAAATTTTACTGCATTTAACATCTCTTCCTCTGTCAACCCACTTGCTTCAGACTCAACCATAAGCACAGCATCTTTTGTACCAGCAACAACTAAATCTAATTTTGATTTTTCAAGTTCAGTTTTTGAAGGATTCAAAACATATTTGCCGTCAATATATCCAACTCTAGAAGCTCCAACAGGACCCATAAATGGCATTCCTGATATAGCTAAAGCTGCAGATGATGCAATAATTGACAAAATATCTGCTTCATTTTCTTTATCATAAGAAATTACAGTTGGTAACAACTGGACTTCATTTTTAAATTCATCAGGAAACAATGGTCTGATCGGTCTATCAATTAATCTTGATATTAATGTCTCACTCTCAGTTGGTCTTGCCTCCCTTTTAAAATATCCGCCAGGAATTTTTCCTGCTGCATAGTATTTTTCCTGGTAATTTACAGATAATGGAAAGTAATCCATGTCAGGATTCACTTTTTTTGCTCCAACGACTGTTGCTAAAACTACCGTCTCCCCACATGTTGCGATAATTGCTCCGTCTGCCTGTCTTGCTATTTTACCCGTTTCTAAACTTATCTTCTTCCCTGCTACTTCAACTTCCTTCTTGTGTACTTTAAACATTTCATTTCCATTTCGTTTCGTTCGTTTCGTTCCATTTCGTTCTATCTATGTTGACTCTTATTTTCTCAAATTCAATTTCGACAGGACATTCTTGTAAGAATCTACCTTATTTCTTTTAAGATAATCTAACAATTTTTTTCTTCTATTGACCGCTCTCAATAATCCAACAGATGAATGTTTATCTTTTTTGAATTGTTTGATATGTTTTGAAAGCGTTTCAATTTTTTCTGTTAACAAAGCAATTTGGATTTCTGACGATCCAGTATCTTTTTCATGCATTGCTAACTCTTGAGCTTTTTTGTTCATATTTCTTTTTTCCTATTTATTTGTTTGTTTAATTAAATTCTCTATTTTTTCAGCATACTCAAAAGACTCGTCTTTTCTAAAAAGTAATTTTGGTAAAAATTTCATCACTACTTTTTGAGATAAAATTTTTCTAATTAAAAATGAGTATTCTTTCAAAGTATTAACAGTTTCTTCTGCATTTTTTCCTCCAAGAGGAAGTACATACGCTTTGGCTATTTTCAAATCTTGACTCATTCTGACTTCAGTAACTGTTATAGTATTTGTTTCTAAATTTGGAACTTTAGCCTCATTTCTTATAAAAATCATGCTTAAAGATTGTTTAATCATTTCACCCACTCTTAATTGTCTCTGTGAAATTGGTTTTCCTATTCTATCTGCCATTAAATTGTCCTCTCTTTAGATGTAACACTAAAGGCCTCTATAGTATCATTTTTTTTAAAATCCATATAATCTTTGAGTGCAATTCCACATTCTTGACCATTGTTAACCTGTTTTACTTGGTTTTTTTCTCTAAACAAACTTCCAACTTTTCCTGTAAAAACTATTGAACCATCTCTAATTACTCTTACGTCTGAATTACTATTGATTTCTCCATCAATTACTTTTGAACCAGCAACTTTTCCAGCTCCTGAAACTTTGAAAATTTCTAAAACTTGTGCAGTCCCAATCACTTTTTCTTCCACATCAGGAGCTAATAATCCAGACATCCTTTTTTTAACAAAATCTAAAACTTCATAAATTATATTGTATGATGAAATATTTATCTTTTCATTTTCAGCAAGTCTTTTAGCCTCCTTGCTTGGCTTTACATTAAACGCTATTAAAACTGCATTTGAGGCCTTTGCCAAAGTCACATCAGTCTCTGTAACCATTCCAATGTCTGCCAAAATTATTTTTGGTTTTACCTCATCATGCTTAATTTGACTGACAGCATTTTTTATTGCCTCTGAGGATCCATGAACATCAGACTTAATTATAAGATTCAATTCTTCAGTGGACTTATTAGTAAAAGCAGATTCTTGGGTTGCAAATGTCAAAGGATTTTTGCCATCTTTGCTCTCTTGAGCCCTATTTTCGCTCAAAGTTTTAGCTTCTTTCTCGTTATCTAAAACTATAAAATCATCTCCAGCTCTTGCAGCACCATTTATGCCAAGTATTTCTACTGGAGAGGATGGTAGAGCTTCATCAATATTTTTTCCCTTATCGTTAATAATAGCTCGAATTTTTCCCCACTTAAGACCACTCACAAAAAAATCTCCTTTTTTTAAAGTTCCAGTAGTTACAATTATTGTTGCAACTGGTCCTCTTCCAATGTCAATTTTTGACTCTAAAACAACTCCTGTGGCTTTAGACTCAAAATCAGTTTTAAGATCTAGAATTTCAGCTTGGAGGATAATTGCATCAATAAGTTTATCTAGGTTTGATTTAGTTTTTGCTGATATCTCTACCATTAAAGTGTCCCCTGATAAATCCTCAGCTATTAATTCATGTTCAAGTAATTGATTTTTAATTTTTTGAGGATCAGCCTCAGGTAAATCACATTTATTAATTGCTACAACTATTGGTACATTTGCAGCCTTTGCATGTTTTATTGACTCAACAGTTTGAGGTTTAACACCATCATCAGCCGCAACAACGAGAACAACAATATCTGTGAGCTTTGATCCTCTTGCTCTCATTTCAGTAAAAGCTGCATGGCCTGGTGTATCAATAAATGTTAATTTATTAGACTGATGGTCTATTTGATAAGCGCCAATGTGTTGAGTTATTCCACCAAACTCTCCTGATACCACATTTGCACTTCTCAAGACGTCTAAAACTGAAGTTTTACCATGGTCCACATGACCCATAACTGTGATTATTGGTGGTCTATTCTTTAAATTTTCAGTTCTCGAAGCTTTTATTTTTTGTATTATTTCCTCTGCTTTTTCCTCTCGAATTGGGTTATGACCAAATTCTTTAACTAAATATTCTGCAGTATCAGCCGCTAGATTTTGGTTTATTGTTACTGTTACTCCCATCCCAAACATATGTTTAATTATATTACTTGACTGCTCTGCCATTCTGTTTGCAAGTTCTCTAACAGTGATTACCTCTGGAATATTTATATCTCTTTTGACAGGCTTCAAATTTTCTTGAGCTTCCTCTTTAGTTAGACTTCTATTTTCTTTTTGTCTTGCTCTTTTAACAGAAGCTAAACTTCTTTCTCTAGCTTCAATTTGATCACTCAAAGCTCTGGAAACTGTTAATTTTAATTCTCTTTTTTTGGTATTAGATTTTATCAATTTTTTATTCTTATTTTCATTTTCCTCTTTAAGTCTTTTGGTGGCTCTTTGCTCAGCTAATTTACGTCTTTCAAAATCACTTGTTAAAGATGGTGATTTAGGGATGTAATTCGTTTTACCAAAAGTTCCTTTGTTGCTTGAGAAATTATTTTTAATCTTTGATGGGTTTGACTTAAATGAACTACCTCTACTATTAAATTTACCAGTTTGTTTTTCGATTATTACAGAATTTTTTCCAAGATTTTTTGCTTTATCTATATTTTTGAAAGACTTTTTGGCTATGCCACCTGATATTGTTAATTTTGTTTTTTTTTCCATAGCTCATCTCTCAATCTTCATAAATAATTTTTCTTGCAGACATAATGAGTTCATCTGCTTCTTCTTTTGATAAAGCAAAATCTTCCAAGTAACCTTGAATTTTTACTCTTTCGCCTTTCACCACATCATATCCACCAGTAAGTTCATCTGATGCTAAATCGGCAAAATCTTGAAGTGTAAGAACTTTTTGATCACCTAGAGTGACCAACATTCCAGGAGTTAACCCTTTTAAATTAATTAGTGCATCATCCAAACCTAATTCTTTAATCCTTTCAGAAATATCTTCTTGATCTTTTTGATGAAACTCTTTTGCTCTTTCTATCAGAGCTTTTGCAGTTTCTTCTTCTATACCCTCAATTTTTAACAAATTTTCTGCCGAACTATCTTTTATATCGTCAATAGTGGAATAACCTTCCGCCACAAGAAGTTGTCCAAGTGTTTCATCTAACTCTAAATTCTTAACAAAATTTTCTGTTTTCTCCTTAAACTCTAATTGTCTTCTTTCTGAGTCCTCTGCATCTGTCATAATATTTATTTCAAAATTTAATAATTTTGTAGCAAGCCTTACATTTTGTCCTCTTCTCCCGATAGCTTTACTTAAATTTTCCTCAGTAAGAATTACATCTAATTTTTTTCTCTCTAAATCTACATTTACTCTTTGCACCTCAGCTGGAGATAAAGCATTAGATACTAATATTGCAGGATCCTCAGACCAATTTACAATATCAATTTTTTCACCTTGTAATTCATTAACAACCGCTTGAACTCTCGATCCTCTCATTCCCACACATGCTCCAACTGGGTCTAATGAAGTATCAACTGCTTTAACACAAATTTTTGCTCTACTTCCTGGGTCTCTTGAAGATGATTTAATTTCAATCAGACCATCATAAATTTCAGGAACTTCTTGAACAAAAAGTTTCTCCATAAATTTTGGGTGAGCTCTTGATAAAAAAATTTGTTGCCCACGAGGTTCTCGCCTTACATCAAAACAATAAGCTTTAATTCTATCTCCAGCTTTTATATTTTCTCTTGGAATAATTTCATTTTTTTGAATTATTGCTTCTGTTCTTCCAAGATCTACAATCACATTTCCAAACTCCAATCTTTTCACAATTCCACTTAATATTGAGTCTTTTTTATCAATAAAATCATTAAATTGTCTTTCCCTCTCTGCCTCTCTAACATTAAAATTAATTACTTGTTTAGCCGTTTGGGCAGCTATTCTTCCAAAGTCAAATGAGGGTAGTGGTTGTAAAACTTCATCTCCAATCACTTTGTCTTTGTTAGTCTCATTCAATATAATTGCATCCTCTAGCTTGATCTCAGTGTTTGTATTTTCTGGATTTTCTGTAACTATCAATTTTCTAAAAATTTCAATATCGCCGTTATCTCTATTAATCACAACCTTAATCTCATTATCCTGACCAAATTTAGATTTTGCTGCTTTAGCAATCCCGGTTTCCATCGAGCTAATTATAAGGTCTTTATCGATTGATTTTTCTAAAGCTACTGCTTCTGCAATTCTTAATAGTTCAAGTTTATCCGCTCTTTTATTTAACATAATTTTGTTTACTCCAAAAAAAAATGGGCTAAAGCCCATTTTGATAATTCAACAATGTAAGTGGATTTATAAAAGTTTTTTTTTATTTTTCAATAAAAACTATTTTAAGAAAATATCAGATTTGTTGGTATTTTCCCAAGAAAAACCACCTTCTTTATCTGGTTCTCTTCCAAAATGCCCATATGCAGATGTTTTTTCATATATAGGTTTATTAAGCCCCAACATCTCTCTTATTCCTCTTGGGCTAAGATCAAAACTTTTTTTAATCTTATCTTCAACAAATTTATTTTTATCCAAATCATTATCAAAAAGATTTACATAGATAGATAATGGTTTTGAAACACCAATTGCATAAGCTAATTGTATCAAACATTTATCAGCAATTTTCGATGCAACAACATTTTTGGCAATATATCTGGCTGCATAAGCTGCAGACCTATCTACTTTAGTTGGATCTTTTCCCGAGAAAGCACCTCCACCATGTGGCGCAGCACCACCATAAGTATCTACGATAATCTTTCTGCCCGTTAAACCACAATCTCCATCAGGACCTCCTATTACGAAATTTCCAGTTGGATTTACATAGAATTCATCTTCATTAAAACTCTCCAAGAAATTTTTTGGTATAGAGTTTATTAAATATGGTCTTAGTAATTCTCTAACCTGATCTTGTTTAACATTCGCAGTATGCTGAGAAGATATCACAACTGATCTAACTTTTGATGGTTTACCATTTTCGTATTCAAAAGTTACCTGACTTTTCGAGTCTGGTTCAATATTTTTTAATTTACCTGATTTTCTATCTTCTGCCATTAACCTTAAAATTTTGTGAGAAAAATGAATTGGTGCTGGCATTAAAACATCAGTTTCATTACAAGCATAACCAAACATGATACCTTGATCCCCTGCACCCTCATCTTTATTTCCTGATGAGTCTACACCCATAGCAATATCACTTGATTGTGAATGAAGATGACTTTCAATTTTTGTGGCTTCTTTCCAAGTAAAACCATCTTGATCATATCCGATATCTTTAATGCATTCTCTTACCTTATTGATTAAATCATCTTTTTTAATTTCTGGTCCTCTAACCTCACCAGCTAACACAACTTTATTAGTAGTTGTTAGAGTTTCACATGCAACTCTCGAATATGGATCGTTAGATAAATAAGTGTCTACCACCATGTCAGATATCCTATCCGACACTTTATCTGGGTGTCCCTCTGAAACAGACTCACTTGTAAAAAGAAAATTTTTTAAATTACTCATTTTTGATTCTATTAAATGAAAAAGTTAAAACAATATACAACAAAATTAATGTGAAAAATATATTATTTCCATATTTAGAAAACAATGTTGGTTTAAAATCTCTTATGACTTCTAAATCAATGTAACCTGAAACTCCATAGTCTATTTTATTCTCAATATAACCTAATGGATTTATAATTGCTGCCATCCCGTTATTAGATGATCTAATTATATACTTTCCATTTTCGACTGCTCTAAATTTACTATGGATAAAATGTTGCTTGGGTCCAATGGATTTACCGAACCATCCATCTTCTGAAATATTCAATATAAAATCGAAATCAAAATCTTTAGTCAAATTTCCACTATATATAATTTCATAACAAATTAACGGCAAAAAATTTATTTGTTTAAGATCATCTTGGATTTTAATAATTTTTCTGTTTACACCTTTATCAAATGATCCAATATTATTTGTGATTGTTTTAAAACCGAATTTGTTGAGAATATTTTCAAGAGGAACAAATTCACCGAAAGGTACAAGTTTAATTTTATTATAATTGTCAATTAAATTTACCTTATTATCAAATATTGAAAATGAATTGTAATAATTGTAATCATTATTCATGGTCTTTCTGCTTGTTATTCCTAAACCGATAAAGTGATTTTCACTAAAATATTTTTCAAATATGTCATTGTATAAATCTAATTGATCTTCAAAAGTGTTGGGTATTATTCCCTCTGGCCATACAAAAAATGTCTTTTTTTCTTCAATGGGTGAACTAATTGAAATAAGCTCATTAATAACACTCTCTGCATTAATGTTTTTATAGTACCTATCTAAACTTATATTTGCTCCAATTACCCTAACTGCAAAAGGAAGTTCTTTCTCTTTACTGTCATAAAAATTTTTTTTTAAAAATTCTCCGTATGTATAAAAAGAGATAGGTAATAGCAGTAAAAAGATACACACAACCACTTCTTTTTTAGATTTTCTAAATATGAAAAGGGCGGGAGCTGTAAAAAAACTTACTACTATAAGATTTAATGAGTAAGTTCCTATTATTGACAAAATACTTAGGAAACTATTAATTTTAGAAAAACTGTAAATTACCAAGTTCCAAGGGAACCCAGTTAAAATTGTTCCTCTAATAAACTCTATTAAACCAAACAAAAGAGAGAATAGAAAAAAAGCACTTAATATATTTTTCGGTTTGTATAGATAAAAAATAGCAATACATAATGCATAAAATAAACCTAAAAATGCTGGGATGACAATTAAAGATATAGGAATTAAGAAATTAAAACTTTGATTAAAACTTAAGGATATAGTTAACCAATACAAACTGGATAAAAAATAACTAAAACCATACAACCATCCATAATAAAAGGATTTTTTTATTCCTTGTTTTAGTCTCCGGAATAAAAAAATAAAGAAAACACTAAATGTTAAAAAATTTAAAAAAAAAAAATTGTAAGGAGGTAAACTTAAGGAAGTTATGCTTCCTAAAAGAATTATCAATAAAGTCTCAAATATAAAATTTTTTTTCAATTTAAAATGGAAGTTTTTTCTATAGATCTAAAAATTTTTTTTTCTTCATTTAACATCTGTTTATACTCTTTACTTTTTTGATGATCATGACCCAATAAATGTAGAAAACCATGTATAAAAATTTTTATTGTTTTTATTCTAAATCCATAATTGTCTAAATTTTTTGGCTTATTCATATAATTAAAACTTATAATTATATCACCAAGATAATCTTCTTTTAATTTTTTTTGTTTTTTATCAAATGGAAAAGAAAGTACGTCAGTATGTTTATTTTTGTTTCTAAATTTTTTATTTAAAATTTTAATTTTTTTATTATTTGATAGTAGCAGTGTTAAATAGATTTTTTTGTTGATAAATTTATATTTTTTTGGAAACTGGTTACAAATTTTATTAAAAAATAATTCTTTTTTTTTTATTTTTTTTGACCAACATTTTTCCTCTGAAAGCACATTAACTTTGATCATTGTTGTTGTACGCTTTCACAATTTTTGAAACTAAAGGATGTCTAACTACATCTGTGTGATCAAAGTCTACAACTGCAATCTCACTTAAATGCGATAATATCTTTTTTGATCTTTCTAAACCTGACATTTTTTTATTAGGTAAATCTATTTGTGTAGGGTCACCATTGACAACTATTTTTGAATTTTCACCTATCCTGGTAAGAAACATTTTGATCTGTGTATCAGTGGCATTTTGAGCTTCATCTAAAATTGCAAAAGAATTTTTTAAAGTTCTTCCTCTCATAAAAGCTAATGGAGCTATTTCAATGTCACCAATTTCTATCATCCTCTGAATTTTTTCAAAATGAAACAGATCATACAATGAATCATACAAAGGACGCAGATATGGATCAACTTTCTCTTTCATATCTCCTGGTAGGAATCCTAGTCTCTCACCCGCCTCAACAGCGGGTCTAGAAAGTATGATCCTCTCTATTTTTTTTTCTAACAACATTGTTAAACCAACAGCAACGGCAAGAAAAGTTTTTCCTGTACCAGCAGGTCCAGCAGATATTATAATTTCATTTTGTCTCAACGCTCTAACATACTCTTTTTGTTTTTCTGACCTTGGAATTATAGATTTTTTTGGAGTTTTGATTATATCAGTAATGTTGGTATTTTTAACTTTTTCATTTATCATAAATTGATCTACTGAGGATAAAATATCTTTTTGTTCTATACTACCATTATTTTTAAATTGGTTTGCTAGAAATTGAATTGCGTTCTTCAAAATTTCGTTTTTTTCTGAAGTTGATTTGATCAAGATTGAATTTCCTCTAGAATAAATATTTGAGTTGGTTATTTTTTCTAACTCTTTCAAGTTTTGGTTAAATTCACCAACTACTCCCATCAGGAGGTCATTCTCATGAAAAATTACACTTATTGAATTATTTTCTGAATAAACAAATTTTAGTGATGAATTAATATCCTTTTTAATAGTATTACTCAACCTTAAGCCACTCTTTGTTCTGGATTATCTAAACTTTTACCAAACAATGTATTTTGATTACTACGATTTATTTTTACTTTTATAACATTTCCCATATCTAAATCATTACCATCAAAAATAACTGAAGTCATGTACTCTGAACGACCAAAAAACTTTGTGCCACCATCTATTTTATTTTCAACTAAAACATCTATTTCCTTACCCTCAAGTGATTTATTCATATTAATTTGATTGGTAAATAACAATTTTTGAACTTTTTCTAATCTTGTAAGAGAAACTTTTTTATCGATTAACTCAAAATTTGCTGCCGTTGTTCCTGGTCTTGGACTAAATATGAAAGAAAAAGAATTTATAAATTTAATTTTTTTGATTAAATCACAAGTCTCATTGAAGTCGTTCTCATCCTCACCCGGGTAAGCAATTATAAAATCACTCGAAAACTTTATTTTTGGGTTAATTTTTTGAAGTTCCTCGTAAGTATTAACATAATCACTTATCTGATGTTTTCTATTCATTGAATTTAAAATCTTATCAGATCCACTCTGAACGGGCAGGTGAACTAAAGGCATTAATTTCCTTGAAACACCATATACATTGATAAGATCTTCTGTCATATCCCTGGGGTGAGAGGTTGTATATCTAATTCTTTTTATTCCATCTAACTTTTCTATTTCTAAAATTAAATCTGACAATCTGTAATTCTCATAATTATAAGCATTAACATTTTGACCTAGTAGTGTTATTTCACGAACTCCATTTTCTGATAAATTCTCTGCTTCCTCTAATACTTTTTTGAATGGTCTTGAATACTCTGGACCTCTTGTAAATGGAACTACACAGAAATGACAAAATTTATCACAGCCTTCTTGAATAGTTAAAAATGATGAAATTTTTTTTGATGAATTCTCAATATTATCTAAATAGTCAAATTTTGTGATGGCATCAAATTCAGTTTCATCTATTTTTTTTTGTTTGGATAAAAATTCTCCAATTTTGTCATTTATTTTGTGATAGGCTTGCGGTCCAATAACAATATCGATATAAGGCTCTCTTTTTATCATTTCCTCATTTTCAGCCTGAGCAACACATCCGGCAACTATGACGATTGGTTTTTTTCGTGATCTAAAATTTTTTTTAACCCGCCCAATCTCATGATAAACTTTTTCTTTAGCTTTATCTCGGATATGGCAAGTGTTAAGTAAATAACAATTAGACTCCTCTAGATTTTCAGTTTTTACAAAACCTATTTCTCTTACAGTGTCAAATATTCTGTTAGTGTCATATTCGTTCATTTGACAACCGAAAGTTTTGATAAATATCTTTTTATTCATCTTTTGAGTTTACTTTAACACCATATAACTCAAGTTTATGGTCTACTAACTTATAACCATATTTTTTTGCTACTTTTTTTTGTAACTCCTCAATTTCTTCATCCACAAACTCAATTATTTCACCTGATTTAATATCAATTAAATGATCATGATGACTTTCAATCATTGCTTCATATCTAGCCTTACCGCCTTTGAAATCATGTTTAGTTAAAATTCCTGCTTCTTCAAAAAGTTTAACTGTCCTATAAACTGTGGCTATGCTTATTTTTGGATCAACTTTTGATACACGACTATATAATTCATCAACATCTGGATGATCAGACTCGCCATAAGCCGCTTTTGACTCTGAAATTACTTTCGCTATAATTCGCCTCTGTTCGGTTAACTTTACCCCTTTGGATAAACATTGTTGTTCTATTGTATCTGACATAGTTGATTTTAACTCAAATAAATAGGATTAATCAAATTTTTTTCAACTTTTAATTTATCGCAAAGATTTGGGATATTTTCATATTTAACTTCATTTTTTTCACTAAAATCCTCAAAACTAAAACAATAATAATCAATTTTATGGGTTAAATGAAAAGCTTTAACAACTGATAAAGAATTTCTTATCCCCGCAAAACTTCCAGGACCTCGATTAACATAAATTTGAGAGATTTTATCTAAATTTAATTTTTTTTTATTTAGAAAATCATTAATTAAAGTTGATAATTTTTCATAATTTATTTTGGAATTTTCATGTGTAATGCTGTAATTAATATCATTATTAATGATCATTAAAAAAATTTTATCTTTAGCAGCATCTATAATTAGCTTATTCATCTTACAATTTATATTTCTAGTTAATTCTATTTCACAAGAGAATAATATCAAATCTTATTCCAGAGATAGTGGTATTTTATCATTGATGTATCATCGCTTTAATGAAAATAAATATCCATCGACAAATATAAGAATGGATATGTTTGATGAGCAAATGAAAATTATTAAAAATCAAGGGTATGAATTTTATGACCCTAAAAATTTTTTAAATGAATTTAATAAAGTAAAAAAGAGTAAGAAAATTTTAATTACAATAGATGATGGATTTAAATCATTTTATAATGAGGCCTGGCCATATCTTAAAAAAAATAAAATTCCGTTCATCTTATTTGTATCTACTGAACCAGTAGGTAAAAGAGGGTATATGACTTGGGATGAAATTAAAGAAATCAATGACTCAGATATAGGCTATATTGGGCACCACTCCCATACACATGAATATTTGATTGATAAGACAGAAAAAGAATTTATCAAAGATATAGAAACAGCAACTGAAATTTTTAAAGATAAATTGGGGCATGTCCCGCCAATATTTTCATATCCTTTTGGTGAATATTCTCTTTTTATGAAAAATTATATCTCAAAAAATTTTGAAATTGCTTTTGGACAACACTCTGGAATAATTGATAACAATAAAGATAAATTTGAATTACCAAGATTTCCGATAAATGAAAAGTATGGAGATTTAAAACGATTTAACTCACTAATAAATTATAATCCTCTAGAATACAAATCTCTTAAACCAGAAGAAAAAAAATTAAAAAATAAAGATAATCCACCTAAATTAATTGTGGAATTTTTTGATAATCAAAAAAATATTAAAAATATCAATTGTTATTCAAATGATGGTGGTTCATGGGGCCAACCAAATTTAGTGTTCAAAAAAAATATTCTTTATATCAATTTCGAGTCTAAATTTTTACCAAGACGTGGAAGAATAAATTGTTCCTTAAATGATGATGGTAAGTGGCGTTGGTTTGGAACCCAATTTGTTATAATGGAAAATTAAATTAAACTTTCAAGCTCTTTGCTTGAAGGAAGCAACTTAGCGTCATCAAAATCTTTTAAATTGTTTTGATTAATAATTTTTTGCAAAACTTCCACATACTGATTTCCAGTTTCAGCATAATTTTTTAAAAATTGAGAAAGAAGCAAACTATCCAAAGGTTGATCATTGTCTCTTAAATGCGCTCTTGCTAATCTAAAATTTTTATATGATCGATGGGTATTTAAATTTCTTTGATAAGCCCTAACTGAGGCTTGTAATACATTAAATTTCATAACTTTATGACCCTTATTCTCATCAGCCTCTTTAGGTTTTAGGCCCTCACCAGACCAAGTCCATTGCCCAAAAAGTGCATTGCCCTCCTGTGCAAATCTTGATGTTCCCCATCCTGTTTCTTTCGCAGCTTGAGCAAGTGCTAGAGAAACTGGTATTTCATCCATTCTGATTTTAAGTGTTGTTAAATCTTTGGATGTTACTCCATATTGTTTGTATTTTTTTTCAAGCCATTTTTTTTCTAATTTAGTATTATTGCTTTTATTTATAATTTTGAACAAAGTCTTTCTATCTAATCTTATATTATTATTTTCTTTTAAAACTAAAGGTAAAACAATTTGAATAAAGAACTCTTTTCTTTTCTTGGTGCTTTCGATCATTTTAATTTCACCAGGAAGTAAAGTTAAAGCAACAGGTTTAACTAACTTTGTTGCCCTTACATCATCTAGTTTGTAATCGGTGTCCTGAAATAATTGCTTAATAGTAGATGCATTTAATCTTACAGTGTCAGTTTCAAGATCGTTTAGACTAAAAATATCAATTAACAAATCTTTTTCATTAAGATCCCCTTCGTCAGACTCAACACCCTCTTTTTTATTGAGTGTATAAGCTAGTATAGCTTTTGAATTATTTTGGAATTCTTTATCTTCTAAAAGCTGCTGATTGGCAAAATTAATTAATGATGGAATATGATAAAATGAAAATACAACAAATATACTTGTTAAAAATATTCTAGGGATAGCACCAATTCTTCTGTCATCAAAAAACTTAAATATTTTTAAGTTCTTTCTTCTCATTTTAACAAAATAAAATTTTGACTTAAAAAAAATTAGTTGATTTAAAAATTTAAGATTTTTTAATTTAAAACTGAACATTTAAAGAGCCTCAACCTTCTTAACTTCTGGTAGATAGTGACAAAGCAGATTTTGAACGCCTTGTTTTAATGTCATGGTTGAACTTGGGCAACCTGAACAACTTCCTTGGAGCTGTACTTTAACTACACCATCTTTAAACTCCTTAAATTTAATATCTCCACCATCTTTTGCAACTGCAGGTCTAATTTTTTCATCTAATATTTTAACTATTTTTTTTTCTATATCTTTTAAATTTTCATTATTTTCAATTAAGGTATTTTCAACAACACATTCTTTTCCACTGGAGTAAAAATCGTTAATTAAAGAGATTACTATATGTTTAATTTCATCCCATGATGTATCGTCATATTTATTTATTGAGATAAAATCTTTACCTAGAAAAATGCCTTCAACACCATTTATCGATAACAAGTTTTTAACTAACTCATTATTAGTTTGATCTTTTTGTGTAATTTCAAATGACCCTTTATTTGAAACGTTCTTACCTGGTAAGAATTTTAAAGAATTTGGGTTTGGTGTTAATTCAGTCTGTACAAACATGATGTATATATAATCAATAATTGTAAAAATTAAACTTGTTAATAAAAAAATCTTAAAAACCAACAAGTTCTTGGATTTTTTTTATCTTTTCTGAGGCTATTTTATCTGCTTTTTGAGTCCCCTCTAACAATATTTTATCTAAATATTTTTTATCACTTAATAACTTTTTTATTTCAGATGATATTGGACTAATTTTATCAACCATAACTTGCGATAAATTTTCTTTAAATTCTGAAAAGTTTTTTCCAGAAAATTTATTTATTGTATCCTCTAAACTTACATCCATTAAACTAGAATAAATACCAATCAAATTCTTTGCTTCAGGTCTTTTCTCTAAATCTACACTTGTCGACGGTAATGGTAAAGCATCAGTTTTTGCTTTTTTAATTTTACTTATGATTTGGTCTTTATCATCAGTTAAGTTTACTCTGCTCTGGTCTGATAATTCAGATTTACTCATTTTTTTTGTACCATCTCTCAAGCTCATAATTCTTGAAAACTCTTTTTGAATCAATGGCTCAGGAATTTTAAAAAAACCATCAGCATTAAAGTCATTATTAAACTTTTGGGCAATATCTCGGCAAAGTTCTAAATGTTGTTTTTGATCATCTCCAACAGGTACGTGGGTTGTATCATATAACAAAATATCTGCGGCCATTAAAACAGGATAAGAATAAAGACCGATACTTGCTTTTTCTTTATCTTTTCCGGCTTTCTCTTTAAATTGGGTCATTCTATTTAGCCATCCCATTCTAGCAACACAACTTAATATCCAGGCCGTTTCTGAATGAGCACTCACTCTTGATTGATTAAAGATAATACTTTTTTCAGGATCAATGCCGCTAGCAATAAAAGTTGCAACAGTTTCATATATATTATCTCTTAATTTTTTTGGATCTTGAGCAACTGTAATAGCATGAAGATCAACAACACAGAACACACACTCATTTTGATCTTCATTGTTAAGTTTTACAAAATTTTTGATTGCTCCCAAATAATTTCCAAGATGGAGGTTTCCAGTAGGTTGAACACCTGAAAAAATTTTTTTTCCCATAGTTAATACTTTAGTTTAATATCACCATATTTGAAAGCTTTGATAAATAATGAAAAACTCAAATAAAATATAAGACTTAAAAAAGCTGAAAGTATCAAATAAAAAGATTTAAAATTATATTCATAAAGTAATTTATTTTCAAAAAACAAAATTAAGTAATTAAAAAATATTCCCATTATTATAGATGCCAGTAATATTTTTATTAATTTGGCAAAAAATAATTCATTAAAATTAAATAAATCTTTATTTTTTAAGTAAACAAATAATATTATTGCATTAAACCACGATGAAATTGTCGTAGCTATAGGAATGATTATAAAACCAATTTCTCTAAAAAAATAAATACTTATTAATATATTTAGAATTACTGAAAATAATGAAATATAAAATGGTGTTTTGGTATCCTGGTTTGCGAAAAAAAAAGTCGAAAATACTTTAATTAAGGCAAAAGCAGGTAATCCTAATCCAAAATAGTAAAGTGCATTTGCCGAGTTAGACACTGACAGCTCATCAAAAGAACCATAGCCAAATAATGCTGAAATAATTTGCTCTGATCCTACAATTAAAGCAACTGCAGCTGGTAGACTTAAAAACATACTAAGCTCAAGTGCTTTATTTTGTAGTAAAAGAATTTTATTTTTCTTTTTTAAGAAAACATATTTTGAAAGTTGTGGAAGAACAACCACGCCTATCGCAATTCCTGCGATTGCAAGGTTTATTTGATAAATCCTATCGGCATAATATAGATAAGATACGGCACTAGCTTGGAAAGATGCAATTATAGTACCTACAAGAATATTAATTTGTGTTACACCAGATGAAAAAATACTTGGTAAAAGTTTTTTAAAAAAAAATTTGACCTTATTATTAATTTTGAAATCTAATTTAAAATTTATAGAATAAAATTTTTTCGCAAATTGATATAAAAAAACAAGTTGTAATAATCCTGCAATAGAAACTCCATATGATAAATAATAAACTAGTTCGTCGTTAAGAAATTTTCCAAAAAATAAAATTCCAATCAATACTATATTAAGGATTATTGGAGCTGCAGAGGCCGCAGCAAACTTATTGTGAGAATTTAGAATTGCAGCAAAAAAAGAAGATAGACTCACAAACATTAAAAATGGCATAGTTATCCTTGTAAGATTGACAGCTAGCTGAATTTTTTCTGAATTATCAACAAAACCTGGCGCTATTAACCTTACAAAAACTGGCATGAAAATTTCTATAATCAAAACTAAAAACAATAGTCCTAAAAATAATAAATTGAAAATTTCGTTAGCAAATTTTTGTGATCCAGCTTTTTTTTTTACTAATTCTGAAGTGTAACTTGGTATAAAAGCTGCATTAAAAGTTCCTTCTGCAAATAATCTTCTAAAAGTATTAGGTATTCTGAATGCTACAAAAAATACATCTGCTAAAAAACTTGTTCCAAGAAAGATCGCTATCAAAACATCTCTTAAATAACCAAGTAATCTACTGATAATAGTATAAAAACCAAAAGTCCCTGTTGACTTAACTAAATTCATAAATCATATTAGTCTTAATTTTACCCCATTTGTACACCTAATTAGCATAAATGAAAAAAACAAAAATTGATCATTACACAGATAAAGAAGCTTTAGATTTTCACAAAGATAAGAAGCCAGGCAAGATTGAAATATCTTCATCAAAAAATATGACGACAAAGAGAGATCTTGCTTTAGCATACTCTCCAGGTGTAGCTGCTCCAGTTAGGGCAATTAGTGATAATCCTGAAGCAGCTTTTGACTATACGAGTAAAGGAAACCTTGTTGCAGTTATCAGTAATGGGTCGGCAATTTTAGGTATGGGAAATTTAGGTGCGTTAGCATCTAAACCAGTTATGGAAGGAAAGGCTGTTTTATTTAAAAGGTTTGCAGATATAGATTCTATTGATTTAGAGATAGACTCCCAAGATCCGGATGAAATCATAAATAGTATAAAAAATTTTGCTCCAAGTTTTGGAGGTATTAATCTTGAGGATATTGCTGCTCCTGATTGTTTTATTATTGAAGAAAAGCTCAAAGAAATTCTTGATATACCTGTGTTTCATGATGATCAGCATGGAACTGCAATTATCACAACTGCAGCCTTAATTAATGCTTTGGACATTAGTAAAAAAAAAATTGATAGAGTTAAAATAGTTGTCAATGGTGCTGGAGCTTCGGCTATGGCTTGCGCTAATTTATTTAAAAAAACTGGTGTGCCGCCAAAAAATATTACAATGATAGACAGAACAGGAGTCATATACAGAGGTCGAGATAATTTGAACCAATGGAAATCAAGTTATGCAATTGAAACAAAAGATAGAACTCTAGATGATGCTATAACTAATGCAGATGTTTTTTTAGGCTTATCTGCGAAAGGAGCGTTAACTAAAGACATGGTTAAAAAAATGGCAAAAAATCCAATTATATTTGCATGTGCTAACCCTGACCCAGAAATTACACCTGAAGAAATTGAGGAGGTTAGAGATGATGCAATTATAGCGACTGGAAGGTCAGATTATCCTAATCAAGTGAACAATTTAATAGGGTTTCCATATATTTTTAGAGGTGCATTAGATGTACGATCAAAAACAATTAATGAAGAGATGAAAATTGCAGCTGCACATGCGATAGCAAAATTAGCTAAAGAAGATGTGCCGGATGAAGTCATTGCAGCAATGGGAGGTGAGAGGCCTCAATATGGAAAAGATTACATAATTCCATCAACATTCGATCCAAGATTAATTAGTGTAATACCAGCTGCAGTTGCAAAAGCTGCTATTGATACTGGAGTTGCAAGAAAAAAAGTTGATAATTTTGAAATCTATAAGGACCAACTTAAACAAAGATTAGATCCAACTGTTACAATTATGCAAGGTGTAAATAGCTATATAAAGAAAAAACAAAAAAAAGTTGTTTTTGCTGATGGTGAAGATGAAAATACACTTAAAGCTGCTATAGCTTTTAAAAACTCTGACTTAGGAATACCCATTTTAGTTGGAAAAGAGGAGTTGATTAAAAATCAAATAAAAAAAATTGGTTATAATGAAAATTTTGATATTGAAATTGTAAACTCGAAAGACACAGCCAAAAGAGAAAAATATGTAAAATATTTATTTAAAAAACTTCAAAGAGAAAAGGGAATGTTAGAATGGGATTGTGATAGACTTGTAAGAAATGATAGAGTTATTTGGGCTTCATGCATGGTTGCGTGTCAGGATGCAGATGCGATGATAACTGGGAACACAAGGAGATACTCATCTTCACTAGAAAAAATTATTAAAGTTGTTGATCCAAGACCTGGTGAAATTATGTTCGGGTTAAACCTTGTTGTAAATAGAGGTAAAACAATCTTTATCTGCGATACATCGGTCATAGAGTATCCAGACGCAAGACAATTGGCTGAAATGGCAAAATCAGCAGCGAGGGTTGCAAAATTATTTGGTTTTGATCCAAAAGTTGCTTTTTTATCTCACTCTACTTTCGGGGAACCAGCTACAGATAGAACAAAAAGACTAAGTGATGCTGTTGAAATTTTAAAAAATGATAAAGTTGATTTTAAATTTGATGGTGAGATGCAACCAGATGTTGCTTTAGAAGAGATGTACAAAGAACTTTATCCATTTTCAGAGATAGTTGGTAACTCAAATGTTTTAATTATGCCTAGCCAACATAGTGCAGCTATTTCCTATAAAATGATTAAGTCAATGAGTAGAGCAAAGGTAATTGGTCCTTTATTAATTGGTTTGGGTTTACCTATTGAAATAGCACCTTTGAGATCTTCAACTTCAGATATTTTAAATTTAGCCTCTATTGCAGCTTACTCAGCTGATGTAATTGATTATAAAAAAAATTAGTTAGTTTTAATTCTTAAATTATCTACCAGTAAAATACTAGCAATCACATCTTCGACATCTAAAATCTCTTTTGCCTCAGTAATAACCAAATCCTTTTCATCTTTAGTTTGTGAAATTCCATAAATATAGATTTTCTTTTTATAAGTATCTATTTGGTAATTTGTTGCCTTAATTTCTTTGTTCAAAATTAATGCAGTCCTTAATTGCGAAGTGATTAATAGATCCTTGGCAGATTGTTTAAAATTAAATGCCTCTTTTATTTTAATATCATTTCTAACTGACCTAACTCCATCAGTTTCCCATGCAATTTTGGTTAATTTCAATTTTTCCTCTGGTTCATCAACTTTTCCAGTTAGAAATATTCTACCATCCAAAACTTTTGATTTTACTGATAAAAGGTAATTTTTATTTAGGAGTAAAATTCTAGCAGTTAAGTTTTTTTGCATCAAAGAATCATCTATCTGTGTCCCTAAAGATCTTGGATCGATAGCCACACTTACACCTGTTCCAAAAATTCCTGAAGACGATACACCTGCGCATCCACTTAAAATAAAACCAAAAAAAAGCAAAATAAGTATTTTATTTTTCATTTTTAATTTTCAAACAATAATCATAGATAATTTTTTTTGAAATACTATTTTTGTGAATAATTAAATCAGTTATTTCTTTTATACTTAGTTTATTTATCATCGCTCTAATCAATCTTTTATCTGATTCATCCAAAGTTTGTGAAGCTTTTTTGTCATGAATCTTTTCCGAAATAACAATAGTCAATTCACCTTTTAAATTACTCTTTAATGTTTCTAAATCTTCAACTTTAGATCTCTTATATTCCTCATAAAACTTTGTCATTTCTCTACAAATCAGGATTTTTCTTCCTGTAAAATTTTTTTTAATTAGAGGAATATTCTTATTAATTTTCTTTGGCGAAATGAAAAATACGATTGAACTGTTTAATTTTGATAAATTTTCCAAATCCTCTTTTAAAATTTTATCCTTTTCAGGAAAAAATCCATAAAAGAAAAACTTCTCTGAAAATCCTGATATTGATACTGCTGATATTACTGCTGAAGCACCGGGTATAGGAATAATATTGATATTATTCTTTATGCACTCATTAACTAATATAGAACCTGGATCAGAAATGCCTGGGGTGCCAGCATCTGAAATTAAAGAAATAAGTGATCCTTGATTAATTAAATTTATAATTTTAACAACATTTCTTTTCTCATTGAATTTATGATTGGCAATTAAATTTGATTTGATTTGGTATTTTTCTAATAAATTTTTAGAGATTCTAGTATCTTCACACAAAATGTGATCTGACCTTTTAAGAGTTTCTATGGCTCTAAGACTTATATCGTTTAAATTTCCAATTGGAGTTGAGACTAAATATAGACTTTTTTTGAACACTCTATTAGCAGATTTTAAATTTTCAATCATATTTATAATTAAAATATTATAGTATCATTAAAATGAACAAAATTTTTAGAATTATTTTTACATTAATAATTATCTATTTAACAAATCACTCATTTGCATTTTCACAAAATGAAAAAATTAAAATTGGGTTACTTGCACCTTTATCTGGTGAATATAAAGAATTAGGACAATCAATAATTAAATCAACCCGGATGGCTTTGAGTGATATTGGAACAGACAATATTGAAATTTATCCAATGGACACAGGTATTGATCCTAATCAAACTCTTCAATCAGCTACTAAGTTAAAGAATGAAGGAATAAAAATTTTTATCGGTCCAATTTTTTTTAAAAGCTTAATGTATTTGGATGAAATACAAGATGTTATTTTTCTATCTTTAACAAATAAAACAAATGATCTACCAAAAAATGTGATAAGCAGCGGAGTAAATTCTTTATCCCAGTTAAATGCAATTAAAGATTTTTTGGAATTAAGCGAAGTAAAAAAAACAATTTTTTTAACACCTGACCTTGATTATAAAAATGAAATTAAAAAGGCAATTAAAAAATCGAAAATCAAAATTTTTAAACAATACACTTATGAAACCGAACCAACTAAACTTACAAAGCAAATTGAAAAAATAACAAATTATGATGTGAGAAAACAAAACTTGGCTGATGAAATTTTAAGAGTTGAAAACTCAGATTTAGTGGATAAGGAGGAACAAATTAAGAAATTGGAAAAACGATATACAATTGGAAATGTAAATTTTGACTCAGTTATTATTTCTGATTTTGATGAAAATCTTAAAAGTGTAATTACTTCACTTATTTACACTGATGTATCGCCAAAAAATAAATTATTTATAACTCTTAATCAATGGTTTGATGAAAGTTTACTTTTAGAGAAAAATATCCAGCCTTTATATTATCCATCAATCAATAAACAAAATCTAGAGACATTTAATAAAAAATTTGTAGATACCTACAATTCTAAACCAAATCATTTAAGCTTATTAAGTTATGATCTTTTAGGATTGATTTATTATTTATCTTTAAAATCTGATTTTTCAGACATAAACAATATTTTTAAAAAAGAAAATTCGTTTAAAGGTAAAATTGGTATTTTTGATGTTAAAAATAACAAAATAAATCATAGATTAAACTTTTACAAAATTGATGAGGGAGAGATTAAAGAAATTTTCTAAGCTTTTTGAAAGCATCTGATCTGTGGTCTAATTTATACTTTTGAAATGGCTTCATCTCGCCAAAAGTTTTTATTTTATTTTTAGGAATAAATATTGGATCGTATCCAAACCCATTTTTACCCTTAGGTTTTTTGGAAATATACCCCTCAACTTTTCCAACAACACAAGCTATTTTTTTATTTAAATCACTTATGGATAAGGCGCAAACAAACCTGGCATTAATTTTTTTATTTCTCCAATTTTTATCTTTTTTATCTAATGCCTTATAAACTTTTTGAATTGCCTTATTAAAATTTAATTTTTTTCCAGCCCATCGTGCTGAAAAGATTCCTGGTTTTTTATTTAAAATGTCAATTTCTAAACCAGAGTCATCCGCTAAGCAGATTAGATTTGTTTTTTTTGAAAAGTATTGAGATTTAATCAGGGAATTTTCTTTAAAAGTCTTTCCTGTTTCTCTTGGGCTCTCTAAATTAAACTTTGAGGTAGGAAATGTTTTAATATTAGCTGGTAATAAATCTCTTATTTCCTTTAATTTTCCTTTGTTATTTGTACCTATAAGAAGTTGTTTAATTTTTTTTTTTAGCATCTGGAAATTTAATTTTTTCTTACCATATATGTCCATATGGAAAAAGATCAAAACCAAGAAAATACAGACAAAGCATCAGAGAAAGATCAAAAAGATTTAAATCAAGATCAAAAAACTGAAAATTTAGAAACAAATGATAAAGAACAAGACCAAGAACATGATCAAGATCAAGAAAAAACCCCAAAAGAGAAAATTTTAGAGTTAGAAGATAAGCTTGCAAGATCATTTGCTGAAATGGAAAACCAAAGAAGAAGGTTTGAAAAAGAAAAAGAAGATGCTTTTGAATATGGAGGGTTTTCTTTTGCAAGAGAAGCTTTAAATTTAATAGATAATCTTGAAAGATCAAAACAAATTTTATTAAACGATGAAACTTTAAAAGATACTGAGGCATTAAAAAAAACACTCGAACATTTTGACATTATCAATAAAGATTTAATTTCAATTTTTTCAAAAAATAAAATTAAGCCTATTGAATGTCTCAATAAAAAATTAGATCCAAACTTTCACCAAGCAATGATTGAAATAGAAGATGATCAAAAAGAACCCGGAACAATTGTTCAAGAAATACAAAAAGGATTCACAATTAAAAATAGATTGTTGAGACCAGCTCTAGTTGGCGTAGCAAAAAAAAGTGAAAAAAAAGAGGAAAAAAATGAGGAAAATAAAGAAAATTCAGGAGATAAATAATATTTAAATGAACTTGTAGAATTCAATTTCAACCCTATATGAGGAGAACAAATTACTGATATGAGCAAAATAATTGGAATAGATTTAGGAACAACAAACTCTTGTGTAGCTATTATGGAAGGGAGCCAGGCAAAAGTTTTGGAAAATGCAGAGGGTGCAAGAACTACACCTTCAGTAGTTGCTTTTACTGAAGAAAAAGAAAAATTAATAGGACAGCCTGCCAAGAGACAAGCGGTAACAAATCCTGAAAATACAATTTTTGCAGTTAAAAGATTGATTGGTAGAAATTTTGAAGACCCAACTGTTAAAAAAGATATTGAAGCTGCACCTTTTAAAATTGTAAATTCTGAAAAGGGTGACGCATGGATTGAAGCCAAGGGTGAAAAATATTCACCTTCACAAATTTCTGCTTTTATTCTCCAAAAAATGAAAGAGACTGCTGAAAAATACTTAGGTCAAGCTGTTACGAAAGCGGTAATAACTGTACCTGCGTATTTTAATGATGCACAAAGACAAGCTACCAAGGATGCTGGAAAAATAGCTGGATTAGAAGTTTTAAGAATTATCAATGAACCAACTGCAGCTTCACTAGCTTATGGTTTGGATAAGAAACAAAATAAAAAAATTGCAGTTTACGATTTAGGTGGGGGAACTTTTGATGTATCAATTCTTGAATTAGGAGATGGAGTTTTTGAAGTAAAATCCACCAATGGTGACACTTTTTTAGGTGGGGAAGATTTTGACAACACTGTTGTGGAATATTTAATTTCTGAGTTCAAAAAAGATAGCGGTATTGATTTAAAAACTGATAAATTGGCATTACAAAGATTAAAAGAGGCGGCTGAAAAAGCAAAAATTGAACTTTCAGCAGCTGAGCAAACAGATATTAATTTACCATTTATAACTGCTGACAAAACTGGTCCTAAACATATTAATTTAAAAATGACTAGAGCTAAGTTGGAAGCTTTAGTTGAGGACTTAATAGCTAAAACTATTCCACCATGTAAAACTGCTTTGAAAGATGCTGGAATTTCAGCAAGCGATGTTGATGAAGTGGTAATGGTTGGAGGTATGACTAGAATGCCAAAAGTCATTTCTGAAGTAAAAAATTTCTTTGGTAAAGAACCAAACAAAAGTGTTAATCCAGATGAAGTAGTTGCAATGGGTGCTGCAATTCAAGCTGGTGTTTTACAAGGTGATGTAAAAGATGTTCTTTTATTAGATGTAACACCATTATCCCTAGGAATTGAAACTCTAGGCGGTGTATCTACTAAACTTATTGAAAAAAATACAACGATACCTACAAAAAAAAGCCAGGTATTTTCTACTGCTGAAGATAATCAGCCAGCTGTTTCAATACGTGTTCTTCAGGGTGAAAGAGAGATGGCAACAGATAATAAATTACTAGGTAATTTTGAACTAGTTGGTATTGCTCCTGCACCAAGAGGAGTTCCTCAAATTGAGGTAACTTTTGATATAGATGCTAATGGAATAGTTAATGTATCAGCTAAAGATAAAGGCACGGGTAAAGAACAAAAGATTCAAATTCAAGCCTCTGGTGGATTAAGTGATGAGGAAATTGAAAAGATGGTAAAAGATGCTGAAGCCAATAAAGAAGCAGACAAGAAAAAAAGAGAGTCTGTTGATATTAGGAATCAGGCAGATACTCTAATTCACTCAACTGAAAAAAATCTAAAAGAGCATGGATCTAAAGTTTCAGATGCAGAGAAAAAAGCAATTGAAGATGGGTCAAATGCATTAAAGGAATCTCTTAAAGGTGAAGATATTGAGGACATTAAGAAGAAAACAGAGGCATTAGTACAAGCTTCGATGAAACTAGGAGAAGCTATTTACAAGTCACAACAAAGCACAAAACCAGATTCTAGTAAAAATGATGGAAATGATGAAAAGGGAAAGAAAGACGATAATGTTGTTGATGCGGACTTTGAGGAAGTAAAAGACGAGAATAAAGAAAAAAGCGCTTAACTGACATCTATTTGTCCAGGTTATATACATGGCTAAAAGAGATTATTATGATGTCTTAGGAGTAAGTAAAAGCGCAAGCCCCGACGAACTAAAATCAGCCTACAGAAAATTAGCTGTTAAATATCACCCTGACAAAAATCCTGGGGATAAATCAGCAGAAGATAAATTTAAAGAAGCCAGTGAAGCTTATGGTGTGCTTTCTGATAAATCAAAAAAAGAAAACTACGATAACTTTGGACATGCTGCATTTGAAAATGGTGGCGGTGGTAGAGGTGGTTTTGGTGGTTTTGGAGGTTTTAGTGGCGCAGATTTCTCTGATATTTTTGAAGATTTTTTTGGAGACTTTGGTGGTGGAGGCAGAGGAAGTTCAAGAAGAAGCTCAAATAACAGAGGTTCAGATCTAAGATATGATTTATCAATTACACTAGAAGAGGCATACACTGGAAAAAAACAGAACATTCAATTCTCCACGTCTGAAAAATGTAATACTTGTAAAGGAAATGGTTCTAAACCAGGCTCAAGTCCAGACAGATGTACCTATTGTGGAGGAAATGGAAGAGTTAGATCTAATCAAGGTTTCTTTACAGTTCAACAAACTTGTCCTCAGTGTGCAGGAAGTGGTGAAGAAATAACTAATCCGTGTGGAGATTGTAATGGGCAAGGTAATAAACAAACAAACAAAAAAGTATCTGTAACAATACCTAAAGGGGTAGATGATGGGACGAGAATAAGACTTGCCGGCAAAGGTGAGGCTGGAACAAGAGGAGGTACTAGTGGAGATTTATATTTATTTATTAATGTTAAATCTCACGAATTATTCAAAAGATCTGATGTAAATTTATTTTTTGAGTTTCCAATTTCAATTGCAGATGCTGCACTTGGTACAACAATAGAAATACCCACAATTGATGGAAAAAAAGCTAAGATTAAAATACCAGATGGGACTCAAGATGGTAAACAATTTAGATTAAAAGGTAAAGGTATGCCATTTATGCGAAGAGGAGATTTTGGTGACTTATATGTACAAGTTAAAACAGAAGTTCCAGTGTTTTTAAACAAAGAGCAAAAAGATTTGTTAGAACGATTTAGAAAAATTGAGAATGAAAAATCAAATCCAAGTATTAATAAATTCTTCCAAAAAGCTAAAAGTTTTTGGAATAGTTAGGAAATGGGATTAGAAGAGATCGTTCCAGCTATTTTTTTGATAGCAGTTTTAATTCTAGTGCTACCTGAATTTTTAAGATCTAACTCAAAATCAAAAAGATTTATCAAAAATTTATTTATTTGGTCTATAATTGTTGCTATCATTGTGATACTTTCTATCTTTATCTTTAAATGAAAAAAATTAGATTATTAGTGACCGGTTGCATGGGTCGTATGGGGCAACAAATAATTAAATCTGTAAAAAAAGATAAAAATTTTAAACTTACTGCTCTTACAGAAAATAGAAAAATTAATAAAAAAATTAATGGAGTTAAAGTCGAACTAAATAATGAAAAATTATATAAAAATGTCGATCTAATTATTGATTTTACAATACCAAAATGTACTTTTCAGGTTTTAAAAATTGCTACAAAATTAAAAAAAAGAGTTGTTATCGGCACAACTGGTTTTACAAAAAAAGAGGAAAATTTAATTAAAAATTTTTCAAAAAAAATACCTATTTTAAAAGCAGGAAATATGAGCTTAGGTATAAATCTTTTGATGTATTTAACTGAAATTGCCTCAAGTTCATTAGGGGAAAATTTTTTAAGTAAAATTTTTGAAATCCATCACAAGCATAAAAAAGATTATCCATCAGGAACTGCATTAATGTTGGGTAAAGGAATAGCCGTAGGAAAAAATAAAAATTTTTATAGTTTATTAGGAAAAAAATATTTAAATAAAAAAACTTTTCCATATAGCAAAAAGATAAATTTTAATTCTGTGAGAAAAGGTGAGATTATTGGTGAACACGAAGTTAAATTTTCAAGTGGTAAAGAAATAATCACTTTAAATCATGAAGCCTTTGATAGAGCTCTTTATTCTGAGGGAGCCTTAACAGCAGCGAAATGGCTTATAAATAAAAAACCAGGTCTTTATTCAATGAGAAATTTGATGAATTTCAAGTAATGAATGAAATTCAAAGAGCAAAGACAGTTTTAAAAATTTTAAACAAAACATATCCAAAAATTTATGTTCCTCTTAAAAGTAGAAATGTATTTACACTTTTAATTTCTGTTCTTCTTTCAGCACAATGTACAGACGTAAATGTAAATAATGTAACTAAAAATATTTATCCAAAATTTTACAAACCTAGACATTTTGTTAAATTAGGAAGAAAAAAAATTGAAAGATTAATTAAAAAAATTGGTATTTTCAGAATCAAAGCAAAAAGCATTTTCAATCTATCAAAAATACTAATCGAAAAATATAATGGCAAAGTGCCAAAAACTTTTGAAGAATTAGAAAAACTTCCCGGTGTTGGTCATAAGACTGCTGGAGTTGTAATGTCTCAAGGCTTCGGATATCCCGCATTTCCAATTGATACCCATATACATAGATTGGCTCAAAGATGGGGTTTAACAAATGGAAAAAATGTTGTTCAAACTGAAAAAGATTTAAAGAGACTTTTTCCTAAAAAAAATTGGAACAAACTTCACCTTCAAATCATATATTATGGAAGAGAATATTGTAAGGCAAGAGAGTGTTATGGTGTGACTTGTAAAATTTGTACCACTTGTTATCCTAATAGAAAGAAACCTATTAAAACTAAAAAAGCTTGATATGAAAATTCTTGGTATCGGAAATGCAATAATCGATGTCATTTGCAAAGTAGAGGAAAGTTTTCTTACAAAAAATGATCTTACAAAAGGCACTATGAAGCTAGTTTTTGATGATAAAGAATTTAAAAATATGCTAGCAAATCTTAAAATTGAAAAAACTGTCTCTGGAGGTTCAGTAGCTAACTCGATAGTAGGATTATCACAATTAAAAAATGAAGTTGGATTTATAGGAAAAATATCTGATGATACTTTTGGCAAAAAATACGAAGAAGGGTTAAAAGAAGAAAATGTAAAATACTTCTACAAAAAACAAAAAGAAAATCTTCCGACTGGAACATGTCTTATTTTAATAACCCCAGACTCTGAGAGAACAATGTGTACTTTTTTAGGTATTGCTGGAAAAATAAATGAGAATGATGTGGATGAGCATATTGTTAAAAAAAGTGAGTTAACTTTTTTAGAGGGTTATTTGTGGGATGAAGGTGAGCCAAAAAAAGCTTTTGAAAAAGCAATAAAAAATTCAAATAAAGTTGCAATGTCATTGTCAGATCTATTTTGTGTGGAAAGACATAAGCAAAATTTTTTATATTTAGTAAAAGAAAAATTAAATTTAACTTTTGCAAATGAAAGAGAAATAATGGCACTAATTAATACTAAAAATTTTAATGATGTAATCATTTTTGCAAAAGAAATTAAAAAACATATAGTTATTACTCGCGGAGAAAAAGGTGCAATATCAATTTTCAAAGATAAAATAAATGAGGTAAATGCAAATAAAAATCTTTCAATTAAAGATCTAACAGGCGCTGGTGATCTTTTTGCAGCTGGTTATTTACATGGCTTTATAAACAATCTGTCTACTGAACAATGTTTAGAACAAGGGACTAAGTTATCATCAAAAGTAATTCAACGAATAGGAGCAAGGCTTTAACGCTTTTTTCTTTTGAAACTTCCTTTGCCTTTTTTTGGCTTAACTATTCTGGACTTATATTTTATTGAAAAAAGCTCTTTAGCAAATTTATTTTTTTTTTTTAATTTCGTAGCCATTTTTTTCACTCAAAATAAAAGTTTCATCTTTGAAAAATTTAAAAATTTTTTTTCTCAATCTATAAATATGAGTTTCAACTGTATGAGTTTCAAGTTGAGATTGATACCCCCAAACTTCTGATTGTAACTCTTGAACACTTATAGGTTTAGCAGCTTTGAAAAGATATATTATTGAACTTATCTCTTTTTCTGTAAGCTTTAACTTATTTTGCTCAAAATACATTTCACGAGAATTAATG
>CACJYH010000006.1 GCA_902597695.1 uncultured Pelagibacteraceae bacterium | reverse complement strand
TAACTAATCTTTCAGAGTCTATGATTTTGGCATCGGGCAAACCATCTCTAATTTTCTGATAACAGAATGCGGTAAAATAATGTGCATCCATCTCTAAACCAATAGAAAGCTTATCCCATTTTTTATTCTTAATTATGTCTACTAAATAATCATAAGGATGCTTAGGCCAAGTGTGAATGTAGTGTTCATCATATACGATTATATTCTCCCTTTTTAAATATGTTTTTAGATAAGCTCCCCCTGCATCTTGATCTCTAACAAAACATAAAGGTTCATCAGCATTGACATGAACTATTGCACATTGTGCATAATAAAAAGACCAAGCATCATAACCTGTTAAGTAATTTATGTTATTCGTATCATGAGAAATTAATAATTCGATGCCTTTATCTTGCATCATTTTTTGAACTTTTTTTAATCTATTCCTATATTCTTCTTTTGTAAAAAGACTCATCGATCTAAATTAAATAATTTTCCAAAGCCTTGAATATCTTTATTCATTCCAATACTTTCTAAAGTATCCCAGATTAATGATTGATTACTTGTAATAACAGGCTTACCTAATTCTTTCTCTAATCTTTCAATTAAATTTAATACTGGTAAAGCTGTACATGAAATAAATAAGGCATCAGCATTTTTAATTTCTATTTGTGATAAAGTTTTAAATAAAAAATTTTGATCTACTTTTCCAATATCATAGTCAGCTGCGATATCTAGATAAGTATTTGCAACAATGTCAAAACCTTGACTTAAAAAATAATCTATAATCTCATCATTCAATTTTTTACTATAAGGGGTAAATATTGCTATTTTTTTTATATTTAACTTTTTTAATGCTTTGATAGCTGCAGTACTTGGTGTTGTAATTTTTGCTTTTGGTTTCGCCTCTTTAACTTTTCTTTCGATGGTATCATGTCCAACAGCTATAGTTCCAGAAGTACATCCGTACACAACGCAATCTATGTTTTCATCTGGTAAAATATTTTTAGTAACATCTGTAACTTTTTCAGACATTTTAATTAAATTATCTTTTGATAATGGATTGTAACATTCAATTCTATTTACAAAAAAATCTATATCTTTATCTTTAATTATTTTGATAAAATCTTTTTCAATTATAAAATCAGTAGCTAAGGCAATTAATCCTATTCTAGGATTATATTTTTTTATAAATTGTGGTTGAATTTTATTAGACTTCATTAAAATCGTTTAAAATCTTTAATAATTAGTCTAGTTTAAATAAAGAGATTATAAAATAAGATAATTTGGCGGTTGAAAATCTATATAAATAAGATTTAATTTAGTCTTTATAAATTGTTAACAAATAGAGGAATATAATGAGAAAATTAATTATTGCTGCATTTATATTTGTATCAAGTTTTACAACAAATGTTTTTGCAGAAGTAAAAATGGGAATAATTTTAGGTTTCACTGGTCCTATAGAATCTCTTACACCTGCTATGGCTGCATCTGCAGAACTTGCTTTTAAAGAAGCATCTGACTCAGGTTCACTATTAGGTGGAGAAAAAATTTCAGTAGTAAGAGCAGACTCAACTTGTGTTGACTCAGCAGCAGCGACAGCGGCAGCTGAAGGTGTTATTGCACAAGGTGTTGCTGCAATCATGGGTGCTGATTGTTCAGGTGTAACAGGTGCTATTGCATCAAATGTTGCTGTACCAAATGGTGTGGTAATGATTTCACCTTCTGCAACATCTCCGGGATTAACAACTCTAGATGATAAAGGGTATTTCTTCAGAACTGCTCCATCAGATGCTAGAGGTGGACAAATTCTTGCAGATATTACTAAAGATAGAAAAGTAAAAAGTGTAGCTATTACTTATACAAACAACGATTATGGTAAAGGTTTAGCTGATGTTTATAAAGCAGCAGTAGAAGCTCATGGAATAAAAGTAACCACAGTAAATGCTCATGAAGATGGAAAAGCAGATTATTCTTCTGAGGTTGCAACACTAGCTTCAGCAGGTGGTGATGCAGTAGCTGTTATTGGATATCTTGACCAAGGTGGAAAAGGTATTATTCAAGCTTCTTTAGACTCTGGTGCATTTGACAGATTTATTTTGTCAGATGGTATGATTGGTCAATCATTGGTTGATACATTTGGAAAAGATTTAAGAAAGTCTTTTGGTTCAATGCCTGGATCAACTGGAAAAGGTGCTGGAGTTTTTGCTGGTGTAGCAAAAGCTGCTGGCATTGATAGTTCTGGTCCTTACACTGGTGAGTCATACGATGCAGCTGCTTTGATTGTTTTAGCAATGCAAGCAGGTAATTCAGCTGATAGAGCATCAATCGCAAAAAATGTGATGGATGTTGCTAACGGCCCTGGAACAAAAATTTATCCAGGCGAACTTAAAAAAGGTTTAGATTTATTAGCTAAAGGTAAAAAAGTTAACTATGAAGGTGCAACAGGAGTTACTTTTACTAGCGTCGGTGAAGCTGAAGGTTCTTTCTTAGAACAAGAAGTTAAAGGCGGAAAATTCAAAACTAAAAAACAAAGATAATTTATCTTAAAATTAAAACCCCTGACATTTTTATGTTGGGGGTTTTTTTTAAAAAAATAAATATTTATCAGCCATATATAAAGCCCAAGCAAAAGCTGCACCTAAAATTATATATTTCATCTTTCTTATTTTATTTCTATTTTTTCTGGAAGTATACCTTTTGGTCTATATCTCATTATCAATAACAGGCCTATTCCCATCATCAAAAATCTAAAATATGGGACACTTTCAATTAAATGAACTTTTAAAAAGTGAGTGTCAGCTAAACCAGCTGTTGTTAAATTAACTAAATATAATCCAATAGGTGCTGACTCAATCCATAAAAACCAAACCACAAAGCCTCCCAAAATTGCACCAAAATTATTTCCACTGCCACCTACTATGACCATCACCCAAATTAAAAAAGTATAACGCATAGGTCTGTAGCTACCAGGAGTAAATAATCCATCTTGTGTTACTAACATAGCACCAGCAATACCGACTATAGCTGATCCCAAAACAAAAATAAGCAAATGTTGTTTCACCACATTTTTGCCCATAGCATTCGCTGCCTCTTCATTATCTCTAATGGCTCTCATCATTCTACCCCACGGAGAGTAAAGTGCTTTTTGAGTTAGAATTAATAGAATGATAACGACAATTAAAAACAAACCTGAATAACAAAGTTTTACAAAAATTGATGATCCTTCAATGACCAATTGATTTAGAGCAGATTGTCTCTCCGTTAAATCTGTAATTAAATTCAATTTACTTGAATTAAATTTTTCTACTAAATTTATAAACCAATCTGTTTGTTGTAAGTTAACCTCATAAGGCGCAGGGCGCTTCAATCCAATAACATTTTTTACACCTCTGGTCAGCCAATCTTCGTGTTTAATTATTGCTATAACAATTTCTGATATTAATAAAGTGGCTATCGCCAAATAATCTGCCCTTAAACCTAAAGCAACTTTACCAATTACAAATGCTAACCCACCTGCAAACAGGGCACCAACGATCCAAGAAAAAATAATAGGCAGACCGAATCCACCAAGAAATCCTGTTTTTGCAGGATCTACTTCCTCTATAGCCTCAATCCCAGGTTCAGATACAAATCTAATGATTATTATTCCTGCAATTATAATAGTTGCAATAATATAGGTTCTAACTTTTGATTTTTCATATTTTTTTAATACGTATCTAACAGCTAATACCATTCCTATTATTAGTAAAAGACTTAAAAGAATATTAGATCCACCTGCACTCCATGCTTCTTGAACTGGATCAACTGAGATTAAAACTGCCGCTAAACCACCTAGGGCAGTATATCCCATTATACCAAAGTTAATTAGACCAGCATAACCCCATTGAATATTAGCTCCCATTGTCATGACCGCTGAAATCAAACAAAGATTAAAAATCGATAAAGCTATATTCCAAGATTGAAAAATGCCAACAAGAATAATCAATCCCATCATTATAGTATAAGCTGCAATTACATTTAAATTTTTTCTCACAATATTTTCCCTTTGAAAATTCCAGATGGCCGGTAAAGCAGTACAATTACAAGAATTGAAAATGATACTGCAAATTTATAATCTGTTGATAGTAATTGTACTAAAGTATTCGGCTCTAAACTTTCAGGCAATAGATACATGAAAAATTTTTTATACGCATAAGTTAAAAGAATTTCAGAAAACGCAATTACATATCCACCTAAAAATGCACCAAAAGGGTTTCCTATGCCACCAACAATAGCTGCAGCAAAAATTGGAAGCATATTATTAAAATAAGTAAATGGTTTAAAGCTTTTATCTAAACCATATAATGCTCCACCAATAGTCGCCAACACCCCTGCTATTATCCAAGTAATCATAACAATCTTTTTTGGGTCAATTCCAGACAACAAAGCAAGATCCTCATTATCAGAATAAGCTCTCATACTTTTTCCTGTTTTCGTTTTATTTAAAAACCAAAAAAGAGCTGAAACTAAAATTAATGTTACAACAATTGTAATTACCTGAGTAGATTTGATTGCAAGGCCTTCGTTAAGACCAGTCATTTCTTTAAACTCACCAGCTTTAATCAAGAATTTTTCACCATCAAAAAATCTTCTATCAGATGGGCCAATGATTATTCGAACAACTGCCTGAGTAACAAACATTACTCCAATACTCACCATTGCTAATTGAACAGGGGGGCTTTTACTTACTCTATAATATTTGAAAACAAATTTATCTATCAAAAGCATGTAACCAACCATAAATATAATAGCAAATGGAATTGCGATGAGAGCAGTTGGTAAAATGCCCAAACTTACTCCTAAAGATTGAAAATACCATGTGAACAAAATTGTGACCATGGTTCCAAAAGACATCATATCTCCTGTAGCAAAGTTTGCGAACCTTAAGATCCCATATATCAACGTTACAAAAATTGCACCTAAAGCTAATTGAGATCCATAGGCTAATGCTGGAACAAAAATATAATTTAATAAAAGTACAATTGCGTTTATATAATCCATATCAACCGCCTAAAAATGAACTTCTTACTCTTGGATCATTTAGTAATTCTTTTCCTGATCCTGAATAACGATTTTCTCCTGTAACTAATACATAACCCCTGTCTGAAATACTTAGTGCTTGTTTGGCATTTTGTTCCACCATTAGTATTGCAACATTTGTACGTTTAACTTTTACAATATGGTCAAACAATTCATCCATTACAATTGGTGAAACTCCTGCAGTTGGTTCATCTAACATTAAAACTGATGGCTTGATCATTAACGCCCTACCTAGCGCTACTTGCTGTCTTTGTCCTCCTGATAATTCACCAACTAATTGATTTCTTTTTTCACTTAATATTGGAAACAACTCATAAATCTCATTGATTACTGAATTATAACTTTCATCAATTAAGAAGGCTCCCATTTCTAAATTTTCCTCAACAGTCATTCCTGCAAAAACATTTTTTGTTTGAGGAACGAATGAAATTCCTGACTTAACTCTATCTTGTGGAGATAGTTGTGTAATATCTTTACCATCAATTATGACTGAGCCAGATTTTAAATTTAATAAACCTAGCATTGCCTTCATTGCTGTTGATTTTCCCGCACCATTAGGACCTAGGATTGAAACAATTTCACCTTTGTCGACATTCACTGAGCACGAATTAATAATATCTGGACCATTTCCATATCCACCAGTCATCTTAATTCCCTCAAAAAATGCCATTATCAATTATCCTTAATTTTTGATCCCCTACCTAAATAACTTTCAATCACTTTTTCGTCTTTTTTTGCATCTTCCACTGAACCTTCGAATAATACTGATCCTTCAGCCATTACAATCACAGGATCACATAATCTTCCTATGAAATCCATGTCATGTTCAATCATACAAAATGTATATCCCTTTTCTTTATTTAGTTTTTCAATCGCTGTACCAAGATCTTTCAGTAGTGTTCTATTTACACCAGCACCTACTTCATCTAATAAGACTAACTTTGCATCTACCATCATTGTTCGACCAAGCTCCAATAATTTTTTTTGACCACCAGACAAATTTCCTGCTAGCTCATTTCTTAAATGCCCTAAATTTAAAAACTCTATAACTTCAATGGCTTTTTGCTTAATAATATTTTCTTCTTTCATGATTAATGAAGGTTTAAATATAGCATTTATCAATTGTTCGCCTGACTGATTACCAGGAACCATCATTAAATTTTCTAGAACTGATAAATTTGTAAATTCATGTGCAATTTGAAAGGTTCTAAGTAAACCTTTTGAAAATAATTCATATGCCGGTACATCAGTTATATTTTCGTTGTTAAACATGACACTACCAGCTGAACATTTGAGATTTCCAGCAATCAAATTAAATAAGGTAGTTTTTCCTGATCCATTAGGACCAATTATTCCAGTTATAGTTCCTTTCTTAACTTTGAGTGAACAATCTGATACCGCTGCTAATCCACCAAAATATTTTGATAGATTGTTTATTTCTAAAATATTTTCTGACATCAATTATTTGTTAAGTCTTTTGTAAATTTGATTTAGTGCGTTCACTACAGATTTATAAGCCCCTCTTTTACTCATTTCTCTTAAACCTTGTTCGTTTAAACCTTTTGGAGTTTGAGATTCTTTAACTAAATATTTTAAATCTTTTTTTGAATTTACAACTGCATCTTCGGATAAAGCCAAAAATAAAGTAGATATATATTTCTGTGCATCAGATCTTTTAATACCTTTTTTTATCAACCAAGTACTCATCACGTTTAATATTTCATAATAAGATGCCATCATCCCTGATGTTGACCAAAAATTAATTGATAATTTTTCATTTTTAATTTCAATAGTAGATCCAATTTTATTAAAAAAATTTTTAACCTCTCTATTTGGTGGGCAGATAGGCACGGGTCCTTTTTTAAGAGAAATCGGCGGAAGTGGAATAGCTCTTACTAAGTCAGCTTTTACTTTTATCATTTTTCGAAGTTCTGAAAGATTTATAGTTGAGATAAAACTTATAATTGTTTGACTAGATCTAAATCTTAAATTTTTAATAATTTTTTCACCAACAGTTGGTGTGACTGCCAAAAAAATCCAATCACAATTATCAACAATTTTTTGATTATCTTTTTCAATAAATATTTTTTTAAACTTTTTTTTTAATCCTTTTGCAATAAGACTATTTCGCGATGAAATAAATATCTTTTTATAATTAATCTTTGAAGAACATATTCCAGATATAACCGATGATGTTATTTTTCCAGTTCCTATAAAACCTAATCTCATAAATATCTTATAGTGATTAATTTATATTAATTAATAAAAAAAGAACCTCTAATTCGCAACAACTCTCTACTTAAATCTTTATGTTCTTTAAAGGCTTTTCTGCCATGAAGCCAGAAATAATTATTTGCTACTACAGATGATCCAACTGGAAGTTTAGTTATAATCTTCTTATTACTTTCCTCTAAACTATCAGATAATTTTTGTAGAAAAGTACCCTGTTTCATATTTTTAGGTTCAGGAAATTGATCAATATATGAAATTTGAGCTTTCCCACTTTTATCAGATGAAAATACCGGATGTTCAACTTTATAATCAATATTTTTACTTTTAGGAGACCCCCAAAGAAAATCTTCTTTTCCTACAGGATCATTAAATAATTCATCACAATGTTCCCAATCATCGAGATGAAGCATGGCTGTTTCTCCACCCTCAACATTTTTTTCCTCTATTTTTGACATTAACAACCAGTCAGTTTTTTCTTTTACATAGGTTCCATCAGTATGTAGATCCATATTTTTATAAGCCTTTCTTAAATATGAATCACTTTTATCCTCATGTTTAACATAAAATCTGGCATAGTATTTACCCGCCATTGCATCATGATTAGGGTTCCCAATAAGATGCGCAACAGCAGTTGAAAGCTTTACTAAAAAACTATCATCAATTTTAGAAATTAAATTTTTAGGTTTAATAATAAAACAACCAGTATTTCGATCTCTAATAATTTTATTAATTAATTTAGATAATTTATTATTACTTAAATCATCTAAACTTTTTGCGATCGTAAATCTGGTAAACGGTTTATATTCTAATGCAGTAATATCAAACTTATTAAAAGGAAAGATAAGTTTATTTAAAATTTCATCTCCAATATCTATGTTAATTATCCTTGGAGATTGCTTATTTTCATAAATTTCAAATCCATCAATTTTTTCAATCATAAGTAACTACTAAAAAGTGTAAGTATGATAGCAGAGAAAATTGTTGGGTAAACTAAATTTTTTTTAGTGATAAAAAAAAGCCCAATTGATAAAATTATTACAATTAGTCTTACTAAGTAATCTATCTCAGACAATAATCCTGATGGAAAAATTACAATCCTAGCTATTAATGCTGCCAACGTCGAGTATGCTAAGCAATTAAACCATCTAAATATTTTAGAAGTTTCTTTAATATTTTCTGAACTTACAACACCTAAGAATCTGGACAAAAATGTCGCTAATGAAGTTATTAAGATTACCAAAAAAATATTACCTGTCATTAATTTCTCCAATAAAAAATGCAATTGTTCCAGCCACAAAACCACCAAATAAGATACACCACTCCGGAGAAATAAAATAAAAAGCTGGACCTAAAATTGCACCAAGGATGATTGAAAAACTAATTTTAATAGTTTTCATCGCCCCCACCATCATACAAGTAAAATAAATTGGATTAATTATTGCTAACCCAATTAACATATCTCTATTTAAATAGTCTGATGCAATATAGCCAATAAATGTCGAAAAAATTGCTACCGACCAGGTTGCTGTACCAATACCAATCCAAAAATCTATCCTTGCTTCTTTTTTTATTTGTTCATAATTATCTTTCATTATTAGCCACGACGACACAGCAATGAAGTGACATGATAAATAATATTTCCATTTAGGTTGCGTTTGGTGCATCAACAAGGGCATTAAGGAAACTGTCATTGGATACAATCTTGCATTTACTAACCAAACAGCAATGAAGATATTTATTAATGATGATCCAATTATAAGTGACTCTGCCATCACTAATGAACCAGGTAATGCGTAAGTTAAAAAAGTTGAAAAAAGACTTTCTTGAATTGTAAAACCAACATTTTTTAAAAGAGCTCCAATTGCTATAAAGCTAGCTCCTAAGGCTATAGCTGGACTTCCAACACCTTTAATAGATGCGAAACCTTTCAAAAAATATTTTGAGTCAATCATTAACCGCCCAAGAATAGGCGTCCAACATCAGGATTATTTAAGAGTTCATCTCCTTTACCTGCTATTGCAGTTTGTCCTGATACTAAAACATAACCGATATCAGCAAACTCTAAACCTTTCTTTGCATTTTGCTCAACTAGGATAATTGTTTTTTTTTCATTTTGCTGAAGGTCTCTTAAAATTTCAAATACCATTTCAATATATCTAGGCTCAAGTCCTATTGATGGTTCATCGACAAGTAAAACTGATGGTTTCATAACCAACGCTCTTGAAATTTCTAATAATCTTCTTTCACCACCAGACAAAACTTTCGCAGGTTGATTTCTTCTATTTCTTAATCTTTCATACTTTTCGAGAATTCTTTCAGCTTCTTGAAATGACTCCTCTGTTTTATCTTTAATAAATCCACCCATTAAAAGATTTTCCTCAACTGTCATATCTGGGAAAACAGAATTATCTTGTAAAATATATGCGATACCAACTGATTTTAATTTTTCAGCTGGTGATAAATTGGTTATTTCTTTTCCATCAATTTCTATTTTGCCAGAAAAAATATTGGTAAATCCATAAATTGAATGAAGAATAGTTGATTTACCAGCACCATTTGGACCTATTAAACAAAGTGATTGAGCCTTGCTAACATAAAGATCAAAATTATGTAAAATTTCCATTTTCCCATAACCAGCATTCATATTTTTAATTGTAAGATGAATGTCATTAGGTGAAAGTTTTTTCAAATCGTCTGCTTGAGGTGCTTTTCCTAATACTTCATATTGATTAGACATTATTGTGCCCCCAGGTATGCATCGATTACTCTTTTATCATTTTTAATCTCATCTGGTGTTCCATTAGCAAGCATTTTGCCATGAGCTAAACAATAAATACTTTCTGCTAATTGCATAATAACTCTCATATTATGTTCAATAACTAAAAGAGTTATCCCAAAATCTTGGTTTACTTTTATTAACCTGTCTATTATTCCATTGATTAATGTTGGGTTTATACCTGCCGTTGGCTCATCTAATAAAAGCATTTCTGGTTCATTCATCAAAGCCATTGCCAACTCAAGTAATTTTTGCTGACCAAAAGATAAATCACCAGCTCTTAATTTTCTTTTTTGATAAAGTCCGACAAAATTTAGAAGATTTTCTGCCTTCTCAGTTAAATCTTGAGGAATTTTTGAGAATATTTTTAATATACTTTCATCACTACCTTTATGACTGATTAACATATTATCTACACAATTTAATTTTCCATAAATTCTTGTTTGTTGAAAAGTTCTCAACAAACCAAGTTTAGCAATTACAGGAACAGGTAATTCTGATACTTCTTTACCATTAAATTTAATTGAACCTTGGTCTATTGGATAAGTACCAACTATTGAGTTAAATAAAGTTGTTTTTCCTGAGCCGTTTGGACCAATTAGTCCAAATATTTTTCCCTTCTCTACTGACATTGAAATGTCAACATTAGCCTTAACGCCACCAAAAGATTTACTTACGTTATTTACTTCTAAAATACTCATTTTAATTCTACCTGTGCTTTTCGATCTGCCTCATCAACAACTTCGCCAAATCGTTCAGGGTATTTTTCTCTCAACCATCCCATAATTCCCTCTGGGAAATAAATAACAATGACAACTATCAAAACTCCTAAGGCCACATACTGCCAACCTAAAAAGAATGTCCAAAATCCTTCTTTGAAAATATGAAATACAGTAGCGCCAATCACAGGACCCCATAAAGTTCCCTTACCACCTAGGATTGCCATCAAAACCATAAATACTCCCATCTCTCTTCCATCAAATGCAACATCGGTAGAGTCTATATAACCAACAAGACCTCCCATGATACCTCCTGCTAAACCGCAAAAAAATGCTGATACCATCCAACCAATTATTTTATATTTCATTGTCTCAATTCCCATCGCTTCAGCTTTATCTTCATTATCCCTGATCGCATTAAGAATTAATCTAAATCGTGTTGAGTAAATTGCTCTCACTGCTATGAAAGTAAGAACGAGCGCACCAAAACTTAAAAAGTAAAAAAATTCTCCTCTTGCCTCTAAACCACCAACGTTTGGAAAAGGTGGTGTGGTAAAACCTTGCCCTGCTCCAATAATCTCTATACCACCAGAAATTTCTCCTGCAGCAACGCCTAAACCTAAAGTACAAATTGCAAAATAATGTCCTCTAAGACCTAAGATGGCATATCCAATTAATCCCGCAACAATAGTTGGCACAACAGCAGCCACTACAAGTCCAGCTGCCATTCCTTGAAAAAACTGTGTAGGCGTATGTACAAAAGTTTTTTCTCCTCCACTTTCTGTCCACTCTGCTAAAGGAAAAAACATACCCACTTGCACTGAAGCACATAAGTACATTCCTAAACCATAGAATAAAATATTTCCAAACGTATTGTATCCCATTTCACCACCCTGAATATTCCAAGTGGTGGCTAAAACAATCAATACACACAAAATAGATAATTGAACTTTAAATGCTGGAAACACAAAAGGTGCAACGAGTCCAAATATTAAAATTACAGCATATAATAAGACATTTTTGCTCATTATTTTAAATACTCTCTTTTCCTTGAAAGTTTAAATCTTCTATAAACAAGAATTAAAACTAATAATAAAAACACTGAACCTATTCTAAATTCTGTACCTAATATATAGTCAGCAAACTCTTCAAATACACCAAGACCCATACCAGACATTGCAACACCAGGTAAGTTGCCAAGACCCGCAACAATAACAATCATAAATGATCTAATTGTATATGGTAATCCCATATAAGGATGAATCGTAAAAGTTATTGAAATCAACGCTCCAGCAACACCACAAAGAGCAGCATTTAACCCAAAAGTTGCTGCATAAACTTTTTCTGTATCTACACCTAAAATCTTTGCAGCTCTTGCATTTTGAGCTGTTGCTCTGATTGCTCGACCAAGCTTTGATTTTTTCATATAGATTACTAAACCAATAGCAAAAACAATACTAACGAACGCTGAAAATATTTTTGAGTTTGGTAAAACTACTGCACTATCAAATAAAAATGTTGTGCCATAGCCTGAGTTTGCTAAGACGACATCTGCACCAAATGCGAAGTTCATTAGTTGCATAAAAAGAATACTTATGCCGAATGTAGCAAGAATTGAGATAAACAAGTCTCTATCAACGACTTTATTTATTACTAATTTATAAATTCCGACACCAACAAAATACATTATAATCGGTGAAACTATGACTCCCCAGGCTGGATGAATACCATAAAGATACATAAAGTATGCAATATAACCGCCAAGAATAACTAGATCACCTTGTGCAATGTTTATGATATTCATCACGCCCCATTGCAAAGCCATACCATAAGCAATTAATGCAAATAAAATTCCAAGTAGTATCCCGTCCAAGCAAGCTTGAACAGTTATCATCGGATACTGAAAAACCATGAAATCCATAATTGCCTCTAAAAAAAATACCCCCTAGAGTTTAGGGGGTATTTAAAGATTTGTTATTATCTGTCAGACCACTTAGGAATTGGGTGAATCAATTTAGCTGATGCCCACTTCAATGGAGCTACAACTTTATTTTCACATTTCCCAGCGCCATCACACATTACTTGGAAAAGTACCATCGGCTTATCAACATTTTGACCACCCGGTGCGAACTTAATATTTCCATAGAATGTTTGCATGTTCGTAGCTGCAAGAGCATCTCTTACTTTCTTTTGATCGAAAGAATTCGCTCTTTCAAAAGCATCCTTGAACACTAACAATGCTGCAGAAGATTCTGCTGATTGATATGGCGGATCATATCCAAACTCTTTTTGGAAGTCTGCCGCATACGTCATACCATCTTTAAAGAAGTTATCTTTATAAGTTAGTGTTTTATGCCATTGAGAAGCACACAATGCATACTGAGAATTTTTACCATGTTGTTTTGATAATTTCGCAGCATCACAATGTGTCATTGCTAGCATTGGAACATCAACCTTCATTTCAGCAATTTGTCTAATTGCAGTTAATGCACCTTTTGTGTGTCCTGATACCACAAGAACATCTGGCTTCATTTGTTTTACTTTAACTAATGTTGCAGCCATATCGTTAAGCTCTTTTGGCAGCTTATCGTCGATTATAATTTCAGATCCAGTTTCTTTCGCTGCATCTAAAATACCTAATCTTACGTCTTGTGAAAAAGCATCTTGCTCAAATGCTTGTGCAATTCTTACACCTTTTCCACCATTTAACTCAACTGCTGTTCTAATAGCTACATCAAGATATAAATTAGCTGGAGCTAAAACTGCAAATAGATATTTGTAACCTTTAGTAAACAAAGATCTAGACGCACCATTTGCTTCCACCATCGGTACTCCATATTTTTCTGTAACCGGTGCAATTGCTTTTGTTAAGCCTGAACTATAAGGTCCAAGCATAAACTCAACACCATCTTGTGAGATTAATCTTTCTGCTAATTGAGCCGCTCTTTTTGGGTTTGATTCATCATCATAGTAAATGATTTCAAACTTATAAGTTTTTCCACCAACTTTTACACCACCCATGCTATTAATTCTATCAACAGCCATGTTATAGCCGTTTTGTGTATGAACACCATTAGATGAATATTTTCCAGTTAATGAAATAGCAGCACCTAAAACAATTTTATCACCAACTACTTTTGCCAATGAAACAACTGAAGTTGAAAGTAAAATTGCTACTGCAGAAATAAAACTCAAGATTATCTTGTTTATTTTCATTTTATTTCCTTCTGTTATTAATTAATTTATTCTTAATTAAATAAATAATTTTCCTCTATTGCAAGAGGCAAAAACAACTTTAGATATATTCTAATATTGTTGTGTAACAATAATAATTAAGGCAATGATAACTAAAACACTCGCTGAGATTGTATTAATTGTTTTTGAATTTGCTTTGATCCATGTAATTAATTTTTGTGCTAGCAAAGCATAACCAATCAAAGAAATAAAATCTAAAACAACATAAGTTGTAATTAAAATAAAAAATTGAACAATATAATTGGTATTAAAGTCAATAAACTGGGGAAATATTAAGGGAAAAAATAACCAAGCCTTAGGACTTGTACCAGCAACTAAAAAACCATCTTTATAAAAAGAAATTATACTTTTGGTACTAATTATTTTTGAGTTTACATCTTTTGGTGAAGATTTGTACACATCATAAGCTAAATATATTAAATAGATAACTCCTATCCACTTAAAAAAGTTTAAATAGTTTGGATTGTCCGACAAAAAAGTTCCTAAAACAAAAATTACTAAAGTTGCTTGAAATAAATTTGCTGTAACATCACCTAAAGCTGTCCAAATACAGTTTTTAACACCATAATTCATCGAATAAGAGATAATAACTATCCGAGGGGTTCCCGGTGTAATGAATAGAAAAATTATGATCTGTAAAAAAAGGATAAAATCTAGGGGGAGCATAAAAAGAAAGATAGTCCTAAAAAACCGGGAGCTAAAGATGGCTAAGTAGGACTATCAATTCACAATATAACAGATCCTAAAAAAAATGCATTATTGATTTTTTTCAAATATAAAGGATTTATGAAAAAAAAAGGTCACAGGCCAGTTACCCGCGTCAAAAATCCAGAACCAAATCATGAAGATCCAGATTGGGTCATCTGGGCAGCCTGGGCTGATAGGATCACCTTTGAAGATATCGAAAAAAAAACTGGCTACCGAGAATCGGATGTCATTAAGATAATGAGAAAATCTCTCAAACCATCCTCATTTAGATTGTGGAGAAAAAGAGTTCATCAAAAAAGTATCAAACACAGAAAAAAATTTGAATATTCAAGAAAACAAATTACTAGTAAAATAAAAAAAGGTGATTATCTATAACTTATGAAAAAAATTACAATTTATACAGGTCCAATGTGTAATTATTGTGAAGCAGCTAAAAGATTACTTACAAGAAATAATGCACCTTACGAAGAAATTGATGTTGCAAAAGTTGACGGTGCAAAAGATGAAATGATCCAAAAAGCAAATGGTAAAAGAACTATTCCTCAAATATTTTTTGATGACCAACACATTGGTGGTTATGATGAGGTTAGAGCACTAGAGAAAGAAAATAAACTTCAAGATCTTTTAAAATAATATTTCAAAAAACTTTTCTTAAGTTTAAAGCAATTTCATCAATGGTTTCAGGTCTCATCGCATTATTATTTAGTAAATGAAAATCAATATCTAAACCATTAACGTTTTTAGTATAAATATATTTTGATTTTAAAATGTCATCACCTTCGATTTTAAAAGCAAAATTTATATTTTTTTGAGGTAGATAACCTATTGCCAGATGAATTTTATTAGTATAACCAACTCTATGTTTATAATTGTGTTCAACAATAAAAAATAAACTAAAGTTATTATCATAAATAATATCAACACCTAATTCACCATTAATATTATGTAATGCTCCAGTATTTAATTCACTATCAAACTTGCCACTTGTACTATCACTTATGTAAGAATACTTTATATTAGAAGAGCGATGTAAATTGGCTTGGTATTCAAACTTTCCATGTCTTTTCATTTTGTATTTTTTATTATTTAATTCTTCAACAGAGGCGATGGATAATCTTAAATTTCTTGACTGAATGCTTTGTTTATCAAATCTCATCGCAGTTTTTCCACTTTCAGAATAGCTACTTAACAATGTGTAACCTAAATCAATTTGAGCAGCAGGGATTAAGGTAAGCTCATCTTTTTTAATCTCCTCTTTCAATTTTAAAGTTCCATAAATTTGTTTACCATTTCTATTTCCATTTAATTTATTTCCATCTAAAACACTTGAAATATTATATTTAAGTGCACCAACTCCTAAAATCGTATCTAAAAATCTAGCATCGTCTTTTACTGCGGTAGTTGAATAATACATGAAGTTATAAGCATCAGCGTCTAATTTACTCCCAGCATTGCCCACACTCACATCATTTTGACTAAATTTAAATGCTAAACCTTTAATTCCATCACCAACTGTAAATTTATCAGCACCAATAGTAATACTGTCGGTATAAATTTTTTTCTGAGAAGATGCATCTGTTTCTCTAACTTTGCCGAAAGCCAAGCTTCCTTCAGTCCAATAAAAAATATCTTTATTTTTTTCTTTTTCTTTTGCTTTTGTTGAGATTTGAATTGCCTCAGAGAGAGAAGCTAGCATCTCATTTGAAAAATTTAACTTAATATTTTGATAGCTTAAATCTTGAAGATCCTTATTTCTTCTGATCCACTTTAAACGATTTAGGGTTTTATCTGTTGCATGTACAATAGTTCTATTTGCAACTTGTATTTGGGCTTCAGCTATTCCCGTTCTATCTCCTTTAGTAATTGATGGACATTTTCCTGCGAAAAGATTATAGGGACATCTTAAGTGATACTCATTTACCTCATCTCCATGGTCACCAAGAATAAACATTTTTAATCCAGAGGTACTAAATGCTATACCAGATGGGTTACCTTCCTGTGCGTTTACGTGTAAACCGCCTACAAAAGATAAAGTCGAGATATCAAAAGCTGTAGGTAAAGAGTATTGATTTACATCATTGCCTTTTGCTCCTATTACAAACATAGTTGTACCGTCTTGATTAAACTCTATGCCAAACGGTTCATCTTCATCTGTAGCCAAACTCATGGGATGTGTCAGATCTTTTGATTGTACGAAATTAACTCCTTCTGAGAAATCAAAACCCACATTTAATGAAAATTCGTTAATATCATCTCCATCATTTCCGGTAACAAACATTTTTGTACCATCATTATTAAAATCAAGACCAAAAGGCTTGTTATCGTGAGGTTTAAAATTAAAAGTGGTTTCAGGTGTTGTACCATCCCCAGAGATTGATGTTATATCAAAAGGGGTACTAAGTAAAAATTCTTTTACAGCTGCACCAGTATTCCAATAACTTATAGTAAACATTTTTGTTCCATCGTTATTAAATTTTACACTGAAAGAATTACCATTAAAATTAAATAAGCCTCTATAAGTAGCAGTAGATATATCGAAGGCACTAGTCAGAGTGTACTCAAATATTTTATCATTAGACGTTCCTGTGACATACATTTTTGTTCCATCATTATTAAAAGTGATACCTCTTGGTTCTGTATCTTGACCGCTAACACTAAAGTTTTGCACAAAGAGTGGCGTAGCATGATCACCACTATTTAAAGTTGCATGAGCGTTTTGAACAAAAATATTAGATATGAGAAAAAAAAAAATAGATGAAAGTAGGTAGCTATTATTTTTTTTCATATACACTTTATAAAAAAAATATTTAAAATTTGGAAATATTAAAAGGTGCCGGAAATCTCTAAATTTGCACCATAATCGGGAATTTTACTAAATAAACTATAATTAGAATTAAATTTTAAGTTAAAATTACCAAAGTTTTTTAAATAACTAATTTCAGTATTATTGTTATTCGTTGGATCATAGATTACATCTAGATTTGCATTATTAACTTGCTTTTTTCCTAACTTGAATAATAAACTGTCTGAGTAAGCACTATCACTTAGACTTTGAAATCTTTCATAGTTGATTGCAAAAGTATAACCATTCATTTCTACATACTCAAAACCAATATTTCCCCTAATATTATGCACAGAATGTTTTTTTAAAGTTTTTCTTACTGTTGTGTTGTCAATGTGATTTTTATAAAGATGATCAATATCTGGAGTTAAATCAAAAATATATTCTACAAAACCATTCCTGTTGAGAGTTTTATTATCTAGATATACAGTGTCATCAAACTTAAAACCCCCCGAAGCATTTCCAGTTTTAAAAGTCAGTCTTTCATGAACATCTACGCTGTTTGTGGCGGAAGTACCGAAATCCGTATACTCTGAAAGTTGGGTAATACCAATCTCAAATTTACCAAATGGAGTTAAATTATGTCTAGTATATTCGTTTTCATTTTCATAAATCATTGACGTAAAAATTTGTCTGCCGTATCTTTCTCCTGTAACTGTATTTTTAACTAATTGATCAATGCTTAAAAAGCTTGCACCAATTAGAGTATTAAGATTTGATTTTCCATCTAGAGGTAAACTTCCATACATATTTAAAGTATATGCTTGGGCGTCTAATTTACTTCCTAAACCAGTATCAATTTTGACATCATCATTGCCATATCGAAAAGCTAAGCCAAAAATTTTATTATCAATTAATTTGTCAGCTCCAAACATAATACCTCTTGTTCTAATGTCTTTTGGTTTAATGAAACCTTTTTCTCCTACTCTGCCAAATGAAATATCAACGTGAGACCAGTGAGACCAATTCCTCATATTCTTAAAAGGATTTTTATCTTTTAAGGATGCATGAATAAATTGATTATTATTAAGTGAGTTTTCTAAATTATGTTTTAAAGAGTTCTCTAACTTATGCTTAAATGAAGCTAAAATTGGATTATTGATATCTAGTTTAATATTATGACTGTTTAAATTTCTTTTTTCCTCATTTCTACGTAACCAATCGAATCTTTTGAAAATTGTATTTGAATTTTGATAAATTATATTTTTAGCAATTTCCGCTTGAGCCCCTATTGCTGTAGCAACATCTGCTTCACAAATTACAATTCCAAAAGGGCAACTTAGATCATACTCAAAAACTTTATTCTTTAAGGTACTAGCCCAAGTAACCTGATAAAATTTCATACCATTTTTCGCAAAACGCATACCTCCTGCTGATCCATCAGCTCCTGCAGCACTAAAAACATTCGCTACACTTCCAACGAAAGTTGCTGTTGAAGTATCAAAACCAGTACTTAACTTATAAACATAAATCTTATTATTTGTTGATGCTTCGTTTGACTCAATAACATACATTCTTGTACCATCATCATCAAAATCAAAATCTTGTATTGTTGCAGAATTTTCGGTTATTGCAAAAAAATTTCCAAAACTTGCTGAACCTGGCAAAAAGGGAGTGCTTAGATTAAATTCAGCAATACCAACTGTACCGTTGACATCCATCAAGAACATTTTTGTTCCATCGTTATTAAAACGTATACCATGAGACCTACGAGCACTATCCGAGCCACCTTCACCAGCTGCAAAGGTTGCCCAATCTACCCCATCATCTGCATCTTTTGAAAAATTAGATATATCATAAGGAGTCGATAAACTATGGACATTCATATTCCCAGCCATATCTATTGCATATAGTTTTGTACCATCGCTATTAAATGTGTGACCTTCCAATCGATTACTTACTAAAAAATCACCACTATCGCCACTATTTACATTTAAAGTAACTATTGAAGCAGTATCTATTGATGACACATTAAATGGAATACTTAAATCATACTGGGTTATAACAGGCGAAGTTCCATACTGAGAAAAGTGTATTCTGGTTCCATCTGGAGTTAAAGTTACTCCAATCGCTTGATTTACATTAGTAGTGTCTGCTGAGCGTACAAAAGTTGGTTTAACTTCAGCAAAAGAATGAAGGCTGAAAAATAAAGAAATAATTAGATAAATAAAAATTTTTACTTGTAAAAGAAATTTCATTTTAAATTTTTATTGTCTTCAAAAATTAATGTCAAAAAAAAAAATTAGAAAAAAATAAAATGAGATTATCTAAGAATACTAAGGGGATCGTAGTAGCAACCGGTATGCTCCAAAGTCTCAAAAAAGACTGCACTTAATTCCGATGAATGGAAAGTTGGACAAATTCTCTCTGCTTCTAAATTATTAGCATACTCTTTTTTCACTTCATTAATTGCTAATGAACTTGATAGAGAAGTTGTTGCTTGGGCGAAACTTCCTGTATGCGCTAGTGTTAAGGCAGGACTTATCATAGCGGAATATTGAGTACAATTACTCAACATGGGTAGCAAAAATAATAATAAAAAGATTCGTTTCACAACTGCAACTTACATAAAATTAAAAAATATTAAACAACCAATTTATTCATTTTGGGTTACAAATTATTTCTTCTTTATCAGTTCAGTATTATTAATGTTTATTGCCATACAAGTAATGTCATCCCTTAACTTTTCTGCACCCCAGTTAAGCTCTTTTTCGATAGCTTCTACGATAGACTTTGGTGTGACCTGTGACATTTCGTTAATAATTTTTTGCACTCCTTCAGCCCCAAGTTCTTCCCCATTTTTTAAATAACCTTCAGTTACTCCATCTGTGTAAACTACAAAAGTTTTATCTTTAAGGTTGATTGTATTTGATTTCACCATCGACTCAGTAAAATACTTTACTATACCAATTGGTGGCATTTCTGATTTGATATATTCGTAATTTTTATTTTCATCAAAAGTGAGGATACTTTCATGGCCTGCATTAATAAACACAAGTTCACCCGTTTTAATGTTTAATTTACCAAAAACAGCTGTCACAAACATTCCTTTAAATTTTGCTTCAACCAACTCATTATTGACACCAAATACTACTTTTTCTAAAGGAAATTTTAAATTGGTAAGAGTTCTAAAAATTGAGGATGCTTTGGCCATATACATTCCAGCTTTTACCCCTTTTCCCGATACATCGGCCAAAGTAAAAAAATATTCTTCTGGGGTAGATCTAACGACATCAAAATAGTCGCCTGAAACATCTCGTGCTGGAACGTTTTTTGCAAAAATAAAATTCTCAAATTTTGAAATATCAGGAAATAAACTTTTTTGAACTCCAGCTGCTAGCTCACGTTCTTTTAAAAGTTTAGCCTCTTTTTGCAGGTTGGCTAAAGCCATCTTATTTTCTTCAATAAACCTAAAATAAAGACCAGTTAAAAATGTTAGTGTCACAATAAAAATAGGATAACTAAAATCCACTAACTCAGATCTAAATTTATATATAGAAAAACCAATGATTATAATTGCCAAAATATTTCCAAAGAATATAGATAAACTATATTTTGGTTTAATCTTTTGAGACAAAACGAATGTAAGTAAAGCAATAATAATTGAAAATATTAATTCAAAAATATATGTATTTGGATTTCGAACCAAATAAGATTGATCAAGGATATTCTCTATAACATTAGCATGAACTTCTACTCCTGGAATAGTCACACCAAGTGGAGTTTTAACAAGATCAAAAAGTCCTTGTGCTGATGCTCCAATTAAAACGTACTTGTCCTTAAAAAAATCTGATTGAAATTTCCCATCGTACACATCGCCAGCTGATATAAATTGATCTTTATTTGATTTTTTATATTTAATCCAAATAATCCCATTAGGATCTGACTCAACTTTGTGGGGTCTAGCACTTATTCTTTGAATGCCTACTTCATTCAATTCTACATAAATATTTTTTTGTTTTGATCCTACTCTGACCATTTCTAGTCCCATGGTGGGATATATTTTTTTATCAAATTGTACAATCAGTGGTAAAGATCGTATTATTCCATCTAATTGATCTAAAAAAGATATGGAACCTAATCCCCTTACATTCTTTTCTAATTTTTCCAAAGATCCTATGGAATGAGGATATGAATATGTAAAATCTTTTGGATCACCACCTTTAGATAAAAATCTGGCTTTTGCTTTTCTATCATAATTTGAATGTGACGGTACATTGCTACCCAAAACAGCAATTATCGACTTTGACTCTTTTAATTTTTCCGAAAAAATATCATCAGGACTTTTTAAGTTTTGAATATCTGCAACATCAGAGGGAATTAAACCATATGACTTTATAATTTCATCGGGTGATTGCTTATCTTTTTCAGTAAAAAAAATATCAAAACCAATTGCTTTTGGATTGTGAATATTTAATTGATCAAGAATTTTTGCAAAAACTCTCCTGTTCCATGGAAATTGTCCAAATTTACCTAAACTTTGTTCATCAATATCAATGATAACTACATCGCTATCTTTTTTTTCTACAAATACTTTTTGATATAAATCAAAACTTAAATATGAAACAGACTTAATAAATGCAGGATTTAGAATTTTTAGAAAAATTAATAATGAAAGTAAAATTAAGAAAACAAAATAATTTAAATTTTTTTGTACAAAAGCTTTCACAAAGTGAAATTTATATCTAATTTAAGTAATGTAAATGAAACTTATTAAGAACTAGCTAATTACTTCTTTTTTCTTCTTTTCTTTTTAGCTTTTCTCTTTTTAGCTGCTCTTTTCTTTTTAACTATCTTTCTTTTCTTTGCTACTTTTTTCTTAATTTTCTTTTTAGGTTTTTTCTTTTTAACTACTTTCTTTTTCTTCTTAACTTTTTTCTTAACTGCTTTCTTTTTCTTTTTAGCTGGTTTTTTCTTAACAGCTTTTTTCTTAGTAGCTTTTTTCTTAGTAGCTTTTTTCTTTTTACCTTCTTTTTTCTTAACTGCTTTTTTCTTTTTAGAACCTTTTTTAGTAGCTTTTTTCTTTTTACCTTTTTTCTTATCTACTTTTTTAGCTTTTTTCTTTTTGTTCTTTTTCTTTTCTGCTTTTGCTTTTTTCTTTTTAGCTTTTTTCTTTTCAGCTCTTTCTTTTTTTATAGCTACTTTCTTCTCTTTATCTTTTTGAATATTTTCTTTAATAATTGATTTAATCTCTTCTTTTTCAAAACCCATAGACTTAAGCTCTTTCCTTAATTGCTTTTTCATTTCTTTTCTCTTACCTTTTTTTTCTTCTGGCGAGAGCTTAGCAACTCTTAAAGCTTTCATCTTTTTATTAAATTTCTTTAATTGATTTTTAGTAATTTTCTTAGCTTGACCAGGTGCTTTACCTTTAGTCATTGAAGTCATGCTATAAGGATTGTCTAGTAAAGTTGAACCAAGACTGTTTCCAACAAGGACTGCTCCAGGTCTCATTCCTAATGTATTATTTTTTCCTGGACCAATTAATAAAGTATCAGTTTTACCTTTTGATACAATTGTTTGAAATTCCGTTCCCCTTGATCCAAGTGTTCCCTCTGGCACTTCTACAGTTAAGCTATCAGGATTTTTTTTACTAATCAAACCAGAGATTACTTTTAAGCTTCCTTGTTTGACACTCGCAACAATTTTTCCGTCATTTGTTGCAGGATCAAATATAAATGTATCCATCACAACTTCTGAGTCTTCACCTATAGTAAATGTTGATTGATCTAAGAGTAAAATTTGTGTACCGGATCCTGCACCAGCAACAATTGTTTCATTTAAATAAATTTTGTCACCAGCTTTTAATTCTCTAGTCTCAGTTTTTACAGTTCCAGAAATTGCACCAACAATTCCAACTAATTGTTTTTCGATAGTTAATTTTTCCTCAGCAAAAACACTTGTGCTGATCATAAAAATTAGACCTGACAGAACTGACAATAATTTTTTCATTATCGTAAAACTAACAAAAATATAAAAAAAATAAACTTAAAAGGCTCAAATTGAGCGTGAAAAAAAGCAATTTATAAGCGAATTTTAAAAAAAATTTGATTAATTAAGTTTCAAAGCCTTTGAAAAACTTAATGCGAAGGAATCGGCTAAATAATCATAGTTCATTATATTTGCCTCAGAGAAAGTTTTTTCATAAGACAAGTTAATAAATAAAGTTCTATTAGGATCAATGATTGGAAAGATATCCCCTACGGCTTTTGTAATCATAATATCAGTTGTTGTTGCATGATCAGATCTTAACTTTGAAGAGTCAACCGACGTATCAGCAACTTTATAATCATTGAAACTGGTTGAGGCACTCCAAGCTATATAAGCCCAAGGAAATGCAAAATTTAAACCAATACCAAATTCATAAGTTTCATAATCATTTCCTGCATCTACTTTTGCATCCGAGTCACTATATCCTAGACTTAAAGAACTAGAAATAATTGGAGTTAAAATTACATCATAACCAAAAGTAAAACCATGCCCAATTGAGTTAGTTTCATCTGCAGTTGTATCTTCTGAATTTTTGTTGGCTTTAGAGTCTGAATACGAGTAACCATAACTAAAAGAATGTCGCTCCCCTGCTGTAAAGAAGCCCCCAACTCCAAGCATAAATGAAAAACTATCTGCATCATGTTGCGCATCAGTTTTACTCATAATTATATAGGGACTTAGACTCTGATTACCTAAAGTAGTATCCAAACCAATTGTTAATCCATAACTTTGAAAATCATCATCAGCTTCCTGATATTGATTAGATGTAGAATGTGCAAAGTTTAATAGCAATGATGATTCTTCTCCAATAGGTCTTGTTGCTGTTATACCTAACGATGCACTTTCTGTTCTGTCATGTCTCGCGGAAGTAAAATTAGCTATTGCATCTGACTCTAATTTTTTTCCAGTTTTTGAAACACTATTTACGTTATTGGAAAATGTTGCACCAAATCCAACATCTGCTGTTAAATTCCACAAACTTGGTTCCCGATCTCTTAACTCCTCTTCAATTTCTTGTAATGTTTCTAAATCCTCTGGTTCAAGATCTCTTCTTAATTTCATTTCCTCAATAATAGTATTGGCCTTTTCAGGAGAGTCGACTTGGACTAAAACAGATAACAAATATAATTTAATTTCAACATTGTCTGGATAAAGCATATTTAACCTCTCAAGTGTTGAAATTGTTTGTTTAAAATTTCCAACTTTACCTTGTTGTTGCGCATATTTTAAATTCAAATCTAGGTTATTAGGATCTTGTAGGATTTGCATATAGGTAATATTTTTTTCTGATGAAAAAGCAGATGTTGAAATCATCAAAATTGTTGAGATCAATAAATATTTTAATCTTGATAAATTAGAAAACATAAAAAAGAAAAGATATTAAGTATATTGTTTTTTTCAATTAATTAATTTTAGAAATAAGTCTTATTTTCCAATACTTATCAATGTCAGGTCATCAGATAATTTTCTATTTTGACTAGTTCCTATTACAGATTTAGTAATGTTATCTAATTGCTTGATGGTATCTTTATTATAATTTTGTTCGATGATACCAATCGAGCCATCGATGCCTATTTCTTCACCTTGATTATTTAGACTTTCCGACAAACCATCAGTGAACGCATAAAACCTTGAGCCGTTTAATTTTGTTTTATGAATATTATAAATACTTTTATCTTTTTGTTTAATCACCCCTAAAGGAGGTGCAGAACTTTCAAACTGATCATATTTACCTTGTCCGTTTCTTAAAATTGCAGGTTGATGACCCGCATTGACCCATCTAATTTCATCGGTAATTAAATTATATTCTCCTACAATTGAGGTTACAAACATTCCAGCAGTTTTAGTATTATTTAAATCATTATTCATATGGAAAACCATTTCGTCTGGATCTACTTTGGATTGAGCTAAAACTTCAAATAAAGTTGATGCTTTAGCCATAACCATACCTGCATGAATTCCTTTGCCAGCTACATCTGCAATTATAAAATAAATACTATCATTGTGTGGGTAAAAACTAAAAAAGTCTCCTGAGACTTCTCTTGCTGCAATATTAATTCCATGAACTGGATAATTTTTTAAATTTCTTTTGGGTAAAAAATTTTCTTGAACTTTTACTGCAAGTTTTACTTCTTTTGAGATTCTTTCTCGCCACTTATTTTTTTCATCCTCACTTGTCTCAAGTTTGCTCATGAGCTTGTTATAATAAAGACCAATAACACCACCAGCTGTAAAAGGATCCTGTGGACCTCTTATCTTAAGATCACCAGACTCTGATTGTTTATCCAAAATAGTAATTAAATCGTGTTCAATAGATACAGCATTATGTTCAGCAATATTCAACCCTAGTTCTTCTTGAACAGGGCTAACTCTGAGTGGATAAAATTTATTAAAAAAACTTAAGATTATAAATGAAGATATGAATGTAAATGCACCTATAGAAATTATACCAATTAATTGAATTTTAATTTGTGAAAATCTATCAAGCCCCGTATCCAAAATATTTAAGTCACTAAATAAACCAACCGCTAATGTTCCCCAAACTCCTGCAGCTAAATGAACTGGTACTGCACCAACAACATCATCAATTTCAAATTTATTTAATAATTCATTAACAATAATTGCAATGATTGCCCCAACGATCCCTACAAAAATAGATGTCACTGATGTCATGGAATTACATCCGGCAGTAATTGCAACTAGCCCTGCTAGTGGACCCAATATAATATAAAACGGATCTGGCTTTTTAAATCTAAAGTATGAAACACTTAATCCAGTTAACAAACCAAAGGCTGCAGCTAAAAAAGTGTTAATTAATATTAAAGGCACTACTTCATCCATTGCACCATTACTACCCCCATTAAAACCAAACCAACCAAACCATAATATGAGTGTTCCCAAAACTGCTAAAGGAAAACTGGAACCTGTAAATTTTCCTTTGTTTGCATCAGAGTATTTTCCAATTCTTGGTCCTAATATAATTACAGCTGCTAAAGCTATCCATCCACCCACTGAGTGAACTATCGTGCTTCCGGCAAAATCAACAAAACCTAAATCTGATAACCAGCCTGTGGTTTTAACTGTTCCTGTAATTGCAAGCAGTTGATCAACTGTATCATATTTAGATAGATAACTTGAAGACCAAGCCCAGTGACCTACGATTGGATAAATTATTCCAGTCGCTAAAACGGTCATGATTAAATAACCATTAAACTTCATTCGCTCAGCCACTGCTCCTGATATGATAGTTGCAGCTGTTGCAACAAACATTGCTTGGAACACAAAATAAGTCATGTACTCAGCTTTATCTGTTTTAAAGAAAAATAAGTCGGTACCAAAGAATCCGTTATAAGAAGTACCAAACATCAAACCAAAACCAAAAATCCAAAAGATAACTACCGAGACACCGAAATCTGCTGCATTTTTTAAAGCTACGTTGATACTATTTTTATGTCTCGATAAACCGGTTTCCATACACATAAAACCCGCCTGCATAATGAAAACTAAAATCGCACAATCAATAACCCATAAAGTATCAATATTACTTGTAAGTATATCTATTACTTCTTGGGCCATATCTTTATCCATAATTTTAGTTACCTAACAAAAAAATTTCAACTAGCAATTAACTTGGTGATCAAATTGATTTTTAATGATTGTTTTTAACAGTCAGTATCTCTGGTATAAACTCCATTACGAGTTAAAGTAAGTATACATGGATTTTCACCTCCAATAGTCTCTTCGGCAACGATTAGATAATTAGCGGCACCCGTATTTGCGATACAAATATTATAACCAATATCAACTCCTATAATGTCAGCGTTATCAAATAAATTAGCTTGAATAGCATCAGAAGAAGCTCGAGTTGGTGTGCAGCTACCATCATCTTGAGTATAGTAACCACCAGCATTTGAGTACTCTTCTGTTTGTGCCAAAGAAATTTGTTGCATTACATTTTTAGCAGACTTTTCTTTAGCTCCAGACATATAGCCATTGTAAGCTAAAACTCCAACAGCTGACAGAGTTCCTATTATCGCGACCACAACTAAAAGCTCTACTAGGGAAAACCCTAGTGAGCTTTTAATTTTCATATTTTTTTTATGATGCAGTTGATTATTCTGCTTCAACTTTGTTTTGCAACACATCAGAAGACGCTTCATCATACTGAGTTTTGACAATCAAAAAACCTTCATCATTACCCTCTCCTAGCGTAATTGTCGTGTAGCCTTTTCCTGACGCCGCGCATGTAACTGAGGCATTTGTAGAGGTTGGCGCAGTAGAGCCATCTGTCACTCCTTGACAAGCTGGTGTGTAAGTGTTTTTAAAATCAGAAAGTGTTGCAAGAGCTGCAGTTTGAATTGAAGTTGCAGTTCTACCATCACAAATTAAACTTCCACCCATTGCACTAGTTTCTGTACCAATGTTACATTTTTGAATTTCTGCTGCTAAATATTTTGTTACTGCACCTTGGTTAGATTTAGATGCATTAATTTTTGCACTTTTTGTATAACCATTGTAAGCAACAACACCGACAGCTGCTAAAATACCAATAATTGCAACAACAACTAGTAGTTCAATTAGTGTAAAACCTTTGTTATTTTTCATGTTTCCTCTTTAATTAATTAATTAATCAGAAAATTTATAATAATTATCAATGATGTAAACTATAAATATTGCCTAATTTCACTCAATATTTGAGTTGGTTGGCCAATTTGGGTTTAATTTTTATATGTTTTTTGTTATTAGCCTTATAGAATATTAAAAATAATGAAATTTAAAGTTACTGAAGTTGAAAATGTAAGTACTGTATTCCTAGATGGAGAAATAGATATGGATGTTGCAGACAATGTTCGAGAAGTAGTTTTCCCACTTATTGATTCTGGAAAGGAAGTGCATTTAAACTTAAAAGGTGTTCAATATATGGACTCATCTGGAATTTCAGTTTTAGTTGAAAGTAATCAAAGAGCAAAAGAAAAAAATACTAAAGTTGAGCTTAAAGAAGTAAGCCAACCTGTTGAAAAAGTTTTGGCAATGGCAAGGAAGTTTCTATGACATATAAAGTGACAGACGAAGGTGACACTAGCACTGTATTTTTAGATGGTGAGATTGATATGGATAAAACAGAGGGCGCTAAAGAAGTTATTTTTCCTTTGATCGATGCTGGTAAAAATGTAAACTTAAACTTGAGTAGTGTCCAATACATGGACTCATCAGGTATATCAGTCTTAATCGAAAGTCATCAAAAAGCATTAGAAAAGGGAACTAAACTTGTAATTAAAGATGTCAGTAAATCAGTTTTAAAAGTCATTATGATGGCAAAGTTAGAGCAAATTTTAAATTTGGAGTAATTAGAAATAATGAGTACTGAAGTTGCAGATTCAACAAATTTATCTGAAAAAAAAGATTTCTTAGTAAGATCTTCGAGCTTGAAAGATGTTAGAAATTTCTCAAGAGAAGTTTTTGAGAAATTTAAAATTAATGAAGAATTGAGAGAAGAATTAGTTTTAGCAATTGCTGAAGCAGCGCAAAATATTGTAAAACACGCTTACAAAGATTATCCTGACACACAAGATAGAATGGCTGTCAGAATTTCTTGTACAGATAAAGAGCTTGAAATTTCTTTTTTTGATAAAGGCAAACCAGTTGAAAAAAGTAAGGTTAAACATAGGGCAATTGATGATGTTAAACCAGGTGGACTTGGTACTTTTTTTATTCAAGAAATAATGGACTCTATAAAATTTAAAGAAGGTGATAAACCTTGGATCAATAATTTAGTATTAACAAAAAAATTATAAATTAATTAATTAGAGCACCAACGTTGAATATTGGTGAGTACATCGCTATCATTAATCCACCAATCATCACCCCCATAAAAACAATCATGATCGGTTCTATTAAACTAGACATATTATCAACAGTCGTATCAAATTCTTCTTCATAATAAGAAGCTACTGAATTAAACATTTCATCCAATTGACCTGTTTGTTCACCGACAGATATCAATTGACTAAAGGTTGGAGGAAATAATGGTTCTTTTAAAAAAAGTTTTGTTAACGTATCTCCCGAGAAAACTCCTTTTTTAACATTCTCTAGAGCGTCTGTGATAACATCATTGTTACTAACGGATTTTGCAATCTCTAAACTTTCCAATAAATTTACACCTGCAGCACTAAGATTTCCCATGATTAATGAAATTCTAGCTAACATAGATTTTAAAATCATATCTCCAAACACTGGTAATCTTAAAACTTGTCTGTGCCATCTAAAACGTATTGCGGCATTTCTTTTTGTAATAAACCTAAATCCAATAAAACCAGCAATACCACCAAATAAAATAACTTTTCCGCCTGTTCCTCTTAAAAAGTCACTCATTGCCATAATGGTAGCAGTAGCTGCTGGCAGCTCTAAACCCATACCATCATACATTTTGGCAAATACTGGCACCACTTTAACTAACATGAAGGCACTGACTGTGATTGCCACAGTAAACATTATCGCCGGGTACATTAAAGCAGACTTAATTTTTTTCTTAATTTTTTCCTTCTTTTCAAGTGAGTCTACAATTTTTAGCAAGAAGACATCTAGTTTACCGCTGGCCTCTCCGGCTTTAATCAGGTTAACGTAAACATTGTCAAAATGTTGTGGATATTTTTCAAAACATTTCGATAAGTTAACCCCACCTTCTAAACTCTTTCTTATATCTTCAATAATATCCTTGATCCCTTGGCTTTCCATTTGGTCTCTCAACATGGCTAGCACTTGAAGAATTGGCAGGCCTGCTTTAACCATAGTGGCAAATTGCTTAGAAAATATAAGGATATCCTCTACTTTTACTTTTTTACTTTTGCTAAAAAGAGATGATCCACTTTTTTTCTTTTTTTCACCAGTCTTTTTCTTAGACTTAATAATATTTGTAATGATGATTTTTTTTTCTTTTAATAAATGAGAAGCTTCATCAAGGTTTATTGCTTCTATATCACCCTCAACATATTTCCCGTCAGATATTCCTTTATATGTAAAAGCTTCCATTTTTACTCGCCTGAAAGAACTCTTTCGTACTCTCTAAAATTAAGCTCCCCAGATGCAATCAGTCTTCGGCCCATATCTTTCATAGTTTGAAAACCCTCTTTAATTCCAATTTCCCTTAATTCTGGTGTAGTGGCTTGTCGCAAGATTGCTTCTTTAAGTGGTTTTGATACGACTAAAATTTCATAAATACCTTGTCGACCTTTGTAACCAGTATTACTACATTTGGCACAACCTTTACCCTTAATAGCTTTAACTCTCGATGCTTGCTCGGCACTAAATCCTAAATCTTGTAAAACTTTTGGATTAACATCATCGTCAGGCACTCTACAATCTTTACAATTTTTTCTTGCCAATCTTTGTGCAACAACCAATTGAGTTGCAGCACTGATTAAATAATCGGGTGTACCCATATTTTGCAATCTAGTAATTGTACTTGGTGCATCATTAGTGTGAAGTGTACTAAAAACCAAGTGACCTGTTAGCGCTGCTTTTAAACCAATATCAACAGTTTCCTTATCCCGCATCTCTCCCACAAGAATAATTTCAGGGTCTTGTCTTAAAAAAGACCTAAGTGCTGAAGCAAATGTTAACCCAATATGATCTTTAATTTGAACTTGCCCTACGCCATCTAATTCATATTCAACAGGATCCTCAGCAGTTAAAATATTTAAATGAGGTTTACTGACTTCTTTTAAAATACTATATAAAGTAGTTGATTTACCAGATCCCGTTGGACCAGTTACAAGTATTAATCCTTGAGTACTATGAATTGCCTTTCTAAGATTTTTTAGATCTTGCTCTTCAAAATTTAATTGTTCTAATTTGATATCACCCGCATCCTTGTTAAGGATACGCATAACAATTCTCTCATTATTCGCTGTTGGCAATATTGATAATCGTAAGTCTACTACTTTATTTTCTATTTTAAAGTTGATAGCTCCGTCTTGTGGCAATCTTCTTTCTGCGATATCTAGTTTACCCATAATCTTAAATCGAGTAACCACAGCTCCATAGTTGTCGTGAAGAAATTGTTTATATTGTTCTTGCTCTTGCAACATTCCATCTAACCGATATCTCACTCTAGAACTAAATCTATAAGGTTCAATGTGAATATCACTCACGCCCATTTTGATGGCCTCTGCCACCACTGCTGTACTAAATTTTATTACCTCTGACTCATTTTCTATAGCCTCAATATCTTCTTCAGGTGCTTTTTCTAAAACTTCACCCGCTTCTCCTAAATCAGACTCAAAAGTTTTTATTTTTTTTCTGTTTTCATCTCGTATTGATGCAATTGTTACTTCGTCAGTTTCACTGGCTAGTCTTTCTATAAACTCTGAGATATCTGTAATTTTTGCAGCATGTAACTCGATATTTTTTTTTGTGATCGCTTTAAGATTTCTCATCAACCCAAGTTTTGAACTGTCCGGGATAGCAATGTGCAAAGTCTTTCCATCAATCTTGAAAGGAGCTACAAAATTAACTTTAATGTAGTTTGAGGGTAATACAGTTTTTACATCATCTGTAATTTCAACCTTTTTCAAATCAATAGTTTCTAAATTTTGCTCTTTTATTAATAAATCTATTATTTTTTGTTCATCAGTAAGTTTTAATTCAAAAATAGATTCAATTTGAGATTTATTATTTTCTGAGCTTACTTTTTTGATATTTATTAAATCTTTTCCAGAAATAATATCATTATCAATTAAGACATTGACTAGATTAATTTCACTTTCTCTACTTATCTTAAGCATTATAAAATCCTTGGTGCAATAAATACTAATAACTCATTCATTGTGTCAGATTTATTGGATCCACTCAAGGCTTTACCAACAACTGGTATTTTTGAAACACCTGGCACACCATCTTTACCACTTGCAACATTATTTTTCTTAATTCCCCCAATTACGACGATATCACCATCAGCCACTAAAAGTTTAGTATTTATCTCCATTTTATTTATGCCTGGTGTTCCGGGATTCGATCTATTCGGAGTATCATTATTTACCTGAATTTGGAGCATCACATTACCATCACCAATTATATTAGGTGTCACTATTAATTTAAGTGATGCGTCGACCGGTTTATCTTCTCCCTCTCCACCATCAACATAGATTGTTTCTCCTTGATTAATACTTGCTTGCTGGTTGTCTAATGTAAATAATTTTGGATTGGAAACAGTTTTTGATAAACCTTCACTCTCTAGTGCATCAAGTTCAATTTTTAAAACAGCAGAACCTGTCTTTTTCAATATTCCTATTCCAGCAGTTGCAGCTCCAGCACCCACATTAAGCAGGTTATCATTACCAGTTCCTAATTGAGCAGTCGTATTTCCCAGAGTAGAACTTTCTCCGCTAGGTGCACCAATAGTTGAATTGCCATCTAAAATTCCTCCAATTCTCTTTTTATTTCTTGTATAACCAACGCCAAGTCTCTTTCCTAAATTTTGTTCAAAGGATGATGTAGCCTCAACAATAAAAGCTTCTATTAAAACTTGTTTAGTTCTCTTGTCAATTTCTCTAATGACTTTATCTACAATATCTAAATCTTTTTCTTTACCTCTAACAATAACTGATCTTGTGGTTGCTTCCTCCGTCACTTGGATAGGAATAAAGTTTCCACCAGTGCCAACTGTTGTAAATAATTCTGTTATTGTCGCTTTAGCTTCTGCAGGGGTTATATAATAAAGTCTAAAAATTTCTGAAATAATTGGTTCGACAGAATCTTCTATTTCAACTTTTTTCTTAACTGCAGATGCTCTTGCTGATTTATAACTTTCTTGTGAAGTCAAATTCGCTGGTGTTGATACTCTAATTATATTACTGGCAACATCTATATCTGCTGCGTAGCTTTTTAAATCTAACAATGCATTAAATGCTTTATCCCATGGTACATTATCTAATTCTGCAGAAACTGCACCAGCCACCTCATCTCCCACCAAAATATTTATTTTTCCAATTTCAGCCATTAAACTCATTGCTTCTTTAAAATCTAAACCTTGAAATTTAAAAGAAACATTTTGCTTTAAAGAGGTAAACTCTTCAGAAATTAATAAATAGTTTCTTTCTTTTACAGATGATAATTGTTTCCTCTTTTTAAGTTTGATCACATCTCCATCGATAGGAACAGGGCCCATTTTTGCACTTTTTTCTAATTCTATTTTTCCAAGTTGTTTAACATCAGTTTTTATCAGGGGTGTATCGTGTTTAAAGGCTTTAGATTTTTTTGCAAATTTATCCGCACAACCATTTAAAAGTAAAATTAAAAATGGAATTAAAATAAATGATATGTTGTTTTTAAATTTCATAATCTATTTACTTCGTTCTGTAATTTGATTTTTGAAGTTTATGGTCATTAAAGATTGACCATTTTTCTCAAAAACTGCTTCTCTATTATTTAATGCCACCAATTGAACTCCAGGACTTAATTCCTCAAACATGCCTATAGTAAGTACTTCACCACTTGCATTAACTAATGAAGCGAATCCAACATCCTTTTCTGCAGACATTACTGCAACTAATTTAAATTTGTACAAGCTCATTTCATTTTGAGCTTCATTTGGATCACTAGCTAGTAAAGTGCCACCTCCAGATAAAGAGCTATCACCTACAAATGGGTCATTGAGTGGAAGAGGCTCCTCATTACCAATTTCAGAAGAGATGTTGGCTTTGGTATTTGCTTGTTTTTCCTTAACTTTTTGATTTATCTCTTTAGCTTTTTCAATAATATTTTGTTGATTATCATGACTATCAGCCATTGATAATTTTGACACTAATATAAAGAGCAACGAAATAAAAATTATTTTAAAAAAATTCATCTGGTAACCCCACTATTGTTAATGTTCCTCTCACTTTTATCGCTCCAGTTGAATCTCCTTTTACCACCTGTATAGACTCTTTGTCAAAGTTTAACATTTTATTTGAGAGCGAAAGAGCTCTTTTAAATTTAATATATCCAATAAAATTGCCATTAATTTCAAAATCTACTGGGATCAAATAATAAGCGACATTCTTAATATTTTTAACTTGAGTCTTTTTCCTCTTTTTTTTTGCTTTTTTTCCATCCGCCTTAGCTAAAGCCTGAGCCTTCAATACTTCTTTGATTTTCTTTTTTTCAATTTTAGAAATGACTAAATCATTTTGTCCAGCATAATCACTTAATGTTTGATAAAGACCTTCAACCTCGGCTTTTGTGTGAAATAAACTAGAATATTTATCATATTCTGGTTTCAACTTTTTAATTTTTGCTTTCATTGCATTTATTTCATTATTGAATTTTACAATTTCTTGTTTCTTTAAATTCATATCATCCAATTTTGCTTTTCTAGATTTAACCATTGGATTTAAGATTGCGTAATAAATGATTAAAAATAATACAATAGCGCCGAAAATTATTCCGATTTTCGTAAGTGTTTTTTTGTCAGCTAATTTTGTAATCTGATCTTTAATATCAGACATATTTAAATTTTTTAAATCTATATTCATTGCCATGATTATCCTCTACCTCTTTTAATTTTTACAAAAACTCTAAAACCTTTCATTGATGCTGTTCCTGCTTTACCCTTCGGTAATCTCATTGACGATAATGAAGCTTGTGCAACTAATTTTTGTTTACTCAAATTATCAATAAATTTTAATATATCTTGATCACTTGCTGCTAGTCCTTGAATTGTTAATCTAGTAGATCCATTAAATTCAACTTTATCAAATTTAACTCTTTTAGGAACACTCGATGCTACTTGTGCCAAAATCCTATATGTTAATTCTTTATTAGAGGAAAGAGTTTTACTTAATTTTAAAGACGTATTGATTAGTCCAAGTTCTTTAGAAACTATTTTCTTTTGTTTAACTGCTTGAGCATGTTCGGTTTTTACAAGATTGTATTGTTTTAACTTCGCATTGTATGAAAAAATATTCCAAAAAGATAAACCAAACAATACAAGGTATATTGCAGCAACTGCTGCTGTAATTCCTTTAAAAGCAAACCCTGAAATTGCTTTCATCTTTTTTTGTTTCATGACACTTGATCTATCGGGTAATAAATTAATATTTTTTACTGCAGTAACAAATTTATAGTAACCAAAAACATCAAGCTTTCTAAAAGCCAAACCAATAGAAGTTGACAAATAAGATCTGTTCTCTCTATTGTTTATTGCTTGTTGAAATTGACTTGGAATTTTTAATCCCTCAGTTGGATCAAATGTATTAAATCCAACATTCATTAAACTTTTTCTAAAACTTCCTAAATACTCCTCAACGTTTTCAATGTCTGTTACTACTTTAATATTTCTAATTCTTTTTTCATACTTGGTCTCAAAATCCTGAATAGCTTGTTTAACTTGGGTTACGTATCTTCTAACTAAACCTTCTTTTTCTTCAGCATCATCTGACTCTTGTAAAATTTTTCTATCTTGGCCTCTAATAAAAATATCAGTAATTATTGGGTTATTATCGTATAATATCATTAAGTAATTTTCATCTAACCCAAATTCTAAAACTGCAGTTAAATTTGCATCTTCAACTTTATTTGTGAGTTGATTTGATTGATCGACTGCAGACTTTAAAGCAAAACATTTAACATCAATAATTACTGGGTTTAAACCAGCATTCTTTATTATTGATGTATAACTATTTATATCAGTGAGTTTCGATGCTACAAATAAGATATCCATTGTATTATCTTTTTGATTTCTATTAATTACCTGATGAAAAATAGAATAATCCTCCAAGCTATCTGTAAGCTGAACTAAGTTTTCCCACAATGAATTAGTTTCAATTGCTTTACTTAACTCTTCATCATTCATTAAAGGAGCAGTTACAACTCTAATAATTGCACTTGTTACAGGAATAGATATTGCAACGTTTGGCGACGATATTTTGTATTTTTGTATTGCTAATTTTAACTCCTCTGAAAATTTATCCGCATTTTCAATTGGTGAGCTATCATCACTAACATCAACAGGATGAATATGAAACTTATCAAGAACCCATTGATTTGCTTTGTTGCTTGATACTTGAACCAATCTAATTTCTTTGTTGGCAAGTTCTACTCCTAATATTTCTTCACCCTGAACACTTGATTTCCCTAATTTAGATTTAAAAAAACTTTCAAACTTTGATTTTAAATTACCTACTTTTGAATTTTTTAAAGATGATTTACTTAAATTATTTCCGAAAGAAGGTTTTTTTAATTTAATATCTTTTAATTTTCCAAAAATATTTGTAATTTTACTTTTTAATTGATCTTGCTTATTTATTTCTGCGCCCTCAGTAGATGCCATTGGAGAAACTTGTTCTTGATTTTGATTTTGAGTTTCAACAATTGGTGTTTCAACTTTTTGTTTATCCTCTGTTAATGAAGTATTCTCATTAGCTACATTTTGAGTTTCGTTAACTTGCGCTTCGCTAGTTTGATTTTTTAATTTTTCGCTTTCCTCTTGAATATCATCAAACCATTTTTCCAA
>CACJYH010000005.1 GCA_902597695.1 uncultured Pelagibacteraceae bacterium | reverse complement strand
TCTGGCCAAACAATTTGCAGGTAATATTCCAAATGTGATAATACGTTTGCTGCCTGCGCAGTAGTGGTTGTCATGTGATAATGATTTTCTGAAATTCTGGTTGTTGTCCCATCGTCCATGACAATTCCATCTTCCCTGAGCATAACTCCGTATCGAGCTTTACCTACTGGAAGTTTTAACCAAGCATTAGTATAAACTCTATTTAAAAACTCTGCAGCATCTGGACCTTTAATATCAATTTTCCCTAAAGTTGTTACATCACAAACGCCCACGTGATCTCTAACGTTTTTTGCTTCTCTTTTTGATGCCTCAAATAAATTTTCATTTCCTCTTTTGTAGTATCTTGGTCTTTTCCAAGCACCAGCATCTACCCAGACAGCATTATTTTTTTCATGCCAATGGTGCATTGGTGTTTTTCTTGTAGGCATATATTCTTTGCCTACCTCCCTTCCAACTATTGTACCGATGGTAACTGGTGTAAAAGGTGGTCTAAAAGTAGTGTGACCTACTTGAGGAACAATTTTTTTTTCAACATTTGCAACTAATTGTAATCCATTTAAATTACTTGTCCTTCCTTGGTCTGTTGCCATTCCCAACGTTGTATACCTCTTAACATGTTCAATTGATCTATAGCCTTCTCTTAAAGCAACCTCTATATCAGAAACTGCTACGTCATTTTGGAAATCTACAAATCGTTTATAATTTTTACCTTTAGGGAGTGGGGAACACCAAAATTTATCATGAGAACTATATTTTCGTTCATTAGTGTTAGGAATTTGTATTTTTTCATCTTTTTTGGTTATGCTTTTAGAAACTTCTAACCCAGTATTAAAACTATTTTTTAAGGTATCTTGTAATGTAAATGTTCCATTAGCAGCACCTAAAGAATGTTCATTTTGTTTTGATTTGTCAGGTACAAAAGCATCTATCGAGTCGTTAAATTTCAGTTTATTACCTGATTGAGATGCTAAATGAACAGTTGGTGTCCAAAATCCAGATACACAAATAGAGTCACAATCTATTTGTTCTGTATTTTCAAAATCTATCTTCTCTTTATTTAATTTCCCAACTGTTGCTGATTTTACTTTTTTATATCCATGAGCAACTATCACTGCATAAGAAAACTTTATCTTTATATCTAAATCTTTAGCTTCATTAATTAACTCAGAGTTTTGATCCTCTCTAGTATCTAAAACTATTGGATTAACACCATTCTTTTTAAACTCAATAGCTGTTTCATAACCACTATCATTATTAGTGAAAATAATTGGTTTTTTACCAATTAGAACACCATAAACTTTCATATATTCTTTTGCAGCAGCTGAGAGAAAAACTCCTGGTGTATCATTATTCCCAAAAACAATTGGTCTTTCAATAGATCCTGTTGATAGCAATACTTCTTTTGCTCTTATATACCAAAGTCTTTGTCTTGGTGTGTACTTAGATTTTTTTTCTAAATGATCTCCTGTTCTTTCAAACATTACCATCATATTATGATCATAGTATCCAAAAACTTGAGATCTATTTTTAACAATAACATTAGGCATCTCTTTTAATTCAGATATAATTTTTTCTGACCAATCTTTTCCAGATAAATTATCTATCGTTACGTCATCTGTTAAAAGCGTCCCTCCATATCTAGGTTTATCCTCTGCTAATATTACTTTTGCTCCGTTTTTGGCAGCTGCATAAGCACTTGCTAAACCAGCGGGTCCAGAGCCAGTAACTAATAAATCACAATATTCATATTTATGCTCATATCTCTCTTTATCTTTTTCGAGAGAAGCAATTCCTAACCCTGCTGCTTTTCGTATAAAAGGCTCATAAACTCTATACCAAAAACTTTTAGGCCACATGAAAGTTTTGTAATAAAAACCAGCTGGAAAAAAACGATTTAAGAAATTATTTATTGCACCAATATCAAAATTTACTGATGGCCAACAATTTTGACTAGATGCTGATAAACCATTTACTAGTTCTATTTCAGTTGCGTTAATATTTGGTTCTGAACAACCATTAATCTCAACTTGCATTTTTGCATTTGGTTCATCAACTCCTGCACCAAAAAACCCTCTTGGACGATGATATTTAAAACTTCGTCCAATTAAATGTATGCCATTGGCAAGTAGTGCTGAAGCCAGCGTATCACCCTCATACCCAATATATTTTTTTCCATTAAATTTAAATTCAATAGGTTTATCTCTATTGATTAAGCCACCAGTATTTAGTCTAAAATTTTGTGACATCAAAATTATTCCTCTGGTTTAAAAGTTCTAAAAATTTCGTGAGTAGTTGTATCTCTCTCAACTTTAAACCATTGTCTGCATCCAGCAATATGATGCCACAATTCAATATGTTTTCCTCTCGGACTTTTTCTTAGATAAACAAAATTATCCCATTCTTCATCACTTATTTCTTGATTAAGTTTTGGTCTAGTAATTGTTCCATCACCTCCGTAGGCAAATTCTTTTTGAGACCTGTCCCCACAGTAAGGACACTTAATATTTAACATTTATGAAATCCAAGTTTTTGTTCCAAGGCCCTTCTCATCTAACAAGTAACCTTTAGAAAATCTATTTAGACTAAATCCCTCATTTAATTCATGAACTCTATCTTGTGCGATTGTATGTGCAAATGTCCACCCAGAAGATGGAACCGATTTGAAGCCTCCATAACACCAACCACAATTTAAATATAATCCATCGATATGAGTTTTATCAATAATAGGTGAGCCATCCATTGACATATCCATTATCCCTCCCCAAGTCCTTAACATTTTCAATCGACTTAAGAATGGAAATAAAGCAACACCACCGGTTAAAACATGTTGTATTGTTGGAAGATTACCTTTTTGTGCATAACTATTATATCCATCAAGATCTCCACCCATTACCATCTCACCTTTATCTGATTGACTAATATAAAAATGTCCAGCACCAAAGGTTACCACTCCATCTAAAACTGGTTTCACTGGCTCAGAAACACAAGCTTGTAATAAATGAGTTTCTATAGGAAGTGTCATATTAAGTTTTTCTGCTAAAACATTTGTGCTGCCGGCTACACACAAACCAATTTTTTTTGATTTAATATCTCCTCTAGATGTTCTCAAACCTGTTATTTTTCCTGCCTCAATATCAAATCCTGTTACTTCACAATTTTGAATTATATCGACACCCATTGAGTCAGCTTGTCTAGCGTAACCCCATGCGACCGCATCATGTCTAGCAGTACCAGCACTTGGTTGTGCTAAGCCTCCAAAAATTGGATACCTAACATCATCAGAAAAATCTGCCATAGGTATAATCTTTTTTACTTCTTCTCTATTTAGTAAAACAGCGTCAATTCCATTTAATCTCATAGAGTTTCCTCTACGAGCATAAGCATTCATTTGCGCATCTGAATGAGCTAAATTTATTATTCCTCTTGGTGAAAACATGACATTAAAATTTAATTCCTGACTCATGTTTCTCCACAAGTTCATTCCAAATTCATTGAACCTAGCATTATCATCATACATAAAATTTGATCTGATAATTGTAGTGTTTCTTCCTATATTTCCTCCACCAATCCATCCTTTTTCAATAACAGCCACATTAGTTATTTGATGTTCTTTAGCTAAATAGTAGGCAGTAGCTAACCCATGGCCACCACCACCAATAATTACAACATCGTATTCTTTTTTAGGTGTAGGATCTTTCCATGCCAAATCCCATTTTTCATGATTAGAAAAAGCATTCTTGATTAGGCTAAATACTGAATATTTTTGCATGATTAAATTTTATAATAATGAATATAAATAGTTCCTATTTTTTTTATATATAATTTTTAGATATTTCCAAAGCTCTTAAAAAGAGATACTAATCGAGCAGTTTTTGTATATTTAAAGAATTTTATGAGTGAAATAAAATCAGACATTCAAATTGCAAGAGAAGCTAAAATGCAACCAATCAAAGACATTTTAGCAAAAATAAATGTTCCTGATGAAAGTTCTGCCTTTAGCCCCATGGGGCGTCACATCGCAAAAATAAATTTAGAATACCTTGATAGTCTCAAGAATAAAAAAGAGGGAAAATTAATTTTAGTGACCGCCATAACTCCTACTCCAGCAGGGGAAGGAAAGACCACAACTTCTGTAGGTCTCAATGATGGTCTTAATAAAATCGGAAAAAAATCTATCGTCTGTTTAAGAGAACCAAGTTTAGGTCCATCTTTTGGTATGAAAGGTGGAGCTGCTGGTGGTGGCTATGCTCAAGTTGTTCCTATGGAACAAATTAATCTTCATTTCACGGGTGACTTTCATGCAATTACATCTGCACATAATCTTTTATCTGCATTGATAGACAATCATATCTATTGGGGAAATAAACTTAATATAGATGTAAGAAGAATTGTTTGGAAAAGAGTTTTAGATATGAATGATAGAGCGTTAAGATCAATTAATATTAATCTTGGTGGTGTCGCTAATGGATTCCCAAGGGAAGATGGTTTTGATATTACAGTTGCTTCAGAAATAATGGCAATCTTTTGCTTGGCTAATAATTTGGAAGATTTAGAAAATAGAATTGGAAATATTACTGTAGCTTACACAAGAGAAAAAAAACCAATATATGCTAAAGATTTAAAAGCACAGGGACCTATGACTGTTTTGTTGAAAGAAGCTATAAGACCAAACATAACTCAAACATTAGAAAATAATCCTGCAATAATTCATGGCGGGCCTTTTGCTAATATTGCACATGGTTGTAATTCTGTAATCGCAACTAAAGCCGGACTTAAATTAGCTGACTATGTAGTAACTGAAGCTGGGTTTGGTGCGGATCTTGGTGCTGAAAAATTTCTAGATATTAAATGTAGAAAATCTGATTTAAAACCAAGTTGTGTGGTTATTGTTGCTACTATTAGAGCATTAAAAATGCATGGTGGTGTAGCCAAAGATGATCTTAAAGATGAAAACGTTGAAGCACTAAAAAAAGGTTTGGTCAACCTTGAAAGGCATGTTGAAAATGTAAAAAAATTTGGTCTTCCTGTAGCGATAGCTGTAAATCATTTTATAAAAGATACTGACGATGAGGTAAAAGCTTTAGTTGATTTTTGTAATAAATTAGAAATAAAGGCAAGTCTTTGTACCCACTGGGCAAATGGAGGAGAAGGTACAAAAGAATTAGCCTCACATGTTGCTGATTTATGTGAAAAAAATGAAAATAAATTCAAATTTTTATACGAAAGTAAGACACCATTGTTTAAAAAAATTGAAACAATAGCAAAAGAAATTTACAGAGCCGATGAAGTTATTGCTGATACAAAAATTAGAGATCAACTTAAAAGTTTTGAAGAAGCAGGTTATGGAGAATTACCAATTTGTGTAGCTAAAACTCAGTACAGTTTTTCAACTGATCCTAATCTCAAAGGTGCACCTACAGGTCACTCATTACCAATTAGAGAAATAAGGCTTTCCTCAGGAGCTGAATTTATAGTTGTTGTCTGTGGAGCAATAATGACAATGCCTGGATTACCAAGGGTACCAGCAGCAGACTCTATTAAACTTAATAAAAAAGGTGAAATCGAAGGGTTATTTTAATTTAATTCGTTAAGCCAATTTTTAAGCTCTAACATTCTCTTTTCTTTATCTGAAACTGAAATTTCTTTTTTGATAAAAGCAATGTGTTTTTGAACTTCAGTGTCATCTTTAAATACTTTTCTACTTTCAATTAATCTTTTTTTTCTAAACTCAATAAGATTAATCATTTTTTCATAAGTTATTTCTGGATGGTATTGTAGCCCCCAAATTTTTGTCTTATTAACCTCAAAATATAAACCTTGAACTTTATTAATCTTATTCGAGGCTAAACAAATTCCTTTATCAGGTATTTTTACCACCTCATCAAAATTGAATGCTGGGGAATTAAATTTTTTATCTTTATTTTTATAAAGAGGATGGTTTATTCCATTTTTGTTTATCTCTATCTCATTTGCTATACCAATATGTGAGTTATCAGCCTTTTTGACTTGGCCACCTGCTGCTGTGACTGCTACTTGCATGCCCCAACAAATTGCCAAAATTTTCCCTACTTTATTTTGACAATTTTTCATGAATTCAATTTGCCTTCTAATTTCTGGAGTATCATTATAAATATTTAAACTACTTCCACCCCAAATAAGACCATCATACTGCTCGAGTTGATTTGATATTAATTGAATATTTTGATCTGAAGAGGGGTTAACAACATCAAATGAAAGATCATCAGTAAAATGGCTTAAGCTGTCCTTTAAGCTTTCTGTATGTGTTTGAATACCATTTTCTGAAAAGCTCTCATTTTCTTCTCTTAAGTTTCCCTCTACAATTAATATTTTTTTCATTCAAACAATTCTCCTGAAATGCTATGCTGATACATCAGTTTAAGATCCTCTTGATTGATTTTTTTTGGATTACCACTAGTAGATGGATCTTCTAAAGCCATTAGAGATAATTTATTTAAATCTAGTTTGGAACAATCCATAATTTCAGATAGTTTATGCGGGATTGCCAAATCTTTTCTTAAATTCAAAATCCACGATAAGAAACTTTCAAAATTTTTATCTAAATCTAAATAATCACAAATTGAGATAATTTTTTTTTCTATAATAGATTTATTAAAAGTTAATACATACGGCATAAAAATTGCATTACTCAATCCATGATGAATATTATATTGAGCATTAAGAGGATGGCTCAATGAATGAATTGCACCTAATCCCTTTTGAAAAGCTGTTGAACCCATTGACGAAGCTGCCAAAAGATTTTGTCTAGCCTCAATATTTTTTCCATCTTGGTATGCAACAACAAGTGAACTTTTAATAAGTTTCATTCCCTCCAAAGCAATACCATCTGCCATAGGATGAAAGCTTGGTGCACAATATGCCTCAAGATTGTGAGCTAAGGCATCCATCCCTGTTGCAGCAGTTAACCTTGGAGAAAGCTCAATAGTCAATTTTGGGTCAAGAATAACAATTGAAGGTAAAATTTTTGGATGAAATATAATTTTTTTAACACCCGTTTTTTTATTGATGATTGCAGATGCTCGACCAGTTTCAGATCCTGTTCCTGCAGTAGTTGGAATTGCAATTATTGGAAAAATATTTTTATCATTAGCTCTTTTCCAATAATCTCCAACATCCTCAAAATCCCAAATAGGTCTACTCTGGCCTGACATAAAAGCTATAGCTTTCCCAACATCAATTGCACTTCCTCCGCCAATCGTAATTACACCATCACAATCATTCTGTTTAAATTCTTTCACACCCTCATCGACATTCTCACCAAATGGATTTCCTGTAAAATTTGAAAATAATATTAATTTTTTTAACTTTTTTTTAATTTCACTAATCACCTCCTTAATAAATGGAAGATTTACTAAATCTTTGTCAGTTACAAATAATGGGTTGTTAACCTTTAAATTATGACAAGCTTCTCCTAAATCTTTAACCCTATCTTTACCTACCCAAACTGTTGTTGGATAATTCCAATTAGATTTCATATTTTTTTAAGTGACTGTAAGTTTTCTATTATTCAATATTGCTTTAAATAAACTAATCATTAAAGGAATTTTTTTCTTATTAATTTTTCTCATAACATATGGGGCAATTTCTCTAACTAACTGTTCTCCTTCAACAGTGTCATTAGGCATAAATCTTTTTTTTGCATTTTTAAATGTATATCCTTTTCCTAAGTAACTGCCCATTTTACTATTTCTACCACCCGCAGCGCTAACATATAAGTCACCCACACCAGCAAGCCCTAGTGTACTTGTTTCTTTTCCTTTAAAATATTTTGTTAAATATTTCATTTCATTAATTGATCTTTGAAATAAACTTGATGACGTATTTAGACTTTGACCAGCACCTATAATCATTGCATATATATTTTTAATTGCTGAGCAGACTTCAACACCAATAATATCTTTCGAGAATTCATTTAAATAATATTTTGTAGAAATTCTTTTTCCTATTTTTTTTGCAAAATTTATATTTTTATTTGCAATTATTACACTTGTTTGATGTTTTCTCGCTAATTCTTTTGCTAAGCATGGACCTTTTAAAACTGAAATATTTTTTATCCCAGAAACTTTTTGAAGTTTTTCAGAAATAGTAAAAATTTTCTTACTCCTAGATATATATTTTAACCCTTTGGTAAGAACCAGCAAAGGTGTATTAATATTATTTTTCTTCAACTCCTTACCAATAAAGTCTATTCCAGGTAAACTTAAAGCAATTACTATTAAATCAAATTTTTCTTTTAATAAATCACCAGAATATTTTCGAAATTTAAGTTTTTTTGGCAAATTCATCTTTAATGCTGAATGGTATTTTCTTTTTGAGGATAATTCTTTTATGAATTTTTTTGAGTAAGGCTCAGTAATTACAACATCATTCTTATTTTCCAGGCAGGGAATTGTGAAAGCAGATCCCATGGCCCCTCCTCCAATTATTAAAAATTTTTTCATATTGATTTAAATTCAAAAATATTAATTAAACGAAAATTTAAAATGCAACACATACGTGAAAATTTTCTATGTCAATTTTCATATTAAGTCATTATTTTATTTTAAATTTTAATATTTTGTTAGTAAAATAAACTTAATTTTTATTAAATCTTATGAGTAAAGTAGCTATTATCGGTGCAGGTCCATGTGGCCTATCAATGTTAAGAGCATTTGAGCAAGCAGAAAAAAAAGGTGAAAAAATTCCAGAAGTGATTTGTTTTGAAAAACAGGAAGATTGGGGTGGTCTCTGGAATTATAGTTGGCGAACAGGTTCTGATCAGTATGGAGATCCAGTTCCAAATAGTATGTATAGATATCTTTGGTCTAATGGACCCAAGGAATGTTTAGAGTTTGCTGACTATTCTTTTGATAAACATTTTGGCAAAGCAATTCCATCATTTCCTCCAAGGGAGGTACTATACGACTATATAGTTGGAAGAGCTAAAAGTGGAAATTTAAAAAATAAAGTTAAATTTAATACAAGGGTCATTAATACAATCTTTAAAAATGAAAAATTTGAAATTAGTTATCAGGACAAAGTAAATGATAAAATTTTAAAAGAAAATTTCGATTTTGTAATTGTCTCAACTGGTCATTTTTCTGTTCCATTTATTCCCGAGTATGATGGAATGAAATCATTCCCAGGAAGAATTATGCACTCCCACGACTTTAGAGACGCAGAAGAGTTTAGAGGTAAAAATATTGTTGTATTAGGCAGTAGTTATTCAGCTGAAGATATTGCGCTTCAATGTAATAAGTATGGAGCAAAAAGTGTAACTATTGGATATAGACACAACCCAATGGGATTCAAATGGCCTAAAGGTATGAAAGAAGTTCATTACCTAGATAGACTAGATGGAAAGAAAGCTATCTTTAAAGATGGTACTGAACAAGAAACCGACGTTATAATTTTATGTACAGGATACTTGCACCATTTTCCATTTTTAGAGGAAAACTTACAACTGAAAACAAGAAATAGACTCTATCCACCTAAATTATACAAAGGTGTAGTCTGGCAAGATAATCATAAACTAATGTATCTTGGCATGCAGGACCAATTTCATACATTTAATATGTTCGATTGCCAAGCTTGGTATGCTCGTGATGTAGTTATGGGTAAAATAAAAATGCCTGATAGTAAAGAAATTGAAAATGACATAAACAAATGGGTTGCAATGGAAGAAAAACTTGAAAATCCTGATCAAATGATTGATTTTCAAACAGAGTATACAAAGGAGCTACATGAAATGTCTGATTATCCTAAAATTGATTTTGAATTAATAAGAAAACATTTTAAAGAATGGGAACATCATAAAGTTGAAGACATATCAACATATAGAGATAAATCTTTCTCATCCCCGGTAACAGGATCTGTTGCACCGGTTCACCACACGCCTTGGGCAAAAGCAATGGATGATACTTTAAAAACTTTTTTGAATAAATAATTAAGTTTTAATCAATACCTAGGTGTTTTTTTCTTTTTTCAACCCAAGATCTAATCAGATTATCAAATATAAGAGCTATAAAAGCTACACAAATACCAAGTGTTAACCCAATCCCAGCACCTTTTTTATCTGATAGTGCTTTTAATATATATTGTCCTAAATCTTCAGTGCCAATGAAAGCTCCAATAATTACCATGAATAAAGCAAATACAATTGTTTGATTTATACCAAGCATCATGTGAGGAAAAGCTAAAGGAAATTCTATCTTTGTTAATCTTTGAAATTTATTGACACCAGACATGGTTGCAGCATCGTGTAAACCAGCAGGAACACTCCTCAATCCCTCGATGGTGTATCTAGTAGCAGGTATTGTTGCATAAACTATAACAGCTATTAAAACAGATGTATCCGTAATACCAAATAACATCATCACTGGAATTAGATAAACAAATGATGGGAATGTTTGAAAAATATCACATACTCCTAACATGAAATTAGCAGAGCGTTTATTTTGAAAACATAATGTTCCAACTGTAAATCCAATAGTACAAGATACAATTACTCCAAATGTTGCCATATAAGTCGTTACTAAAGCCCTATCCCACCAAGGACTTAAGGCAATAAATAGTGTCAATCCACAAACAACTAAAGCTGAACGAATTCCACCAATGAGATATCCCGCACCAACAACTAAAACTATAGTTGCTACAGCTGGCATCCTTAAATATAAAGCCCTCATTGGTTGAAGCACCTCTTGAATGAGCCAAGTATTAAATGCTTTAATATAAACAAAAAAAGTATCAAAAATCCAATCAACCCCTTTATTCCAAAAATCAGCAGTTGATATTCCTTTATTATGTGGAACTTCAAATAGATAATTAAAACTACCTTTAAATAAAAAGGTTCCAATATAAGCCAGTACTATTCCAACAATTACAGTTGCTGCAAAAAATAAGATATTTTTATTTCTTTGAAAGAATGTCAGATTACCAAAATAATCTGTTTGTTTATTAGCCCAAGCTAATGACATTTTATCTAATAAAATCGCAATTAAGCTAATACACAAGCCTGCTTCCAGTGCTAATCCTATATTTAACTGATTTAGCGCCAATAGCAGATTAAATCCTAAACCTTTTGCACCAATAAAAGCTGAAATTACTGCCATGGAAAAACACACCATAATGACTTGGTTAACACCAATTAAAATGTCTCTTCTTGCAGTTGGAATTAAAACTTTAAACATTAATTGCCAATTATTACATCCACTCATTCTTCCAGCTTCAATAACTTCTGGAGGTACTGCTCTTAAACCTAATATAGTTAGTAATATCATTGGTGGTATAGCGACAACCATAGTTATTATAACTGCAGCATGATCACCAACTCCAAAAAGAACCAAAGCAGGAACCAATACCGCATATTGTGGCATAGTCTGCATCACTAATAATATTGGATATAGAGCTTTCTCAACACGTTTACTTTTAAATGCTGCTATTCCTAAGCCTAACCCAAAAATAAACGACAAGGGTGCTGCAACTAATATAAATGAAAGAGTTTGCATAGATGGTTTCCATTGACCAAATATTGAAATATAAATCATCGTTAAACCAGCAAACAAAGCTAGACCTTTCCCGCTGACTTTATATGAAAGGATTGCTGCACCTGCTGCTACAATAGTCCATGGTAATCCTGGAAGTTCAGCCCAAGGATTTTTATCGATCCAATCCCAACTGCTAAATGCTACTATAGTTTCAAGACCACCTAATAAAACCTCTCTTATTAACTGTATTAAGAAAGTCATAAACGCTGTTAAATTTCTACTGATTTGTAAAACTATAGGACGACTTTTAAACTCTTGTGTATCTTCATTCCAAACCTCAATTGGCATCCATTCATTCATTAGGAAAAATAAAGAGTCGTTTATCCAAATAGGTAGCCAGCCTAGTAATGGAGGCAAACGCCAAAAAACATCAAAGGCATAATATCTCACCTCTTTCCCTAAAAACACATAACTACTCTGATTTGGATCTTTTACAAATTCTGCTTGGCCACGGATAAATTTATATGTTTCTGGAACTTCAATAGCGAAACATAAAGCAAAAAATACGATTAATAAGAATAACCATTGAAATGTTTTGGGGTATTTTTTTAAAAATTCCATAATTAATTATTATTTTTTCTTCCTCCAAAAACTGTATTAATAATTTTAGTTGGGTTTATAGAGCCCACAATTTCATTTTCACCATTGATCACAGCTACGGCTTTTTCTTGAGTAAGAATTTTTTCTGCAACATTTTCGATTATTTCATCCTTTGAAACTTTTAAATCACCTAAATCATTTTTAGATGCATCCATTACATCTTCAATTAATAAAACTTTTTCTCTTGGAACCTCTTCTGTAAACTTTCGTACGTACTCTGTGGCTGGATTTAAAACAATATTTGCAGGGGTATCTAATTGCTCAATTATACCATCTTTCATAATTGCGATACGATCAGCAAGTTTTAAAGCTTCATCAAAATCATGAGTAATAAACATAATTGTTTTTTGTAATTTTTCTTGAAGTCTTAAAAATTCATCTTGCATTTCTTTTCTGATTAAAGGATCTAAAGCTGAAAATGGTTCATCTAAAAACCAAATATCTGGTTCGACTGCCAAAGATCTAGCGATACCAACTCGTTGTTGCTGTCCTCCAGATAATTCTCTTGGAAAATAGTTTTCTCTTCCATCAAGTCCAACTAGCTTGACCATATCCATTGCTTTACTGATACTATCCTCGGTTTTAATACCTTTAATCTGAAGTGGAAAAGCGATGTTCTCCACAACTGTTTTATGAGGCAGTAAAGCAAAGCTTTGGAAAACCATACCCATTTTATTTCTTCTTAGCTCAATAAGCTCTTTGTTGTTTAGTTGTAATAGATCTTGTCCTTCAATGAAAATTTTACCACCTGTTGCATCTGTTAATCTAGATATACATCTCAATAATGTTGATTTACCTGAACCAGACAAACCCATGACAACCAACATCTCACCTTTTGAGACTTCAAATGATGCGTTGTTTACACCTACGATACATCCATTTTTTTGAAAAGTTTTGGCATCAACATTTCCATTTGACTCTTGAAGCATTTTTTTGGCATTTGATCCAAAAATTTTGTAGACATTTTCACATTTAATTACTGTCTCAGCCATAAATCTTAATTAAGTTATATGAAAATAAGGTAAAATTAAATCCATAATATTGTAACCATTTCACCTTAAAAATTTTTAATAAAATAAACTCTAGTATCAATTCCAGTACTTAAGAAACTTAGGGCTTCACCACTAACAGTTATTGACTCATTTACCCCTACATTGTTTCCGCTTACTGTAAAACCTGCAAAACACTTATTTTTTGTGTCATCCCATTTTACAAACGTCTCATCAATTTTATTTCCGTTAATTGTATAAATTTCATGAGCTCTAAAATTTAAAAAATTTGCACCCATTATCGCACGTTGTGGGATCAACTTTGTTGCCTTACAAACTTGTTCATATACTTCATCACTTAGTTTAAAATGATCAGTGCCATCAAATGTAACTAATATGCCAGAAGGAAGTTTTGAAATAAGCTCACTTAATTTTTTCTCTTGAGCAATTCTTTCCTCCTCAAGTTTCATTTTTCTTACCAATTCATCACCTCCACCAAACATAATGTTTAAAACGAAAAAAGATGATATGACTACTAGGATAATAATTACTAACCCACCAAATTGTTTGGTGAATTCAGGTAAATTTTTAATCTTATCTAAGTTACTTTCTTTTGACATTTAATCTTGTAATTTACCATTTTTCCAAATTCCAGATTTCACTGATCCATCAGACCAAGTAAAAGTTCCTTTACCATTCATAAATCCTTTAGCCCATTCACCTTCATAGGTTGACCCATCGGGAAATGTCAAAATACCAATTCCACTCCATTCACTATTCTTGAATTCGCCTTTGTAAATATATCCATTTGGCCAAGTCTCAACACCTTGACCATTTTTTTTTGTACCTACCCACTCTCCTTCGTAAGTTGTTTTGTCAGTGTAAACCCACTTACCGAAACCATTTTCACAATTACCCTCCTTACATCCGGTGCTTCTAGCTAAAGCAACCGATGAAATTAAGAAACTTAAAATTATGGTGAGAAGAAATTTTTTCATGAGTATAGTTTACACAAAAACAATTAAAAAAAAATTAGACTTTTTTGTCATTTTCAGTGCAAGAATAAATAGAAATATATTTTTCAGAATTTTCACTTTTTATATTTTTGGTAATTTCATGAATTAATTCACCTGTTTTCCTAGTAATAATACCTGACTCAGAATAATTTTTTTCTTTATCGATAGATTTAAATAAAACCACATCTTTATTTACAACCTTTACATTTAACGTTTCAGACTCAGAAAGAAATAATGTTAATCCCGTTATTAAAAGAGTTTGTGGTTTTTTTGATTGAATTTTAAATTTGTCTAAATCTTTTTCTTTTAAATCTTTTGCCAGAAAAGTTTGATAATTATATTCAGAATTTTTAATAATTTTTTTTTCTAGTGAACACTTAAACTCAAGATTAATGTCTTCATTAATATTTATATCTTTTGCTAAAACTCCATTAAAAAAAAAGAAATTTACAAATATAAAAAGTAATATTTTAATCATAAATTTTATCTAAAAAAAAATCTCCCCCAACGTTGTTGGGAGAGATTTAAAGATTTAATAGCTCTTAACCTTATTTAGTAAAAGCTTGCCAAACTTTCTTATTGTCTGCTAACCATTTTTTAGCTGCATCCTCATGAGTCATTTTGTCAACGTCAACTAAAGCTGCCATTGCACCAATTTGACTTGTTGAGAACGAAAGTTTTTTAAATGCCGCTGCTGCTTTTGGATGAGTTTTTGGAAAATCAGCATTAACTGCTTTTTTCAAATAACCATCTGGCGAACCACATTTTCCATCACCACCATCCTCTGGTCTACAACCAGCTGTGTATGGAGGAAAGTCGATAAATGTAAAACCAGCACCATCAGTAAAGTTTGGTGTCCAGTTAAAGATGATTGTTCCTCTTCCTTCTTTTTCAGCTGCAGCTAACTCTGCCCATAAAGCATCTGCACTTCCAGCAAATTTAACCCACCAAAGATCACCTAAACCTAAAGCGTCAACTCTTTGTGGAATTAAATCACCATGCCATGTTTGTGGACCTTCCAACATTCTTCCTTTTCCATTTGGAGAGTCAGGTGTTGTAAAGTTTTTTGCACAATCTGGATTTTTTAATGCTGTCCAATCTGGTAAACCAGGGCATAATCCTTTTTCAGCAACCCAATTAGGATAACCCATATCCTCTAGAGTTCTTGCCTCATGATCTCCCCAATCTAACAAACCACCTTTATCCAAAGCAGTTGTGAATGATTTACCAAAAGCAGATTCCCATACCTCGTGAGATATAGTTACATCACCAATTCTAATTGACTCGTATACTGCTTGAGAGTCAGCATTAACGTATTTTACGTTGTTACCCATACTTTCGAACATTCCACCAATAACATAGGCCATTACAATTTGACTTGACCAGTTATGTGTCGGAATAACGATGGGTTTTTTACTATCTGCATTTGCTATACCAGCAAAACTTACCGCTGAGATTATTATTGCAGATACAAATGATATTATTTTTCGCATTTATTCCCCTTTCTTAATATTAAGTGTGAATAGTATGTGCCTAAGTAAAATGATAGTCAACTAATAGATATTTATATAATATAATAATAGATATAAAAAATGTCGCTGACTACATTAGATATAAAAGAACCTGGTCTAAATATACTACCACCTGGAGTTGAAAGACACGTTGTAAACGCTGGTGGGCTAACTGGTTTACAAATTTTTCCAGATGACGAAATAGAGATCATTAATGATGAAGGAAATCAGGTTTGTGAAATAATTTGTTTCGACAAAGATGGAAAATCTGAACTCGCAATTTTGAATTTGAAAGAAAATAGTAACAAAAGTTTTATTAAAGAGATTTTAAAAAAAAAGGATGAAAGTTCTTTAGCTACAAATTTTCAACTAAAAAAAAGAAATCTAGATTTAAATAAATCGCATTCTTCAATTTTATTTGATGAAAAAACACCTAGTGGTGAAAAGATTAAATTAAAATCTAAAGATAAGTGCTATGTTATTTTCTCTGCACCACAAAATGACATGTTGGTAAGTGAACAAAATCCATCTGGTGATTTAATATTATTTGTAAAAAGAGCTAAAATTATGAATGATAAAGAATTATCAATAATTCCTGACCCCGTGTTTGAGCCACATTACGAAAAAAATATTGATAGACAAACTGCTATTTCCTTTCAGGTTAAAGAAGGTGATTATATCCAAATTATTAGTCCAGCAGGTAGACAATGCTCTGACTTTGTTGCATTTGATACAAGAAAACTTGATAAAAAAATTGAAAAAGGACTTGATTGGCAGACCACACGAACCTTCATGGGTAATACTTTTCCTGGGCCAGGATTGTTCTCAAAATTTTATGACACAGATCACGAACCTTTAGTTGAAGTGATTAGAGATACAGTTGGGAAACATGATACATTTAATTTAGCTTGCACATCAAAATATTATGAAGATGCAGGTTATTTTGGTCATCCAAATTGTTCGGATAATCTAAATAATGCAATGGCCGCATATGGAGTTGAAAAACAAAAAGGTTGGCAAGCCATCAATTTATTTTTTAACACCTCAGCAACTGGTTTAAATTCTGTCATTTCTGATGAATCATTTGCAAGACCTGGAGATTATGTAATGTTTAGAGCATTAAAAGATTTAACTATTGGAACGACAGCATGTCCAAGTGATATTGATGCATGTAATTCATGGAATCCCACAGATATTTTTGTTAGAACCTATGACAAAAAAAAAGAATTTTCAAAATCATTTGCTTTTAGAATGAAAACAGACTCTGAAAAAAAACTTACTAGAAATTCTGGGTTTTATGAAAGAACATCAAAATTAACTAGAAATTTTATTGATGCTAGAGGTTTTTGGCTTCCAAATGATTACACAAAACATGGTGTGGTAGAAGAATATAATGCGTGCAGAGAGAATGCTGTTTTAATCGATTTATCGTCATTGAGAAAATTTGAAATTATAGGTCCAGATGCTGAAGAATTAATGAATTATACTTTAACTAGAAATATTAAAAAACTTTCTATTGGACAAATTGTTTATTCAGCAATGTGCTATGAAAACGGGATGATGTTCGATGATGGCACTTTATTTAGATTAAGTGAAACTGGATTTAGATGGATTTGCGGAGACGAGTATGCAGGAGAGTGGCTTAAAGAAGTTGCTCAAAAGAAAAAGTTCAAAGTAAATATAAAAAACTCAACAGATCAAATTAGCAATGTTTCCATTCAAGGGCCAAAAAGCAGAGAAATTTTAAAAAAAATGATTTTTACACCTCCAACACAGCCTGCAATCGATGAGTTAGAATGGTTTAGGTTTTCAATTTGCAGAGTTGAAGAACTCCAAGGAATACCATTAATTATCTCTAGAACTGGTTACACCGGTGAACTTGGTTATGAAATATGGTGCCATCCAAAAGATGCACCAAAAGTATGGGATAAACTTATGGAGTATGGCAAAGATGATAATTTAATACCTGCTGGATTTGCCGCTTTAGATAAATTGAGAATTGAAGCAGGTTTAATTTTGTTTGGAAACGAATTTGATGGTCAACAGGATCCGTTTGAAGCTGGAATTGGTTTTGCAGTCCCTCTCAAATCAAAGGAAGAAGATTTTATTGGTAAAAGTGTTTTGAAAGAAAGAAAAGCTAATCCACAAAAAAAACTTGTTGGTCTTGAGTTAATTGGTAAAGAACCTTCAGGTCATGGTGACTGTGTACATGTTGGCAGATCTCAAGTAGGTGTAATTACAAGTGGTTGTTTATCAACTACTCTCAATAAAAATATAGCTTTATGTAGAATTGATAATCAATATTCTGAAATAGGCACTGAGGTAGAGGTGGGTAAAATTGATGGTCATCAAAAAAGAATTTCTGCCAAAGTAGTTGCTTTCCCACACTTCGATCCTAAGAAAACTAGAGTTAGATCTTAATGCCCAAAACAGCAAAAGATTTATTAGAATTTTGGGAAGATCAGATGAAACTTTCCCACATGTCTAGTAACTATTTTTTTAGAAAATCACCTTCTCATTATCATATGATGCTTTTAGTTATGCACGCTTATAAGTATAAAGAGGACTTAACAGTTGAAGAATTAAAGACAAAATTGTTTAAAACTTCACGTCCTAAATCAGCTTTAATGATTAATGAGGCATGTGAAAAAGGTTTTTTTTTCTTAGAAAAAACTTCTGGAGACCAGCGAAAAAAGCACATAAAGCCAAGTGTATCTTTTATTGAAGAGTTTAATAAATACATTGAAACCCTTAAACATCTAAGTTTTTAAAGCTTCGTTATTTTTACTTATATTTTTTATATATATAAAAAATTATATATTTACGTCGCATGAAAAATAAAGATGTTAGTATGTCATTACCGACAAAAGCAAAAGTAGTAATTATCGGTGGGGGGATCCACGGATTAAGTACCGCTTGGAAACTATCCGAAACGTATAAAAATCCAGGAGATATTGTTGTTTTAGAAAAGAAAGATACTGCGGCAGGTGCGAGCGGCATAGCTTGTGGTGTTGTTAGAAATAATTATTTTCAACCAGCAATGAGAGAATTAATGGCCCATTCAGTTTCAGTTTGGGAGAGTGATCCAAAAGCATTTAAATATAATCCAGTTGGTTATTTGCAAATATCACCTGAAGTTATGCATGAGGATGTCGCCAGTATTTACGAACAACAAAAAGCAATTGGTTATGTGTCTGAATTTATAGAAGGTGAGAAAGATTGCATGAATTATATGAAGGGTATCTTTGATGATTGGCAAGCTCAAGGAATCACATCTATTCTACATGAAAAAAAAGGTGGGTATGCTTTTAATAAAGATTCAATTAAAGCACTTGAAAATAAATCTACCTCAAATGGTGTTCAAGTGATGAAGGGTGTTAGAGTTACAGGTTTTAAAAGAGGAAGTAATAGTAAAGCTGTAACTGGAGTAGAAACAGACAAAGGGACAATTGATTGTGAACAAGTCGTAATTGGAGCGGGACCTTGGGCAAGAGATTTTTGGAACATGTTAGAGCTACCAAAAACTGCAAACATCAAAGGCAAAGATGGTAAGATGCATGTTACTGACATGTGGACTTACTGGATGCTTCAAGAGGGTGTTATTGGAGTAGAACCAGATTTCTTAAAAACAAATGATGGCAAACAACCACCTGTGGTTCATGTCGACTCTACTGCACCATTGTATTCAGATAAAACAAAAAAATTAATTACAGATAAAATTTGGGGGATTTATTACAAGCCTGACATAGAAGGGTTAGGTGTTCAAGGAGGAACTTCTCCTTACATTGTTAAAAAACATTTTGATAAAGTTAATGTTGATCCATATGGGATTGAGTCACCAGAGTATCAAACAACTGATGCCTTTAGTGAAATGTGGTGCTCAGCTTTAGCTCATTGTCAAAAAAGATTTGAGGGGAAATCAGACCTGTATAGAAAGGGTCCTTCAGGTGGACTTGGATGTATGACCCCTGACTCTTTTCCGATCTTCGATAGATTTTTTGAAAATGTTTATATGATTGCTGATGCTAACCATGGATACAAAATGATTGGTGTTGGTGAATTGGTGGCAAAAGAAATTCTTGGTACTGAAAGTGATTTATTAAAACCATTTAGATTCAACCGTTACGAGAAGGGAGAATTGCACCCTACCTCGAACAGTCCGTTTCCTTGGAGCTAAACTTCAAGCCTAGACACTAATAAATTTTTCAGTTACGCTTGAATAAATTTATAATTCATTGAGGGGAAAATGACGGATCTAGAAAAACACGTAAACCGACCAGGTAGAGATAAGCAAGTCAAAAAAGTCAGAGAAAAAATAAACGAATTAGGAATAACCTATATTTATTATCAATTTATTTCTGTAACAGGAAGAGTGGTTGGAAAAGGAATACCCGCTGATCATTGGGAAAGAACAGCTGAAAAAGGGTTCCAATTAGTTTACGGAGCAACTGCGAACTTATTTTTAGATCGACACAACAACTATATTGGTTATGGACCAGAGGCAATGGAATTGGTTGGAATTCCTGACCCTGAAACTTTTTGTCAGTTACCGTGGGATAAAAGAGTTGGAAGAGTTTTTGTAACTTGTTTTAGAAACAGAGAAGAAAGAAATAATCCTGGAGGTCATTTAACTTCTGATTGCAGAGGAAATTTAAGAATTTTCATGGATGAATTTCAAAAGAAGCATGGTTTAGAACTAAGAGTAGGAACTGAGCCGGAAATGATGTGGTTGACTAAAAATGATGATGGAACTCCAACTGGTAAAGGATTTTCAAAACCATTTTGTTATCACATAGACCAATTTGAGTCATTAAGACCTGTATTTATGAAGGTGATAGAATATGCAAAAGCAATGGGTCTAGATATGATTCAGGGTGATCACGAAGATGCACCTGGTCAATTAGAATTGAACTGGACATATGATAACGTTTTAAGAAATGCAGATAGACTATCAACTTACAGACAAATATGTGCTCAAGTTGCAAGAGAACATAATCTAATTGCATGTTTTATGACAAAACCATTTATGGGAGTTTCGGCAAGTGGGTGTCATACTAATATGTCTTTATGGAAAGGTGGAAAAATCAAAACGAATAAGCTTGGACACAAATCTTTACCAGGCGTTGAAGAAGTTTTTGGTTATGTAGAAGGTGGAACAAACACTTTTATGCCGGATACTAAGGATATGCAGTTACCTGGAAAAATTGGATTACAATCAATAGCAGGTATTATGGAACATTTACCAGCCTTAACAGCATTAGGATCTTCAACAGTAAATTCATATAGAAGATTGTGGGATCAAGGTTTCTGGGCTCCTGTTTATGCTGACTGGGGTTACCAAAATAGAACTTGTGGATTGAGAGTATCAGCACCAGGAAGATTTGAATACAGATCGGTTGACTCAATGCATAATCCATATTTACTAGGTGCAGCCTTACTAAAAGCTTGTGATCATGGAATTAGTAAAAAGATGCAACCAGCAGCTCCAGAGTCTAGAAATATTTATGAAGCTCAAAAAGCAGGTAAAGATGTTAAAAAACTTCCATTGAGTTTAGGTGAAGCTTTAGAAAGATTATCAGAAGATGAAGTAATTAAATCTGCAATGCCTGATGAGATGTATAAAGTTTTCCATTGGTATAAAAATGATGAATGGGAAAGATTTTTAGGTGCAACAACTCAATGGGATTTAGATACTTATTTAGATTGTTTACCATAATAGATACAGAGAGAAAAAATATATGTGCGGAATAGCAGGATTAATTCATAGAGGAAAATCATCCAACGTTGGTCATGAACTTCAAGGAATGTTGCAAGCCTTAAAGCATCGAGGAGAAGACTCAACAGGTTATGCGTTGTATGGTGATACAGATGGCAAAAATTTCATCATGAGATTTAAAGTTGGTGAAAACGTTGGTGAGGGAAGTACGTCAGTTGCTGAAGATGTATCTGTATACGATGAAAGAAAGAAAATTGTTGATAGTTATCTTGCAGAAATGGGCGCAAAAATAATCAAAGAGGAAAGAATACTCCCTTACTCATTAAGATATGAAATTGAATACAATAAAAAAGATTTATTAGAATTCTCACAAAAAATAGAAAGCATTCCTGGTGTTGAAATTTTATCTATGGGTAAATCATTAGAAGTAATCAAAGATCTAGGGAATGCCAAAATGGTTTGCGATAGATATAACTTAGATAAACTTGTTGGCACTCATGCAATTGGACATGCAAGAATGGCTACTGAGTCAGGTGTAGATATCAAATCTGCCCACCCTTTTTGGGGATATCCTTTTAGTGATGTGTCCGTTGTTCACAATGGTCAACTAACGAATTATTGGAATAATAGAAGAGCTTTAGAAAATAAGGGAATGAGATTTATGTCAGAATGCGACTCTGAATTAATTGCAGTTTACCTTGCTGAAAAAATGAGAGATGGGGCTTCATTAGAAGAAGGAATGAAAGAGTCGTTAACAGGTCTCGATGGTGTATTTACTTATTTTGTTGCTACAAAAGATTCTTTGGGAATGGCTAAAGATACAATGGCCGCAAAACCTTTGGTTTTATATGAGTCTGATGATTTAGTAGCAATGGGTTCAGAGGAGATAGCTATAAGATCAATTTTGCCACAAGAAATTGATACTTATGATCCATTCGATGGAGAGGTTAAAGTATGGCAAATTTAAAAAACGTAACCAAAAAAACAAAAGCCCAGGCAATGGGAATGCACTCGGAAGTTTTAACTGGAAGAACTCAACAGAAATTTTTTAATCCAGATGAAGCAGAAAATTTTTATTACTTTGGAACTTATGATGTCGATTTTAATAAAAGAACAGATCTTGATGTAAAAAATATGACAGCAGCTGAAGCTAATAAAGAACTCGATAATTTAATGAGCCAGGGCTATGGAACAATAGTCATCAAAAATCCTCAAGGAAAACACAGTCTAGGTGTTGGAATTTTGAATAAATTGAATTTAATTTTTGAAGGCAGTTTAGGATACTTTGGTATGGGCTCTAGCGATGGTCCGATTGTAAGAATCAATGGAAGAGTTGGTTGGTCATGTGCAGAGAATCTAATGGCTGGAAAAGTTGTAATTGAAAAAAATGCAGGCTCTTGTTTTGGAGCTGCTATCAGAGGTGGTGATTTAATTTGCAAAGGTAGTGTAGGTGCAAGAACTGGCATCGATATGAAAGGTGGAACTATCATTATTGGTGGTGACGCTGGTGCATTTACTGGGTTTATGATGCAAAGAGGAAGAATAATCATATTGGGAGATGTTGGCATAAATTTAGGTGATTCGATGTATGATGGGACAATTTTCGTAGGTGGAGAAATTGGGTCATATGGTAGTGATGCAGTAAATTCAGAGTTAACGCAAAGCGATCAAGATTGGTTAAGAAGAAAACTTAGAGTTGCTGAAATTGGTGAAAACTTTGATGTAAGTAAAATGAAAAAAATTGTAGCTGGTAAAAAACTTTGGAATTACGATAACTTAGAACCTGCTGAGAAAAAAGGAGCAATTTAATGGCTAAGAAAAAAAAGAAAAAAAACGGAAAATCAAATGGTAACATTGGTGGTAAAGCTGATGTTCACGTAAGCAGTAACGGATCAAGAAACAAAAGTTTACTTGGTCACAACGCTATATTTACCCCAGAGGTAATTGATGACATCCATATTAAATCTCAGTTAGGAAGATACAGAATGCGTGGAATGGCATTAATGAAAAAAATTCCTACATTTGATGATCTAGTTTTCTTACCAGGAACTTTAACTAGGTTTGTGATCGAAGGTTACAGAGAAAAGTGTGAAACCAAAACTGTAATTGGTCCAAGATGTGAGAACCCAATTGAATTAGATATACCAGTTTATATTACTGGTATGAGTTTTGGTGCTTTATCCTATGAAGCTAAAACAGCACTTGCTCGAGGTGCAACAATGGCAGGTAGTGCTACTTGCTCTGGTGAAGGCGGAATGATTCCTGATGAAAGAAGATATTCTGAAAAATGGTTTTATCAATGTATTCAATCTAGATACGGATTTAACCCACATCATGCACAACTGGCAGATGGAATTGAAGTATTTATTGGACAAGGTCAAAAAGTTGGCATGGGAGGGCACTTGATGGGTCAGAAAGTTACTGACCAAGTAGCTGAAATGAGATCATTACCATCAGGAATTGACCAAAGATCTCCTGCAAGACACCCAGATTGGTTAGGTCCTGATGACTTAGCATTAAAAGTTGAAGAATTAAGACAACTAACAAAAAATAAAGTGCCAATTCAATTAAAATTAGGTGCATCAAAAGTTTATGATGATGTTCGTATGGCTGCAAAATGTGATCCAGACTCTATTTACTTAGATGGTATGGAAGGATCAACAGGTGCAGGTCCACACATTGCTGCTGCCAATACAGGTATTCCTGGTATCGCAGCTATAAGAGAAGCAAGAAGAGCTTTAGACGATGTAGGTAAAACTGGAAAAGTTACATTGATTTATGCTGGTGGTGTAAGAGATGGTGCGGATATGGCAAAAGCTTTAGCATTAGGTGCTGATGCAATTGCGATTGGTACTGGTTCAATGATCGCATTAAATTGTAATAAAGACATTCCTGAAGCTGATTTTGAAAAGGAAATGGGTGTTAAAGCAGGTGAATGTTATCACTGCCATACAGGAAGATGTCCTGTGGGTGTTGCAACTCAAGATCCAAAATTAAGAGCGAGATTAAATCCTGATGATGCTGCATTGAGAGTTTATAATTATCTTCATTCAATGACACTTGAAGCTCAATTGTTAGCTCGAGCATGCGGTAAAACGAATATACATTCTCTAGAACCTGAGGATTTAGCAGCGTTAACATCTGAAGCTTCTGCATTAGCTAAAGTTCCATTAGCTGGAACGAACTATACTGTTGGTGTTGATAACTTCCATAAGATCTAGATTTTAATATGGCAAAGAAAAAAAATAAAAAAAAAGAAGACTCAAATCAGCTAGGTAAAAAAAAAGAAACTGCTAGAGAAAAAATGATTGGTCAGTCGATTGGTTATCGATATGATGTAAATCTTTTGCCTGATTATAAAAAAATCACGCCTTTTTTAAAAAAATACATTGAAGCGATGGGATGGGATGATCTTAATTGGTTAGAAGATGTACATATGGGTTATGAGGAAGGTAAACCAGCAGTGTTTTGCAGGAATGCAAATGGATGGGTAACAATTCCAAAATCAATTAAGCTACCAAATAACCAACAAGACAGAGACATGATTGCAAGAGAATTACTAGTTAAATTTCAAATGTCACCAAAACATCCTCTTGTTGATTTAAAAAAAGCTTACCTAAAATTTTAAGTTCTCAATCTTAAGTTGATTTTTTTTTTAAACCTTACACATATGTAAGGTTTTTAAGCTCTGTTTCATTTGTAACATATCTTAAAATTTAATAGGCTTTTGAAAAAACTAATATGGAGAGAGAATATGACTGATCAGTTAGGTGCTCTTACTACTATATTTACAGAATTTTACTACTGGATAACAGTAGTGCTGATGTTTTTAATTCACGTCGGTTTCTGTATGTATGAAGTCGGAGCTTCTCGATACAAACACCATCAACATACTCTTATGAAAAACACGATGCTGATACCTCTAGTAACAGTAACTTGGTTTTTATTTGGTTGGTGGATTTACTGGGCTTTCCCAACAGGACCTGGGATAGCACCTTCAATAATGAACGAAAGTACAGCTTTAATCACTGATGATAGTTTGTTTAGTGCAAAATTTCAGGTGGCAACAAGTAGTATAATGGCAGTGAACCTTGGAGATCACATCAATGGTGTTTTCTGGGCAGCTTTTTTATTATTTTCTTGGACTGCTGCATCTATCGTTTCAGGAGCGATTATTGAAAGAATAACCACTTTTGCTTTTGGTATTTTAGCAATAGCAATTGGCTCGGTTTTCTGGACAATCGATGCTGCTTGGGGATGGCATTTTGATGGTTGGATGCTTAAAATTTTAGGATACCACGATGCATATGCATCAGGAGTAATTCATGCAATTGCGGGTGGATTTGCTCTTGGAGTTCTAATGGTTTTAGGACCTAGAATTGGAAAATTCTCATCAAGTGGTGAACCAAGAAATATAGGACCAAGAAATCCTTGGCTAGTAACAATTGGATTATTTCTGATTTATACTGGTTTCTGGGGATTCTATGCGGCATGTAATATACCGATATTTGATCTTGGACCTGAGTATGGTATGGAAGGTATTTCATACTGGACAGCTACAAACATATATGTAACTCCGACTACACTAAGTGGTATTACTTTTAACTTTCTGATGTCATTATCAGGAGGCTTATTAGCTGGATACTGGATTGCTAAAGGTGATCCTTTCTGGACGTACTCTAGTGGACTAGCGGGTATCATCTGTGCTTCGGCTGGAAATGATTTATATCATCCAATACAATCAATGATCATAGGTATGATCGGTGTTGTTATTTCGTACAAACTTCATTATTGGGTTGAACGTAAGTTCAAAATTGATGATGCAGTAGGTGCAGTAGCAGTTCATGGTTATGCAGGATTTATTGGTTTAGTTATATGTGGTTTTGTTCTAAATGGTTATCCATCATCTGGTTATAGTGTTGGAGCTATGTGGGACGGAACAACTTATGCTTCAATAAATCCTCTAGGAATGTTCTTAGGAGCAATAATAATGTTTTTTGTTCTTGGACTAATTCCAGGCTACATCATAGCTAAAGTTTTACACGGAATGGGTAAACTTAGAATTCCGCGTGAAGTTGAAATAGCCGGACTAGACTATGAAATAATGGAGACTGCTAAGTCAGATGAAAAAGCAGTCGCGACCGCAACCAGGTAAAGGAGGAAAATATGGCAACAGTTACAAACTGGATTGATCACCTAAATAAACCTGCAGATCAAGTTGCAGGTGCTGTTTATCCTGGTGCTGGATCTAGTGAAGGCTTATTGGTAATACTTGCTATTATCGTGTGGATAGGTTGGCACGTCTTAACTTCAAAATCTGAAAGTGAGGAACTGGAAAGATTGGCGAGAAAAAGACATGGTGCAAACGACCACAAAAGCAATATTACTGATTGGTAATATAAAGTAAAATTTGGGCGCTACATTTCTTTGTAGCGCCCTTTTTAATCTAAAAATCATAATGTCTGACGAGAATAATAATGAAGAACTGAGACCAAGAAAGATGCGTGGCGTAGCTTTCCCAAAAGCTAAATACGGAGTTATACTTGCGGTCATAATAATTATAGTTGTAAATCTGGTTTATTATAAAGAAACAATTTTTTCTTTTTTTAAATAACTATGTTACCCTAATCTATGGCAAAAAATTTGTTCAAAATCGCTAAACAAAAAAAGATAAAATATTTTTTAATCAGTTTTGTAGATCTATTTGGAGTTTTAAGATCAAAATTAGTTCCAGCTAATGCAATAAAAGAAATGCAAACAGCGGGTGCAGGTTTTGCTGGTTTTGCTGCATGGCTTGACATGACACCAGCAGACTCTGATATGTTTGGTATCCCTGACCCAGATAGTTTAATTCAATTACCATGGAATAAGGAAGTTGGTTGGTTAGCATCAGATCTTTGGATGAATGGGAAACCTGTTGAGGCTTCACCTAGAGTAATGCTCAAGAAACAAATTAAAGAACTTGCAAAACGTGGTTTAACGATGAAATCTGGTGTGGAGTGTGAATATTTTTTAATTTCAGAGGACGGAAAATCCATTGCAGATCCAAGAGATACGCAATCAAAACCTTGTTACGATCAATCTGCGTTAATGAGAAGATATGAGCTTATCAAAGAAATTTGCGATTGCATGATAGAAATGGGATGGGGTCCTTATCAAAACGATCATGAGGATGCTAATGGTCAATTTGAAATGAATTGGGATTATTCAGATTGTTTAACAACAGCTGATAGACATACTTTCTTTAAGTATATGGTAAAAACAATTGCTGAAAAACATGGACTGAGAGCAACATTTATGCCTAAACCTTTTCAAAATTTAACTGGCAATGGTTGTCATGCGCATATTTCTGTTTGGCAGGGTAAGAAAAATAAATTTTTAGATCCAAAAGATAAACTTGGTTTAAGTAAAATGGCATATAATTTTTTAGGAGGAGTGATCAAGAATGCCTCTTCGTTATCTGCTTTCTTTAATCCAACAATCAATAGCTATAGAAGAATAAATGCCCCACCAACAAAATCAGGGGCGTCATGGTCTCCAAGTAGTATTTCTTACACGGGAAATAACAGAACTCACATGATAAGAATTCCTGATCCTGGTAGGTTTGAATTGAGATTAATGGATGGGTCTGCAAATCCATATTTATTACAAGCTGGTGTTTTAGCTGCCGGATTACATGGTTTAAAAAATAAGATTAATCCAGGAAAACCTTTGCATTGTAATATGTATACGGACTATAAAAAATATCCTAACCTTCCAAAACTTCCAAATGAATTGAAGCAATCACTAGCACAATTAAAAAATAATAAGGAAATGAATAAAAGTTTTGGCAAAGATACGATTAACAGCTTTGTTAAGCTAAGAAGTTCGGAGATTAAAGAATTTAACAGGAAAGAAAAATTTAATAAGTCAAAGCCCGTCACTAAATGGGAAAGTCAAAATACTTTAGATTGCTAAAGTGAATTGGAAGCTAACGAAATTTTTAATCAACGACAATTTTAAATTCAAAAGAAATTATGTCCTTAAATATTTACCTTCAACTATGCTTTCCAATGCTTTTAATTCAATTTCTAGCTGGAGAAGCTATAGAGCCACTCCCCTTTTAAGACTCAATAAACTTCAAAAAAATTTAAAACTCAATAATATTTTTTACAAAGATGAGTCTAAAAGGTTTCATTTAAAGTCTTTCAAAGCCCTTGGTGGCGCTTATGCAGTAGAAAAAATATCTAAAGGAAAAAAAAATATTACAATTTCCTCTGCAACTGCAGGTAATCATGGTAGATCGGTTGCGTGGGGAGCGCAAAGATTAAAATTAAAATGTAAAATATTTGTAAGCCAATATGTGAGTGAAACAAGAGTAAGTGAAATTAAAAAATTTGGTGCTGAAGTTATAAGAGTTAAGGGAGATTATGAAAACTCCCTAAAAGAATGTCAAAAACAATCAAAAAAAAATAATTGGAAAATTGTGCAGGATGTATCAACAATAAATTATAAGTATGTTCCTCAACTTACAATGGCGGGATATTCAATCATGATTAAAGAAATCTCCAAACAAACTAATCAGTATATAACTCATATATTTTTACAAGCAGGTGTTGGCGGTTTAGCTGCAGGTGTAGTAGCTGGTGTTGCAAAATATTTTAAAAGAATACCTAAAATTATAATCGTCGAACCTGATCAAGCTGATTGTGTGCTTCAAAGTATTAAAAGCAATAGACTTAAAAAGATTAGAATTAAAAAAGAGAGCATTATGGGTGGAATGTCGTGTAATGAGATGTCTTTGGTACCATGGCAAATATTAAAAAGAGCCAGCGATTGTTGTGTATCGATCTCAGATAAAAATATTGCAAAAACTATAGCTGGCCTAAAAGATAAAAAGTTTAGCAAGATTTCTATTACAGGTGGTGAATGCGCAGCTCCAGGCGTTATTGCTTTGATCGGAATATGTAATAATATTAGAGCTAAAAAATTCCTTAATCTTAATGAAAGCTCAAATATTCTAGTCATAGGATGCGAAGGAAATGCAGATGTAAAACTTTACAAACAACTGCTATCTAAAGGTAGAAAATAGAATTTCTATGACAAAAAACGCCATTACATGGATCAGAGAAGATTTTAGAATTGAGCATAACCCTGCTCTTGCTTATGCTACGCAAAATCACGAAAATGTAGCTGCCCTATATATCTACAACAAAGCTGACTTTGATAATAAAAGAGAAGCACAAAAATGGTGGCTTTCAAAATCTTTGGAAGTATTCCAGTCAGAACTATTGAAATATAAAATCAATCTTCAGATATTAGAAGGTGATGAATTAGAGGTTTTTTCTAAAATAAAAAAAAAAGACAATGTTTCAATATATTGGAATAAAATTTATGAGCCTGATGTAATTGCTAAAGGAAAAAAAATCAGAGATGTTTTTATTAAAAATGAAATCGAATTTAAGTATTTTAAAGGAAATATATTAAATGAATTTCAAGAAGTAACTAAAAATGATGGAACCCCTTTTAAAGTATTTACCCCTTTTTGGAGAAATGCTGAGCAAAAATTTTTAGGCTTGCCTCCAAGTAAAAATTACGTTGTTAAGAAAAAAACAAAAACGTTCTCCTTGTTTAAAAATTCTATTGAACCAAAAAAAATTCTGCCAAAAAAAAACTGGTATAAAAAATTTGAAAGTTATTGGAATGTATCTGAAAACGACTCGAAGAAGATTTTAAATAACTTAATTGCAAATAAAATAAAAGATTACGGAACTGCAAGAGACTATCCATCCATTGAAGGAACCTCAAAATTATCACCCTACATAAAACATGGACAAATTCATGTAAATACAATTTGGAATAAGTGTAAAGAGATGAAATCTAAAGGAATTGGATATAGAAAATATATTAATGAATTAGGATGGAGAGAATTCTCACATAGCTTAATAAATTATTTCCCAGAGTTTCTAAAAGGTAATTACAGAAAAGAATTTGATAAGTTTCCTTGGGTAAAAAATGAAAAATTTTTGAAAGCGTGGAAGTTAGGTATGACAGGTTATCCAATAGTTGATGCTGGAATGAGAGAACTTTATGAAACTGGATGGATGCATAATAGAATAAGAATGGTGGTTGGATCTTTTTTAGTTAAACATTTGAGAATTAATTGGACTGAGGGAGAAAAACATTTTCGAAACTGCTTACTTGATTTTAACAAAGCTAATAATGTTGCACAATGGCAATGGGTAGCAGGTTGTGGAGCTGATGCAGCACCATATTTCAGAATATTTAATCCAATTCTTCAAGGAGAAAAATTTGATAAAGAAGGAAAATATGTAAAAAAATGGATACCTGAATTAAGTAAAGTCCCACAAAAATTTATTCACAAACCTTGGGAAATGGAAACGAAATATCAAGAAGCAATAAACACTATCATTGGGAAAAATTATCCGAAACCAATTGTCATCCACGAAGAAGCAAGAGCTGCCGCTCTTAAAGCTTTTCAAAGCTTGAAAAAAAACTAGAAACCACTTTCTCTGACAAAAAGTGAAAATACATTTTTAAATAATTTTATAAACGGACTATATCTATTACCATCAATATGCACATAACCTGGTACTTCCCATTCGATTAAATCATTTTTATCAATTGTAGAAAAAGTAACCTGATAATGAGCAGTCATTGGTCTATTTTCATATTCTGCATTTGTCGAATTTCTTGTAGCTATGGGTCCATCAAATTGTGAAGATAAAGATAAATATGGAAGAATAGAAATTGCAGATCTATCTATATTCTTGGAAATTAATTTTACTCTTGAATGTTCTCCGTTAGATGGGATGAAAATTGCATATTCGTTAATTTTAAATCGATCAATTTCTCCTTCAGTTAAATACCCTATAACTGAACCAGGTCCATATTTACTTACGCCTCCAAGGGAATCTAAATTACTGACCCATTGATTTACAGATAAGTTAGAAAAATCTTTTATTTTTCCATTAACAGGAGATTTAAGTAATAATTTAGATCTTGTTTTACTCAAACCATCTAATTCATTTTGAAGAAATATTAGTTGTTGTTGAAGTATCATATATTCACTGAGGTTGTTAGCTAGCTTGCTCAGTCTATTGATTTTAGTTTTGGTAAGTTTTATTTTTCTTCTTACTTTATTAATTTCTAAATCCAAATCAGGTGATGATAATTCAATTAACTTCTGACCTTTTTTAACCTCTTGGTTCTTTGATACAAAAATTTCTTTTACTTTAGCAGGATATGGAGAATAAATTTTTGTATATTGTTCAGAAACATATACTGCAGGAATTTTAATCGATGATTTCCATGGAAAAAACAAGATCACCAGTAAAACAAATAAAATTGAAAAAAGTCTTTTGGTTTTATAATTTAATTTAATTTCTGATTTAAGATTGTACCAGTTTTTAGTTTCAGTAATGATAGGTCTTAAAATGAACCAATAAATCTCAATTACAAATAAAATAATACCTAAAGTTTTAAATGCTAAATGATAAACTAACAACGCGATCCCTAAAAATATAAAAAAACGATAAACCCAAGTTAACCATGCGTAAGAAATAAAAGTCCATCGTCTTGAAGGATTTAAATCTTCAGGTGGTGGATGATTAAAACCAAATAAAATTTCTCTTAATTGCCATCGTGCAAGAGCAAATGATCTAGGCTGTAAGTTCTCGGCTTTTAGCCAATCAGAAAAAACATAATAGCCATCAAATCTCATAAAAGGGCTAACATTGATTGCTAATGATGAAATCCAGCTGGTAGTAGCGATAAAAAAAGCAACACTTTTTAAACCACCATCTGGAAGGATAGCCCATAAAAAAGTTGAGATTAATGCAAGATGAAGTTCAGTTAAAATACCTGCAAAATTAATTAACAATCTATCTTTATGATCTCTTAGTCTCCAGGCATCAGAAGTATCCGTATATAAAAATGGAAAAAAAACTAGAAAAGCTATCCCGATCGAAGATACTCGACAACCAAAGTATTTTGAGACAAATGCATGACCCAGTTCATGTAAAGATTTTACAAAAACCAATGTTACTAAATAAAGCATAAGTCCTTTGAAAGAAAAAAAATATAAAAATGTATTTTTAAAACTTTCAATTTGTTGAATTACCAGACAAATCCCTATGAAACCTAATATGTAAATTAAATTTCTAACTTTTTTTGATCCAAGTATTTTTGCATATCGTAGTGTCCTACCAAGCCATTCATCAGGTTTTACTAAAGGTATTTTAAAAAAAAGATAACCATGAATTAAAAATAGTAACCAATTTTTTTTTTGAGCATTTTTTTGTTTCAGCAGAATATTATCAAATTGACCTCGAGGCTGAATAATTAGATTATTTAATTGTAAGAAATCAATAAATTTTTTTATTTCATCACTATCTGCCTCAATACCATCACGATTAATTTTTTTTTCAAAAACTTTAATATCTTCCCCACCACTCCAGTTTTTGATTAATTTAAAAGCTGTCAGTCCAAGAGTAAAATATTTGTTTCTTAAAGCATCATACAATAACCAAGCAGGAGAGCCATCTTCCCTACTGTTTCCTCTGAGTATTTCTAAATCTTCTCTTAAATATGGAATGATCATATGCCGATTAATTGTCGAATAAATGTAATGGGTTTTCTAAATAAATAATAAAATAAAATAGTTCTATTTCCGTAAACCTTAGCTGTTCCTCGTAAACCTATTCGTGGGGTATCCTTATTACCCTCAAAACTTGATATTAATTTATAGGAAAGAACCTCTTCGGGCGAGAGTTCTGGCTCATAAGTAGATCGTAAAATCTTACCTTTATAAGAACTCATAGGATTTATATCTAAAAAAATATTGGTATCAGCATTTTCATTGATAACGATTGAGTCTTTTACTGGTAGCCATATGAGAAATTCAATTTTCGAGGGATCTGCAATAGTTAATATTTTTTCACCCACTGACACGGGTTTACCTTGCCAATCAGATTTTCTGTCCACAATAACTACACCTTTTTTTTCAGCATATATTTTTGAATTTTTTAGTTTTCTCTCTGCAGAACTTAACTCTACTCTTCTTAAATCAACTTGTGCCATAAGTTCTGCCAATCTTGATTTTTGTTCATTATCGGTAAAAGACGATTGCCTTGTTCTTAGAAGTTCTTTTTCAGAAACTTGCAGTGATTGTTTTGCAAGATTAAATTCATTTAATAAATCAATATCCTCTAATAAAACCAATAACTCACCGGGTTTTGTTTGATCATTGTTATTGGCAACAATTTTTTTGACCACTCCATCAAATGGCGATGTAATTAAAAAAGGATTTTTTGCTACCACCTCAACTGGAGCAGTACTAGTCATTCGAACTGGAAAAAGAAATATTAATATAATTACCGAAATTGTAATCCAACGTTTTTTTCCAGTAAAATTTTTTTTGAAAAAATCTCTAATTGAATAATTAATTAAAAATGTATTGTAAGCATGACCATAAGTTCTTGATAAATGTGATATTAATTCATTTTCATTCTCAGAAAAAATTTCATTTCGAGCTAATAAAAGAAATCCTTGCAGACCTCTTTGAGGTGAAAAAATTGGTATACGCAGTAAATATTGAGGAATATTTTTTGGTTTTTGCTTTTTAATTTTTTTTGAAAATTTATCTAAATCAACTTGCTCTATCTCTTTAAGATTTTGATTTGATTTATGATTAACAATACTCTCAACGAATGTAATTAATGGTGCGGTTCTATCAACTGAAGCAATATCTGAAACTGCCTCTACATGATATTTATCTGTTGGACTTTTAAGTAATAAAAATGAGGTTGTGTAATCAATTATTTCTCTAGTTTCATTTACAACAAGGAAACTTAATTCATCTTTACTTTTTGCTTCTCTAGTTTTTTTTTCAAGGCTTATTAATCTTGCAATTTTTATATTTTTATCTTGGCTCAAAATTTAACAATCCCACTCATCCCTGGAATTAAACTCTCATATTTTTCATTAAACTGAGCTTTTAATTCAATTGTTTGACTGGCCGCATCAACTGCAGCACCTAAACTAATTATTTTCGCATTCAACTCATCTCCTGTCTCATCAATAATGATTTTGACATCATGACCTTTTTTTAACCAGCTCAACCATTTACTTGGAACTACAACTGCTGCTTCTAAAAGTCCATCTCCTACAATGTCCATTAATGGTTGTCGTTGTTCTATGCTAGTAAAAACATTTGTGTAAACATCCATTACTCTTCCATCATAGGGGGCAATAATATTGCATCTTTCGACATTAAGTTTAGCAATGGTTAATTCTGCTTCAGCTTTTTTAAGAGCTGATTCTGATAATTGATATTGTAACTCTCCAATTGATCTCATATCTAAAAGTTCTTTATCATTTTTCAGTTGAACTTGTGCACTTTTGTGATCTGCTTTAATTACTTCTAATTGTGCATTGTAAAGTTTGCAGTCAAAGCTAATCAAGGTATCACCTTTTTTAAATGCATCTCCCATTAAAAAATTTATTTTTTCAACTCTCGCTGCTATTTCACTAGAAATTGAAACTTTTTCAGTGGCAGTGACTAAAGTTCTTGCTTCTCTAATTTCTTCCTCTGTAGTAGTAGTATCATGGTTGTCTGCTTGAACGACATTGATAAATAAAAACAAAATTATAAAAATTAGTTTTTTCATTATTAAAATATAGGATATTTCTTATAATCTATCTATTAATTGAGAACCATAATCGTCCCAATCAGAATATTCTTTGGATAATTGGGATGACAACGAGACAAATTTAGTTTCATTTTCTATAATATTTTTAGTTTCTTGAGCATTTTCATTTACAAAATCTAATTTGATATCTTTAACTGATAACTCACCATTAGGATTTTCTACTATAACTTTTAAGTCTATAGACTGAACATTTTCTGGTGGTGTTGCAGTGACTTTCCCTGTTTTTGGATCATATATAATCCACTCAGGAAGTTGTTGTCCATTATCTAAAACCAATTTAAGATTTTGCCAAGGTAGCTCAACCTCGAAATTTTCTTTTTCAGCTTTTGCCTCTAAATTTAAAAATTCATTTGGCTCTATTGTTTTTAATAACTCATCAATATCTTCAATTTCATTTATTACCTCTGTCTTAGTTTTATCAATTTTTCCTTGTTCATTAATAGAGTTCAGTTTTACAGATCCATCATTTTTAACTTCTAATTTATTTGCTCTTTCTATCTTTCTAGATTGTTTTAATATTTCTTTATCTTCAGCAATTTTTTTTGAATCGATTACTACAGTTACTTGCTTCTTATTATTATCTTCATCAACAGCAATAATCTTAAACTCCACCATTTTCATACCTTTAGGAATATCAGTTTTTGTTTTTCCTGTTTTCGGATTAATCTTAATCCAATCTGGTAAGGCGCTTCCATCTTTCATTTCACCATAGTACTTTTGTACTTCTTTCCCCTCGTCATTAAATACTTTGAATTTTACCTTGAGTGCTTTATCTGAATGTTTTGCAATAATTTTATCAACATAGATATCCAAACCTTTATCTTTAAGTTCTAAAGAATTCGATTCTGCGACTAAGTCTACGAGTTTCAAGCCTTGGTTAAATTCAGCACTTTTAGCTAATTTAGATTTGGGTATCTTTAATTCTTTTCGTTCAAGTCTTTTTTCTCTTTTTAATTTTTTTAATTGTCTATCTTCTTCTCGTTTTTGTCTTTTTTCTTCTCTTTTTTCTTTCTTAGGTTTTTTTACTTCGTCAGGATTTGGTTCATTTTTAGCATCGCCATCGATACCTGTTATTGTAAAAGTTATTGTTCCAATATCTATTGCTTTTGTACCAGCATTTGTCTCATCATCCATGACTTTATAAGAAAAAACGTCGGTTGCAGTTTCACCTGCTCTTAAAGCAATTGTCGCTGCATTGCCTGTTACACTATAAGTGTAAGCCCCTCCACTATTGATTGTTAAGTCACCATACGTACCTGATACAGCACTACCCACATTTGAATTTGCCAATGTTGATCCTTCAGCACCTGCGCCAACTCCTCTAACTCCTAGAGCTGATGAAGCATCATCACTATCTGTGTCATTTGTTAAAACATTTCCTGTAGCATCGTCATCACCCGCTGTAATACTTCCTGTATCATTGACAGCAACTGGTGCAGCGTTAACAGAAATTGTAATTGTATATGTTACCGCTTGAACTGCATCACCATCCCAAGCTCTATAAGTAAAACTATCATCAGACTCAGAGTTTGCATTTGGAGTATATCTTAAACTAGAAACAAGAATTGTGTCATTAACTGATTGTGCATTTCCATTGCTTATTCTTGTTAACGTACCCGAAGTTGGTAAAGATTTAATCTTTATACCAACACTATCATCGTCATCTGCATCAGCATAATTAGTAAAATCAGAAGCTGCAAAATTTTTTGTAATATTTGATGAAGTTCTTGCTCCATGAGTAGCATCTGTATTATTTTCATTGATATACACTGTTTCATTTCCAGCTGTAGGAGCATCATTTACTCCTGTAACTGTAATTATTAATGTTGCAGTGTCAGTAGATGTTCCATCTGAAATAGTATAAGTAAAACTATCTGTTACAGTATCGCCAGCGTCTAAATCATCAGCAGCACTTTGATCAGCTACATAAGTATAAGTTCCATCAGCACCAACAGTTAAAGTACCATAAGTACCAACTATAGTAGTACCACTTGAATTGTATGAACTTCCACCAGCAACTGCAGAATTCGATCCCCCAGTTACAGCGATTTGAGTAACTGTTATAGAGGCGCTGTCATCAGCATCACTATCATCTGCCATTAATAAACTTGATCCAGAGCTTTGAGTAACTGTTGCATCTTCATTAACACTATCAGTATCGTTTACAGCAACTGGAGGATCATTTACTCCTGTAACTGTAATAGTTAAAGTTGCTGTGTCAGTTTGTGCTCCATCAGAAACAGTATAAGTAAAGACATCTGTCACATTATCATTTAAATCTAAATCATCAGCAGCACTTTGATCAGCTACATAGGTATAAGTTCCATCAGCACCAACAGTTAAAGTACCATAAGTACCGGTTACAGAAGTTCCATTACTATTATAAGAGCTATGTAATGCAACGCTAGAGGACGAACCACCATTCGGTTGAATTGCTGTTACAGTTAAAGTATCATGATCATCAACATCTGTATCATCAGCAACAAGGAGGCTAGAACCTGAACTTTGTGTTATTGTAGCATCTTCATTAACGCTGTCAGTATCATTTACTCCTGTTGGAGAGTCGTTTACCCCTACAATGGTAATTACTATCTTTCCAATATCAGTGTCAGTACCATCAGATACAGTGTAATTAAAAGAATCTGTCACAACATCACCTGCGTCTAAGTCTTCTGCAGCTGATTGGTTTGCTGCATAACTATAGGATCCATTGGCATTTAAAGTTAACTGACCATAAGTTCCTGTCAAAGCAGAACCAACAGAACTTGCAGCAGTTCCACTACCTTCAGTTGCTCCTGTTCTATATGAAGTTACTGTTAAACTATCACTATTTGCATCCGTATCATCTCCCAGAACATCACCATCATGCTCTCCAGAAACATTTGCAACTAAATTATATGGACTAACTAAAGTGTATGTTTCAATTGTATCTTGTGCAAAATCAGCATTGAACATTTTTGTTCCATCGTGATTAAAAGCTATCCCAGCTGGATCTGGATTACTATAAGCAACAGTATATGCACCTTTGTAAGTATGTCCTCCGTCAATATCAAACGCTGTTGTTAGTTCGTATTCGACAATCTGATCATTTCCATTAATTGCAATAAATAATCTAGTCCCGTCTTGGTTAAATGACATACCTTGTTGATAATTTTGGCCACCAGGATCTGAAATATCAAGGCTGCTTGCAGAGCCTTTTGTAGATGGATCATAAGGTGTACTTAGAGTATATTCAAAAATTCTATCATCAGCAGCAGCGCCGGCACCATGCAAAATATACATCTTAGTTCCATCATTGTTAAACATAATGTCTCTTGGATTACTACTACCTGTGGCAGTATTATATCCTGAAATATAATCATTAGTGGCATGAACATTTGCAAGACTATACGCAGTACCTAAAGACCAAGCATGTACCTCGTCACTATTATTTCCCACCATATAAATTTTTGTACCATCATTATTAAATGCAATACCCTGCGGGTAAATATCCTTTCCACTTACATCTAAAACATTCCCACTTTCATGAGTTGCTGAAGTTGGATCAAAAGCTGTGCTTAAAGTATACTCATTTATTTCATCCCCTGAAGGACCTGTAATAAACATTTTTGTACCATCAGGATTAAAAATAACATCTGTTACAGTAGACTCTTCATTACTTACATCTTCTGCAGTTCCTCTTGAAACAGGGATAACATCATTAGCACTAGCACCATCACTAACTGATAAAGTTGCATTTTCATTAATAGTTCCTGTGTTGTCTGCTGCAACTGGTGGAGAGTTTACAGTTATAGTAAGTGTACCAGTATCGGTCGCTGCTCCATCTGAAAGAGTATAAGTAAAAACATCTGTACCTCCACTTGAACCGGCAATATATTGATAAGTTCCATCTGCACCAATCCTTAAAGTACCATAACTACCTGTTACAGATGTGTAGCCTGAATTATAAGAAGTCAGTTGTGTCACAGCTGTAGCACTTCCACCTGCAGTAGTGGCAACAATACTTGTTACATTTAATGATGCACTAGCATCAACGTCAGTGTCGCCATGTAAAAGATCTGACGTACCATCTGTGACTGTAAGAGTATTACTTGCACCAATAGAGCCAGTTTCATCATCTGCAACTGGACTATCATTGATACCTATCACTGTAATTTCAATTACGGCTATATCGGTTACTGTTCCATCTGAAACTGTATAATTAAAACTATCAGTTACCACATCTCCAGAGTCTAAAGCATCAGCAGCATCTTGATTTGCCACATAAGTATATGAGCCATTTGAATTAAGTGTTAACTGACCATAAGTTCCTGTTAATGCTGCACCAACTGTTCCAGCAGTTCCATTTCCCTCACTTGATCCTGTTCTAACTGCAGTAACTGTTAAAGTATCACTATCAGCATCTGTATCATCACCTAAGACATCCCCATCATGTTCATCTTTTACATTAATAAGGTTATAAGGGCTGGTCAGGTTATATTCATGAACATCATCAGTATTATAACCCATCATAAACATTTTAGTTCCCATTTTATTGAATAAAAGACTGAAAGGTTCACTATCAACTTCAGATCCATCAGGGGCATATCTTATATTATATTCACCAACATAAGTTCCTGTTGATACATCGTAGGCAGTTGATAATTTGTATTCTGTAATATCTTTACCTTGACCTCCCACAACAAACAATCTTGTACCATCTATATTGAATTCTATATCTCTAGGCAAAGTCTCTTTTGCAGATATATCTAAACGATTAGAGTCTGAACGAGATGCTGTTGAAAGATCATATGCGGTCGAAAGATGAATTTCCTCAATGTTACCCCCATTAAAACCTGCTACAAATAATTTTGTTCCATCATTGTTAAATCTAATTCCACATGGCCTAGTATCTCCAGCAGCAAATTCTACTACACTACCAGTTTGAGTGCTAACATCATAAGCAGTTCCCAGGGTATATTGAAAAACTTTTCCAGCACCGAGACCACCACTTACATATAATTTTGTTCCATCATTATTAAAAGTTAAACCGAATGGTTCAACTGTTTGGCCACTAACATCTAACTTTTGAGCATCCCCCTGATAACTTGCAGTTGAAACATCATAAGCAGTTGACAAGTGATATTCTTTTATCGCATCACCATCATTTCCTCCATGAAACATTCTTGTGCCATCGTTATTAAAAGCTAAGCCCGCAGTAAAATTTTCACTTGACACAGCTGACATATCAAATGTGTCATTTGCATCATAGGTAATTGCTGCAGTTGTAATACTATTTGCACTAGCTCCATCACTAACTGTAAGAGTACCATCCTCATTTACAATCCCTGTGTTATCTGCTGCTACAGGAGCAGAATTTACGGTTATGGTTAATGTTGCGGTGGTTGTTGCAGTACCATCGTATAATGTATAGGTAAATACATCAGTCCCTCCACTTGAGCCA
>CACJYH010000004.1 GCA_902597695.1 uncultured Pelagibacteraceae bacterium | reverse complement strand
ACAAGGATCTGGTAGATGGCTGCCTAAGCCGTCAGATACATTTGATAAATTTATGCTGATGCTTAAACCAAGTGTAGGTTATAAAGAAATTCCTCTCCTATGGATAGAACTAGTTGATGTTAGTAAAATGATTGGTTTTATTTTACCAGATTGGATCGCTGATATTCTACCAGGTGAGTACCCAGTTCACACTCAAGATGGAATAGTTAAACAAAATTTTAAAGGCCAAGTTTTAAAATTAGTAACAGGAGACTTTAAGTTATTTAAAGTACCCGTGCCTTATGGTCATATTTGGGATTCTTTTTTAAGAGTATTTTTAGGATTAGTGTTTGGAATATTGATTGGTGTGCCGCTTGGATTATTTATGGGACTAAATAGATTTGCCAAAGGTTTCTTTGATCCGTTAATTGAGCTTTATAGACCTGTTCCCCCTCTAGCCTGGGCTCCTTTAATCATTTCAGTTTTAGGAATTGATAATACCGGGAAAGTTTTCTTGTTATTTATGGTCTCATTATCAATCATGATTATTTCTGCAAGAGCCGGTGCTTCTGGTACCCAATTATCGAAAATTCATGCAGCTCACTCACTTGGTGCATCCAAAAAACAAATATTGAGATATGTAATTTTTCCAAATTCTTTACCAGAAATACTTACAGGAATTAGAGTTGCTGTCGGTATGTGTTGGGGAACTTTGGTTGCGGCTGAGTTTTTAGCTGGAACAACCGGTATAGGATTTGTTGAAAACGTTGCTAAAAAATATTTCCAATACGAAGTTATTTGGATCACTATATTTATCATGGGAATGCTAGGTTTATTATTTGATGTCACTTTAAGAAAAATAATAGACAAAACAATTCCATGGCGTGGAAAAGGCTAATTTGAAAACAGAAAATCTTAAAAAAGAAGTTATCAAAATTTTTAAAAATCATGGATTAAGTAATCCTCATGCTGTTATTTCTACTAATGCTTTGATTAATGCTGAATTAGTTGGTGCTTATGGTCATGGTCTTTCTAGATTAAGAATGTATTGTGAAAGAATATCTAAAAAAGTTATCAATCCAAAACCTAAAATAAAAGTAAAAAAGATATCTCAATCGATTACTCATATTGATGCTGATAATAGTATTGGCTTCGTTGCAGCAGACCTTGCAATTAAAAAGGCAATCGAATGTGCTAAAAAAACAGGTATCGGTTTAGTGGCAGTTAAAAATAGTGGTCACTATGGATTATCTGGTTATTACGCTGAACAAGCAGTCAGAAAAAACTTAATCACAATGATTTATACTAACGCTCCACCTGCAATTGCTCCTTATGGTGCAAAAAAAAGTTTGTTTGGAACAAATCCTATATGTTTTGGTTCTCCAACTGGAGCAAGGGTACCTTTTATATTAGATACAGCTATTGCAAAAATTAACAGAGGAAAAATTAGATTTGCAGCTAGAAATAATCAAAAAATACCAAAAGGTGTTGCACTAGATAAATTTGGCAAACCAACGACAGATGCAAAAAAAGCCCTTTATGGAGTTCAATTACCGATAGCAGGTTTTAGAGGTTCTGGTTTGGCGTGGATGGTAGATATTTTGAGTGGTGTTTTAACCGGTGGAAATCATGCAGGTAAAGTTAAGGATCCTTTTGATGATTTTTCAGGTCCACAAAATATTGGACATTTGTTTATCACATTTAAAACAAACTTATTTGTCAAAAACTATACTTCAAGAATTAAGAATAATATTAAAACAATTAAAAGATTGCCTAAAATTAAAGGAGTAAAAGAGATAATGTATCCTGGTCAAAATAAAGATAAAAGGTTTAAAATGAACTTAAAAAAAGAAATCAAATTGTCAAAAATTATTCAAAAAGATTTAATAGACTTAAAAGATTAATATGCTTTCCGATAAAGAAATTATTTGTCCTGATAACTTACTTAATGTTGCTCATAAAAAGAAAGGTGTTAAAGCTGGAATTGTAAATGCCGGAAAACCTCTTCCTATGCAGTCCGTACAAGATGCTGTCAAAGAAAATCTAATTGAGCCAATTTTTATTGGTGATGAAAAAGAAATTAATAAATGCGCCCAGGATCTGAAATGGGATATCTCAAATTATGAGATAATCCATGAGCCTGTTGAAAATAATACAGCAACAATTGCTGCAAAACTGGCAAGTGAACAAAAGATCAAAATTATTGTGAAAGGCCATATTCATACTGACGTTCTAATGAAAGAAGTTTTGAAAAGAGAATACAATTTACTTGGAAAAACTAGATTAAGCCATATTTGGCATATGACTTTAGGAAAAGAGGATAAACCTTTAATAATAACGGATGGAGCATTAAACGTTTTACCTAATGTAAAAACAAAACTACATATTCTTAAAAATGTAATTAATTTTTCCAATAGAATTGGTATTGAAAAACCTAAGGTAGCAATATTATCAGCTACGGAGGAAGTTTTAGATAGTGTTCCAAGTTCTAAAGAAGCTGAGGAATTAACTAACTTAGCTAAAAAAGAAAATTTGAATGCAGATGTTTTTGGTCCATTGGCATTTGATAATAGTATCTCAAAAAAATCTGCCGCTATTAAAGGAATACAAAACAGTGTAGCCGGTATGGCTGATGTATTACTGGTCCCAAGTGTTGAAACGGGAAATGGCTTAGTAAAAATGCTTATATATTTTTGTGGAGCGTGTGCAGCAGGTGTGGTTGTTGGAGGTAAAGTTCCAGTAGTAATAACTAGCCGTTCTGACGAAGCTCCTGCAAGATTAGCATCCATTGCTGCAGCAGTTGTTGCTTTAGATTAATTGTTTGATTGCAATAAAATTGAAATTGTCTTAAATAATTCAACAATAATAAACAAATAATATGGCAATCACTTATTTAAAAAAATCTCCAAAAACATCATCAACAGATGACAATAAAACAACTGGAATTGTTCAAGATTTATTAAAAGATATTGAGAGTACAAAAGAACAAGGTTGTATTGATTTAACCAAAAAGTTCGACAAATATGATGGTGAAATCATTGTTTCAAAAGAAAGAATTGAAGAAATTAAAAAAACTTTAGATCAAAAAACTAAAGATGATATTCAGTTTTCCTTTGATCGAGTAAGAAAATTTGCCGAAGCTCAACTCAAAAATTACGGGCAAGATTTTGAAGTTGAATTGTCTGATGGTTTGTATGCAGGTCAAAAATTAGTTCCTGTTAATACGGCGGGTTGTTACATACCTGGGGGAAGATATGCACATATTGCCTCTGCTGTAATGAGCGTTACTACAGCAAAAGTTGCTGGTGTTAAAAATATCATTGCGTGTAGTCCGCCAAAAGAAGGTGTTGGTGCCCACCCTACTATTGTCTACACTGCTGATCTTTGTGGAGCAGATGTAATTTTAAACTTAGGTGGAGTGCCTGCGATTGCTGCAATGACTAATGGATTATTTAAAAACCCTCCAGCAGACATAATTGTTGGTCCAGGAAACCAGTTTGTGGCCGAAGCAAAAAGAATTTTATATGGCAAAGTGGGTATTGATTTATTTGCAGGTCCAACTGAAATTGGAATAATTGCTGATGCAAAAGCAGATCCAGAAATAGTTGCGGTTGATTTAGTAGGTCAAGCTGAACATGGTTATAATTCACCATGTTGGCTGTATACAACTAGTAAAGAATTAGCTGAGAAAGTTATGAAGAGAGTTCCTGAATTAATTGCAGAGTTACCAGAGGTTCCAAGAACTAGCGCAGAGGCAGCTTGGAGAGATTATGGTGAGGTCATTGTTTGTGATACGGATGAAGAGATTGTGAAAATTAGTGATGAATACGCTCCAGAGCATTTAGAAGTTCAAACAGAAAATTTAAAATGGTTTCATGAACGATTAACAAATTACGGATCATTATTTGTCGGTGAAGAAACTACAGTCGCCTACGGAGATAAATGCTCAGGTACAAATCATATTTTACCAACTAAAGGAGCTGGCAGATACACTGGTGGTTTATTTGTTGGTAAATTTATTAAAACATTAAGTTTTCAAAGAATGACGAAAGAGTCTACTGAACTAGTTGGTGCTGCTGCTGCAAGAATATCTAGATACGAAGGAATGGAAGCTCATGCTAGAACTGGAGATGTAAGGCTCAAAAAATACGGGTACTCAGATTAAAAAAGGTATCCAAACCTTAATCTCGCAGATCTTTTATGAACTTCCTCAACATAAAGAGACCCTGTATAAAATATATCAAAAGTTGTTTCGTCAAAATTTAAGCCTAAGAAGAAATTATCGTTAAAATAATAATCAATTCCCAAACCTCTAGTATAATAATTATTAATTTTGCTTGGATCGCTGTGGTAAGCAGTCCATGTGGTATCAATATCACCACCACCTAAATAGGTAAAAAAATCAAAATCACCAAAATTGTATCCTATCTTAAATTTTGCTTCCTTCATTTTCTCATAAGTCACACTTCCATTTAATCCTGCAATAGATTGATCTTTACCGATATTTTCTTGAAAATTTGTTTCTACACCAATAAAAAAATTATCTAGATAAAAATTATAACCTAAAAAATAACCAAGATTTCTTTTTTCAGCATCAGTTTCTGTATAATAAGGAGTGTCTAAATAATCTGTATAAGTAGATAAAGCTGTTGCACTAAATTTATCAAAAGATTTATAAATACCTAAATAAAACTTTGTATCTATTCGAGGTAATTCTTTTGCATTTGCTTGAAAAGAAAAAAAAAGAAAAATTAATAAGAATTTATATATTTTCATAATTTTAAAAAAATTTAAATATATCTCTTAAAATGTAAATTGTTATTAAAAACATAAACAAAATAATGAAAATATTTATATATTTCCATATATTTCTATCATTCAAATAATTAGAGAAATATTGAGATAAATATCCAATTGAAAAAAAAAATAAAAAAGATGCTACAGCTGCCCCAATTCCAAAAAAATATTTCTCAAGAATTAAAAAACTCTTAGAAAAATTACCTAAAAAAAATACAGTATCTGAATAAACATGTGGATTTAAAAAAGTAAACCCTAGTGTTTTAAATATTACATTTTTTTTTTCGATAAAGTTAGAATTTTTATCTATCGTTACTTGAGTCTTAAAAGATTTTATTTTTGAATAAATAAAGTGAATTAAAAAAATAACTAATAAAATATTAAGTACTAATTCAATTGTTGGGGTAAAATATTGGGTAAAATAATGAAAAAGAAATATTCCTAAAAATATTAAAATAAAATCAGATATAGAACAAATTAAACAAACCAAAAATACATGTTGTTTTTTTAAACCTTGTTCTATGACAAAAATATTTTGAGCACCAATTGCTAATATTAAACTTAATCCTGTTAAAAAACCTAATAAAGCAAATTCCATAAATTATATATTTGAATTTTTTGAACTTACTTTAAATCTTTAGAAAATAAAAATGATTATCAAGTTTCAGGGATAAACAATAAACACAACCCATTATTACAAAATCTTTTACCAGTTGAGCTTGGACCATCATCAAAAACGTGTCCATGATGGACGCCACACTTAGCACAATGATATTCAATCCTTTTCATACCAAATGAATAATCTACTTTTGTTTTAAATGCCCCTGGTAAAGCTTCACTAAATGATGGCCAACCAGTGCCACTATCGAATTTAGCCTCTGAGGAAAATAATTTGTTTCCACAATTCGCACAATGATAAAAACCTTTTCTTTTTTCTTGCAGTAATTCACTAGTAAATGGTCTTTCAGTACCTTCATTAAACATAATTTCTTTTTGTTTACTGGTAAGGTTCTGATTGATTATTTTTTTGGTTTCTGAAAGTACAAATTTATATGGATATAAAATCCATGATAAACAAGATACACCAATAATCTTTAATAGATTTCTTCTTCTGCTCATTAAAACACGCCTGAAAATAATTTAATAAAAATTATTCAGGATTTGCCGTTAATGTTTTAATTTCTAAAATATTTTCGTTGGGATCTTTAACAAAAAATGTTTCTTGCTCATACTTTGTGCCTTTAAATCTTAGGTAAGGCTCATCATAGTATTTTGCACCTTTATCTTTTAATCTTTGTTTTAAAGTATCAAAATCTTTTCTAGATAAATGAACACCGAAGTGAGGTACTGAAACATTACCCATGTCGACATCGTGTCTTTCATTATCTAATTTATGTTCACTTGCATGAAGTGTTAATTCATTTCCCCAAAAATCTACATCTGCCCACTCCTGAGCAGAATTGTCTAATCTGCAGCCTAATGTTTCGCTGTAAAATTTTTTTGCTGTCTCCAAATCACCGCATGGTATTGCTAAATGAAAGCAGTTCGTGTTTTTGTACATAATTTCTCCTTTAAATACTTAACAAAATAACTATATAAGCATTAATTTTTTAAATCAAGTTGGCAAATAATAATGAATGATTTTTTACAATCTATAATAGACAGAGACCCTGCGGCAAAATCAAAGTTAAGTTTGATTCTTACATACCCAGGAGTGAAAGCTATTTTTTTTCATAAAATTGCAAACTTTTTTGCAATCGCTAAATTTGATTTAGTTGCAAGAATCATTTCTCAATTTTCAAGATTCTTAACTGGTATAGAGATTCATCCAAAAGCAAAAATAGGAAAAAATTTATTTATCGATCATGGCATGGGTGTTGTAATTGGTGAAACCTCCGAGATAGGAGACAATGTTACCATCTATCACAACGTTACCCTTGGTGGGATTGCTCCAAGTATTAATGCAAATGATCAAAGAAATGTTAAGAGACACCCAACATTAGAAGACAATGTCGTCGTTGGTTCTGGTGCTCAAATTTTAGGACCAGTTGTAATTGGAAAAAATTCTTTAATAGGTGCTAATGCAGTGGTTACCAAAAATGTTCCTGAGAAATCCATTATGATTGGAATTCCAGCCACAAGAGTTGGGGATGCCACAAAAGGATTTCAACCTTATGCGGTTACTGATAAAGATAAAGATAATGACACAAATTAAAAATAATTTTCTTGAGTCGATTGGAAATACTCCTTTAATTAAATTAAAAGCTGCTTCTGAAATCACAGGATGTCATATTTTTGGTAAAGCGGAATATCTTAATCCAGGTGGATCAGTTAAAGATAGAGCTGCTCTTGCTTTAATTAAAGATGCACAGGAAAAGAAATTAATTTCAGAGGGTGGAATTGTAGTTGAAGGCACTGCTGGTAATACTGGAATAGGTTTGTGTCTTTTAGGAAATTCTTTAGGTTATAAAACAATTATTGTGATGAATGACAATCAAACACAAGAAAAAAAAGATACTTTAAAAAACATTGGTGCAGATCTTAGATTGGTACCACCCAAACCATATAAAGATGATGGTAATTACGTAAAAGTTGCAAGTCGTCTTGCTGAAGAATTAAAAAGCACAAATAACAATGGTGTAGTTTGGGCAAATCAATTTGATAATACTGCCAATGCAAAAGGCCACTATGAAACCACAGGACCAGAAATCTGGGAACAAACTAACGGTAAAGTAGATGGTTTTGTTTGTGCTTCTGGAACAGGTGGAACTATTGGTGGTGTAAGTAAATTTTTAAAAGAAAAAAATAAAGATGTTAAAATCTATTTATCTGATCCAACAGGTTCTGCTCTTTATAATTATATTACAAATGGTGAATTAAAAGCTGAAGGAGGATCAATTACTGAGGGAATTGGTTCAAGTCGAGTAACTAAAAATTTTGCTGAGGCAAAAATTGATGGTGCTTATTCAATTAGTGATGAGGAGTCTTTGCCAATACTTTATGATTTAATTCAAAATGAGGGTTTAAGTTTAGGAACCAGTTGTGGTGTAAATATTGCAGGAGCAATTAGACTTGGAAAAGAACTTGGCCCAGGAAAAACTATTGTAACTATTCTTTGCGATAAGTCTGATAAATACAACTCAAAGATGTTTAATAAATCCTTTTTAAAGGAAAAAAACCTTCCAATACCTAGCTGGCTATAATATCGCATATCAGCCATGTAACAAAACAGTTACATTTTTAGAATAATAATAATTAACATCGAGGAGTCATGAATAAATATATAGCAGCAATACTATCCTTATTAATTTTTACTTCTGCTCATGCAGGTATGAGTAAGGACGATAAATCTAAAGCCTGGGATTGTATTGGAATTTATATGGCAAATTACTTTTTACCATCTGGTGAAAAATTTGAATATGGCATGAAAGAAAAATCTATTTCAACAGTAAAAGTTTTAAAAACGTATGCTCTTGAAATTGGTATTCCAGAAAAAGAATGGGATGAAGGAGTTAATAAAGCAGTTGATAAACATTATGGCTCCAAATACGACAAAGCTAAAACTGAAAAATGTCATACATTTGTTGAAGCTTTAGTTCCGAATGGAGCTGAAAGAGTTAAAAAAGTAGTTCAGACTTTGTATTAATTTAAAAGGAGAAAAAATGGAAAAAGAAATGTTAGTATTCCTTAAACTTAAAGAGGGTAAATTAGAAACTTTCATGGGTTGGATGCAATCAGATGAAGGGATGGGTGTTAGAAAAAGTGTTGCCTATCCAGAAAAAACTGTTGGAGCCATGATTCCAGATAAAAGTGGGATGTTATTTAAAGTGAATGTTCATAATGAAGCTGGAATGAAAGAATTTGTAACTGGGAACAATCCTACCGCGAAGGCTATTTACGCAGAATGTGTAGAGAGCGCTAAATTATATGAACTATCTGAAGTAAATTTATAAGGAGAATAAATGAAAAAAATAATGTTAACGCTTTGTTTGGTCTTATTTGTTAGCTCAGCATATGCAGGTTCATGTCCGATGTTAGCTAAAAATATTGATGAAAAAATTAAAAAAGCTCAAGAACTTAAAGATCAAGGTATGGATGCCCATAATAATGGTGATCATGCTAAGTCTGAAAAACTTTTGAATGAAGCTCTTGCTTTATTTAAAAGCTAAACACAAAGGAGAAAAATGAAAAACTATATGGTAACTCACACTTTCAAATCTAAAGAAATGAAGGATAAATTTAGCGAAACAGTAGCCTCAATGAAAATGGAGGATATTATTAAATCAATGACCAGTGATAAAGCTGCATGTCAAATGACTTGGAATACACCAGCTGATACAATGCAAATGTTTTGCTGGTGGAAAGGAAATAGTGAGGAAGATATAATTAATCAACTAGGTCAAATGAACGACTTCTTTGAACCTCACAAATTTACTGAGTGCACTGACCAGGTAATGGATTATAACGCAAAATAGGGATAAATAATGAAAGCAATTTACACAAGAACCATCGGAGTTTATGACGAAAAACTTGGTGAGGCTATGGAAATTTCTAAAGGTTTAGCTGAAGTAAGAAAAAAACATTATCCTGATCATGAAGTTTATTTTTCTTTTCAAATTGGTGGAAATCCAAGAACAGTTAGAGAAACTCTTGTAGGAGAACAGTTTACAGACAAAGCATTTGAAAATGATCAAAACATGTCTGCAGATCCTAAATTTATAGAACTTCAAAAAAAAATGAAGGGAGTCTTTAAAGAAGGTACAATACAAGATGAAATGAGAATGGTATTCAACGATTAAGAAGGAGTTTAGGATGTCGATGTTAGAGAAATATACCAATGCAATTGATAAAAAAGATGAGTCAACCATGAATGAGCTTTTACATGATGACTTTAAATTCACAATGCACAAGTCAGGAAACACCATAGGTAAAGCTGATGTTATAAAATGGGCAATGAGCGGTGATATAAACCAAGATAAAGCCAGAGTGGTCTATGAAAATGATGAAATTGGAGTTCACCATTCAATAGTTACATTCAATGACGGGAATGTTGAGGCAGTAATGGCAGTTTATAAATATAAAGATGGAAAAATTATAAGTTTAGAGACTGGCGCCACTCCAATGCCTAAATAATGTTTCCAAAGAAATATTCAAAATTAATATTTATATTTTTTATGGGTCTTGGCATGAGCTTGATCATGACACTTATAATTACATATATCAATACAGGTTACGATGAACTTTATTATAAGAGATTTTTTAAAGCTTGGTCAGTAAGCTTACCTGTTGCATTAGTTGCCACAACAATTGTAGCTCCGATAGTAGAAAAATTTGTAGATAAAATTACCAAATAATAATACTCTTTATATTGTGAGTAATATAATTGCCTACATAGTTCTTATACTTGCAGTAATTTTGGGGACTGCAGCAAATGGTTTTGCTAAAGGAGCTAATGGTTTTACATTATTATTACCAAGCTTATTAACAGCAATAACAATAGTTGCTTGTATGTTTACATTATCAATTGTTATGAAAACTATTCCTGTAGGTATTACTTACGCCTCATTTGCAGGTCTATGTATTATCGCCACAACAATTGTTGGGGTATATAAATTTAATCAAATGCCAGACATTTACACTATTGTTGGTTTAATTTTAATTATTTCAGGAGTGTTAATAGTTAATCTTCTTGGTAAAACAAATTAAATTTATGACTAATTTATCTGGATATATATTTCTTCTACTGGCAATTATCCTTGGCATTACTTCAAATGGTTTTTTAAAATCTACTAATGGATTTACCAATATTGGCCCAACAATTTTTTGTGCAATATCAATAGTTGCTTGTATTTTTTGTTTATCAAAAGCAATGAATATTATTCCTGTAGGTTTCACCTATGCTACGTACGGAGGACTAACAATTACTGCAGTAACTTTATTTGGCGTGTTTAAATATAATCAAATACCAAATCTCTATGGTATTATTGGGATAGCTCTAATTATTATTGGTGTAATTCTTTTGAATACTCTTGGTAAAACTACTTAGTTATTGGTCTAAGCATTTTTAAAATTTTATTGTGAATATTGTTATTAACTGAAGCAATAATATTTCCACCTTTAACCGCATCTGTATTTTTCCATGTACTAACAACTCCACCAGCTGCTTTTATAATTGGTATTAAAGGATGAATATCCCAAATTTTATTTCCACATTGAATAACTACATCAACTTTACCTTCTGCAAGATGTGAATAACTAAGAGCATCTGCACATGGAAATTGCATTAGTTTTAAAATTTTGGGTATTTTTTTTTGTTTATTTAAAGATAACATGCCATGAAAAGCAGCAGACATTTTTATATTTTTGAATAAGATTTTTTTATTAACTTTTATTTTTCTTTTTTTTCTTTGATCCACAACATATGCAGCTTTATCTGAGGTATTAAAATAATATTTTTTAAGAACGGGATAATTTGCCAGTCCAATAACAGGGTTCCCTTTATAATTCAAAGAAATTAAGTTACTCCAAGTGGGATTACCAATTACATAAGACCTGGTTCCATCAATTGGATCAATGACCCAAGTAAAATCACTTTTAGTTTTCTTTTTGCCAAACTCCTCACCTATGACTTGGTGATTAGGAAACTTTTTTGCTATCTCTTTCCTGATAAATTTTTCAAAAGCTTTATCTGAGGTTGTAACAGGATCGAATCCCTTGCCTCTTAATTTGTTGGAGACTTTAAAAGTTCTATTGATCTTAGAGTAATAAAAATTAGTAAGTTTTCTAGCTAAGCCATCAACAAACTTAGAATACCTTTTAAAATCTGATGAATTTAATTTTGACACATGGGACTATTACTATTTAATTTATATTGATTAAAGTAAAATTTTAAATAATTCTCTTATTATTGTATGAAAATAGAATTAACTGATAACAAAGTGTTTTTTGAAAAACAGGGTGCAAAAAAAGAAATTCACCCTTTTTGGCTAAGAGAACGGGTGAATAGCGATAACTTTTTAGATCAAAAAACTCAACAAAGATTATTTGATCCAACAATGCTTAAAAATAGCTCAGAAATTTCAAAAGTGAATATTTCAGATAAATTTCTTGAGGTAAGTTTTAAAGATGGTGCATACGCAAAACTAGTTATCGAAAATATACTTAAAGAGTTTGAGAAAGATAATGAATTATACTTTATCAATAAGATTTCATGGAAATCAGACTTTCAAAATAACAATATTTTTAAGTTTAATAAAAATTTTTTTGAGGAAAAAATAATGTATGAATCTTTATTAGACTTTTACAAATATGGATTTGTTATATTTGAAAATGTTCCTACCCAAGATAACTTTATTGTCAATTTTGCTAATTCAATTGGAAGTATTAGACGAACTAACTTTGGTGAGTTTTTTAATGTTAAATCAAAACCAAATCCAAATGATCTTGCCTATACTTCATTACCTTTAGCACCACATACTGACAATCCTTATAGAAAACCAGTGCCCTGTATACAATTGCTGCATTGCATCGAAAATGAAGTGGGTGGTGGCTTATCAACATTAGTTGATGGTCTTGCTGTAACGGAAGAATTAAAAAAAGAACATCCAACTTTTTTCCAAATTTTGACCGAAATCAAAGTTAGATTTCAATTTGTCGATGATAATGTTGTTTTAGAAGACTGGGCAGAAATGATCCAACTTGATGAAAACGGAAGACTTAAACAAGTCAGATTTAGTCCTCGATTAGATTTTGTGCCCTTAATGGATAAAGAAAAATTAGAATTATATTATGCAGCTAGAAACAAAATATCGGAAATGTACAACTCAGAAAAATTCAGAATTGAATTTAAATTAAAACCTGGTGATCTATTGATGATGGATAACTATAGACTTCTTCACGGCAGAACTGAATATAATGCTAATGAAGGTAATCGATTTTTACAAGGTTGCTATATAGATTATGATAGCACTGAGGGAAAACTTAAACACTTGAAAAGAAAATTTAATATATAAATTATTTGTTAAAGCAATTGTTAACTAATATTGCCATTAATATCCAAATTACAAATGTTTCCCCATGACTAAATGTGTAGTCAGCTCCAGCAAAACCTGCTGCAATATTTATTGCGTAAATAATTATCGTGGAGACGATTAAGCTTACAAGTAAATTAATTAATCCTTTTACATATTTCATAATGAAACAATATAGATATTAAAACTCAATGCAATTTTTAATTTTCTATTTTTAAGTGAAGTTTTTTTAAGATGTGGGAAGACTAATAAATAATTAGGTTGTATTCAAGAAATATATTTAATTAATTTGCAAATAAATATCTTGAATACAACCTTGCTGAAATTTAACTTCTAATTAAGGAGGTAGTTTTAATGAATCAAATGCCACCTGATACTTAGCTGGGTAGCTTTATATTTCATAAAAACGAAAACAAAAAACTTAAAGTCCATTCGGACTTGAATGCCATCAAGGCGACTTAAGGGAGCTCTTTTGGCTGGAGAGCAAAGGGGCGACCCCTTAAGTAAATTGAATTTACTTTTTTAAAATTCGACAAATTAATTTATCTCTAAAATTTAGTCTTTTGTTATATTTCCTGCTGATTTCGTTTATTCCTTTAAAAATATCTGCACTACTTAAATTCAATAATGTTGAAATGTATCGATTTTTAATCATTTCCATATATTTCTCTCTCGATATCTTTACTTTGAAAGAAAACGTCTTCGAAACACTTCCAGGATATAAACCATTTACATATCTCAGTATCTTTTGATCTCTTTTAAGCGATTTATTTAATTTTTTTTTCATTTTTAAAAAAGTTGGAATTTCATTTTTAGATGTGGCCAAGGTAAATATTGCTATCCGACCACCAAAATTAAGGCAATTCATACATAGTAAAAGTAGTTTTTTTATATCTTTAAGTGGTAAAAAATGAATTGTTTGTTTTAGTAAAATTAAATCAAATTTTTTTCTATTCTTTTTTAAGTAACTTATTGCATCTGTTTTATTAAAAATAATTCTTTTATCTCTATCTTTATGTCGCTCAATATCAATACCTATTGGCTTATTAACCAATTTAAGCTTAGATGTTAGATTTCCTAATATCTTACCTCTTCCACATCCAATATCTAAAATTTCAGAATTCTTATTGAGTTTAGTTTCTTTAATTAAGAATTTGTTAAATGATTTAATATAACTAGTTGATGAAAGCCAAGTTTTATTGTCCCAATTCTTTAATGACACGCAATATTAAATTTTTTTAATCGCCAATAATTATAGGGCCAAGGAGTTAAAAAACCAGCTAAGAGCATAATTGGCACAACCCACCATGTTAATATTGCACCACCAGTTAGAAAGTAATCAGTTAAGTTCATAGCAACTTCCATACTTATCATTGATATAAAACTCATTCCAATTGCAGTTTTAAAAGCTTTTGAAAAATCAAAACTTTGTCTCATTAATATAATTGTCTCCAAAATGATACTTGTGATCAAACCATTCATGATAGCTAAAATCATAATTCCTAAAACAGGAAATGGAATTTTTGTTAGCTGAAAAAATAAAATTGTACCTAAATCACCGATTGCACAACCCAACAAACACCAAGCGGTATTTTTAGCACTTCTTTTCCAAGTATGTTTGCATGACCAATGAAAATTAGCCTTCGCAGTTGTGTCCATTAAGTTAATTTATATCAACTTTAGCAATCATTCCAACTTGATAATGGCCAGGAACATTGCAAGCTACTTCAATGTTAACTGCATTATCAAATTTCCAAATGATTTCACCCTTTTGTTTTGGTTCAAGTAAAACACTATTACTATGTGAATGGGCCATAGCTTTATCCATTTTTGCCATTTTTTTCATTTTTTCTTTATCAATGGAATCAGCTAAAAGAATTTCATTTTCAACCATTTTCATCATTTCTGGTTGATGTTTCATGTGCATCATTTTATTTGCAATATTAAATTCATGAACAAGCATACCTGCATTTTCAACTTCAAATTTTATTGTTTCACCTGATTTAATTTGAAATGAACTTGGTTCATAATAGTTGTCATACATTATAACTTTAATTGTTCTTGAAATTTCGCTCTCTTTACCTTTTGTGCCAATTTTCATGTTTTTATCTGCGTAGGCAAATGTATTGAAAAATAAAGTTATTAATAAAATTTTAATTAATTTCATATCTGAAAAATAATATTTTAAAATGTTTTAACAATGGGTCAATTTGTACTATTATGTTATTGTACTAAAATGATTTTCAAACAATTATTCGATACAAAATCTTCGACATATACTTATTTAATTTCATCTGGAGAAGGTAGAGAAGCATTGCTTATAGATCCCGTAATAGAAAATGTTAGTGAATATATAAATTTGCTTAAAAAATTAGATTTAAAATTAGTAAAAGTAATTGATACTCATATTCACGCTGATCATGTAACAGGAGCATCTAAGCTCAAAGATATTACTAAATGCTCTACTATTATGGGTGCACACACTCCTGCAGATGCCGTTGAAATTAAAGTAAAAGATGATGAATATATTAATCTTGATAATCTGAAAATTAGAGCGATGTATACTCCTGGACATACTTCAGATAGCTATAGCTTTTTAATGGATAATTATCTTTTTTCAGGTGACACACTTCTTATTAACGGGACTGGTCGAACAGACTTTCAAAATGGTAGTTCAAAAGATGCTTATAATTCAATTTTTAATAAACTTTTGAAATTGCCTGAGGAAACTCTTTTGTACCCTGCTCATGATTATAAAGGTGAAAAAGTAAGTACGATTGGAAAAGAAAAAAAACAAAATCCAAGATTACAAGTAAGCAGTGTTGATGAATATATTGAAATCATGAACAATCTTAATTTAAAAAAACCTGCTCAAATTGATTACAATGTATCTAAAAATATTAATTTAGGTATCTAAGATGAAAATAAGATATACTAGTTTATTATATATTAGATAAAAATGACCATGTTTAAAATTTTGTCATTTTATATAGTATTAATTTTCTTTATGATGATCAGTGTTGTATTTGGTCATCACAAAAATGAGAAATACGCTTTTGATAATTTATACAAATATTCTATTAAAAAATCTGAAAACGCAGTTAAGTTTAAGTCAGCGATTATAAATAATGAAATATCTGCTGTAGTTGAAGAACAGATTAATAAGAAAAAATCAAAAGACGGCGACTATGGTATGGTATCGTTTATACTATTTGAGGACGGCGTAATTAAGATTGATCAATTTAAGAAATCAAAATATAGAAATGGTTACATGCCTTCACACTCGGTTGGTAAATCTTTAGTATCTTTGGTTACAGGTTATGCTTTGTGTGGTGGTTATATAGAATCAATTAATCATAAAATAGATTATCCAACTGTTGAAAACACCCTATATGAAAATCAGGTATTATTAGACTTACTTAACATGGCAGCAGGTGATGAACATATAATAGGTCAAAGATATTATAAAACAGATAATAAAATTAAAGGTAAAGGTCAAAATGTAAATACACAACCTATTAGTAGAATTATGAAAAAGTATTTCAAAGATACTAAACCATTTAGAGATGTCGAAAATGGTACATGGAATACAACAACAGGTCAGATGGAATTTCAAAAATATAATTACTCTGCTATGACTACGAATGTTATAATGAATTATGTAATTTACAAAACAGGTAATGACTGGAAAAAATTATTGCATAAGATATTTACCGAAGACGCAAAGGTTCAAAGAAATGTATATTTTGGTAAGTCAATAGAAAAACATAAATCAGGTAATAGATCATCAGGCGAGTATGGTCGTTATACTTTTTTTGCTGATAGATATGATTATTTAAGAATTGCTTATTCAATGATGAATCATTGGAATAATGATACTTGCGTTGGTAAGTATTTAAAGTCTATGTATGAAAATAGAATTAATAAAAACCATGATAGAAATTACAATAAAAGAACCGATATGTCTGTTTCACAGATGGCAACAAGTTATGGTGGTCAGTTTCACTTTGACTTATATGGATTAGAATACAAAACAATTCTTGCAATGGATGGTTTTGCAGGTCAACAATTAATTATTGATTTTGATAGAAAAAGAATCATACAGGTATCTTCTACCGATCTACATTATGATTGGCGGAATACAGTTTATAAACAATTACAAAAAGATTGATCTGAAATTTGAAAATTATTTAAATCGAAGATTTTAAAGCTCTATAAATTAGCTCTTTACTGGTTTCACCAAGACTTCGATAAACTTCTTTATTGTCTTTAAAAATTAAAAGTGTGGTTTGATATTGTACATTAAAGAAATTAGCAATTTCTTTATTAGTGACATCAAATGAAAAATATTCAATATTTTTAAAATCTTTTTTTGCTTTTTGCAAAACTTTCATTTGACTAGCGCATGACATACAATACTTAATCCAGGAACTCACCACTACAACCTTACCTTCAGATTGTGCTTTATCAAATAATTCTTTTTTAAAAGTTGTTTCTTTTTCCATAGCATTGACATTGAATGCAAATAAAAGAAAACAAATAGTTAAAATTTTTTTCATAACTGCTTATACAACAAATATTAAAAACCAATAAGAAGCTAATCCTGAAAATATTGTCGCAATTATACTTCTAGAGAAAATACCAATAACCATTGCAATTATTGCAGCTAATATCTTTGGATTATCATCTATTTCGAACAAGCCTTTGTCATTAATAAAAATTGCCGGAAAAATTATTGCAGGAAATATTGCAGATGGCACAAATGACAATATTTCTCTAATTCTATCATTAAACATTTCTTTTTTAATTAAAGCTATCATAGAAAATCTTGTTAGATACGTAATCAATCCACAATATAAAATTAATGCCCAATTGCTCATGCTTTTTTATTTTTCGTTGTTAAAATCATTGCAGTAAATAACCCTGCTAAAGCAGCAACTATGACGTATGCTTTAAAAGGGATATAATTGTATCCAAATGTAGCAACCAACCCTGAAATAATTATTACAATCACATTTATAAATTTTCTAAAGTCATTAACTAATAAGGCTAAAAAAGTTAAAGGAACCGCAAAACTTAGACCAAGTTTTTCTGGAATTGCTGCTCCAAGTATAATTCCTAAAAATGTCGTAAATTGCCATATTACCCAACAAGTAACTCCTCCAGCTAATAAGTGAAAATATCTATTATTATCTTTATTTTTTTTCAAATATTCATTTGAAATTGCAAATGCTTGATCAATTAAAAAGTATGAAATAATAATTTTCCAGATTAATTTTAAATCTGATAGATGTTCGGATACGACTGCACCATAAAGTAAATGTCTTGAATTAACAGCCCCAACAGAACTTATTATTACTAAAGATGAAGCTCCTCCTGAAAATAATTGCAATAACACTATTTGCGAAGCGCCACCAAAAATTATTAAAGACATTGCCATTGTTTCAATTGGAGTAAATCCAATATCAATAGCCAATACGCCAAATATCAAACCAAATGGGACCACTGGTATCATAAGTGGGCTTACATCGACAATTCCCTTTAAAAAAACTTTAAAGTTACTTTTCATTTTCTAAAAGGTTTTTATTAGAAGCAAACTATATGATCAATATGAATTGGTCTTTTGATACCAAATTTTTCATCAACTTCATGTTGATGTATATGGTGTGAGTGAACAAATACTGGAATTAAAGTGTTGCTTGGAGCTCTAAGAGTATAAATAAAATTAGTGCCTCTAAATTTTCGATCAACTACCTCAAGTTTTAAATTACTTGTATCATCATGCTCTAAATCTTCTGGCTGAAGTAATAATTGGACATTGGCACCTTCTGGATACTCTTTTATAAAATTCCCTTCAATAGTACCCAAATCCCAGTTTTCTAAAGTATTTTTTCCAGTCACCTTTGCTGGAACTAAAATTCCTCTATTTAAAAAATTTACTACTTCGATAGAATTTGGCAAATGATAAACCTTGTAAGGATCATCAAATTGTTTCAGTTCTTGATTTAAAATTATTCCGCATTTAGATCCTAAATAAAATGCCTCATAAGAGTCATGAGTAACAATGATTGTTGTGATCTTTAATTTATTTAAAATTTTTTTTAATCTTACTTGGATTTCTTCTTTAAAACTTTGATCTACATTTGATAATGGCTCATCAAGTAACAACAAGTCTGGCTGCATTATTAATGATCTTGCTAATGAGGCTCTTTGGGCTTCACCAGCACTTACTTCATGCGGATATTTATTCAGAATGTGAAATATATCTAATAAATCTACTATCTCCTTTAAACTAATTTTTTTCTCTTTTTTTTCCTTGTTTCTTTCAGAACCAAGCGAAATATTTTTTTCAATAGTGTAATGTGGAAATAGGCTGTTATCTTGAAAAGCAAGTGAAACATTTCTTTCCTCTGGCTCTAAGTTAATATTTTCAGAAGATAAAGTTTTTCCATTTAATATGATTGATCCCTTTTTTAATTTTTCTAAACCCGCAATCGTTCTTAAGATTGTAGTTTTTCCAATTCCAGAAGGACCTAAAAGACATATTACGTCACCTTGATTTTCAATTGCAAAAGAAACGTTTTTAACTTTAGTTTTGTTACCTACATTAAAATCAACGTTGTTAACTTCAAAAAAATTTTTAGCCATTATTATCTCTTAAAATATATTTAGATGTAACAATTATGAAGAAAGTTGCAATCAAAATCAAAAATAATGAAGGTACCGCAGCAGCCTCAAGTAAATCTTCTGATGCAGAGATATAAGCTGTTGTTGCAAAAGTTTCAAAATTAAAAGGTCTTAAAATGAGAGTAATTGGTAGTTCTCTTATTATTTCTAAAGAGACTAATATTCCAACAAACAATAAAGAATTTCTCAAAAAAGGAATATGAATATTCATAAACGTTTTTCTTTTTGAGTAACCAAGTAAATATGAGCTTTCATCAACTGAAATATTGATTTTCTCATAGCCTGATTTAATTCCATTGTATGCAAGTGAATAAAATCTAATAAAGTATACAAGCACTAATCCAAGAATTGATCCTATAAAAACTTTTTTGATAGAAACAAAACCCAAATTTTTAATCACACTATCATCAAACCATGCAATAAAGGTTATGAACGCTACAGCTAAAATTACTCCAGGAATTGCATAACCTGAAATAGATAATGTGGATAAAATATTTAACGTTTTATTTTTATTTACTCTATTTCCATAATTGGAAACCAAACCAAATATTATCAAAAGCAGACTTGATAAAATTACTAGATAAAGAGTATTCATTAATAAATCTAAGATTTTTAAATCAAACAAGTTTTCTGGAAATTTAATTGTCCAATACATCATCTGACTAAGCGGAAATAAAAAGCTTAAAAAGAATATTAAAAAACAAAAAGAAAAAGCTAAAAAAGCTTTTTTACCTGAAAGTTGTATTTTTTGTTTTTGTTTAAATCCTGCCTTGGTATTGAAGTGATATTTAGCATTTTTTCTCGATAAATTTTCTAAGATAAAAAGTGCAAAAATAAATAACAATAAAAAGAAAGATAATTGATTTGCAAATGCTAAATCATCAAAAGCAATCCATGAATTATAAATACCCGTTGTTAATGTATTTATTGAGAAGAAATCTACTGCACCAAATTCAGCTAGTGTTTCCATAGCCACTAGCGATAAACCAGCAACTATAGCAGGCCGTGCTGCTGGGAGAATAATTGAATAAAAGGCCTTAAATTTTGTAAACCCTAGGTTTTTTCCCAAATCAATAATGTTTTGTGATTGATATAAAAATGACGCTCTAGCCAGAATATAAACGTAGGCATAAAGTGAAAAAGAAATTGATAATACTACACCTAACAAACCATCAAATTTAGGAATGCTTTGGTTGTAATTACCCTCACCAAATAAATTTTTTAGAATAGTATAGGCGGTTCCATAATTTTCAAAAAAAGCTGTTAAAGAATACGCATAGATATAAGGGGGTACAGCAAAAGATAGAATTAGTGCCCATTTAAAAAAATTACTAAACGGAAAATTAAAAAATGAAACTAAGTAAGCTGATCCTGTCCCTATAAAAAAAGTTAAAATTAAAACACTCACCAATAAGATTAGGGAATTAAAAATATACTCCATTAAAAAAGTATCTTTTAATACTTGAAAGTAATTAGAGGTATTATCAAAAAAGCTAGAAAAGACAGTTAAAATTGGAATAATTACAAATAATGAAATTGCAAAAGAAGATATATACCAAAAATTTATTCTCATAATTTATAATCCGCCTTATAAACGTGAAAGTATTATGTTCAAGGCCTTAGTAAGGAGACAACTTAACTAAGGCACTTGAACACCTAGAAAAATCAAAAATCAAATACTTTTAGGATATACGGAACCTCCTCAGTTTTAATTTCTGAAACCTTTCTGTTATTTACTCTTTTGTTGATTTTTTCACACTCCAAACTGCATGGAGAACATGCTTTGGAAGACTTATTTAAATCAACTTCAGAAATAAATTTCTTTTTTTCTTCCATTGGTTACTTCCAACCAGCAGCTGTCATTACTTCTACTGCAGCAGCTTGATTTTTTCCATAAGAAGCTAATTTAGTTTTCATATCTTGTTTGAAATCTAATCCTAAATTATTGACCACTAATGGACTTGGTGAAACACCATCAATCATTGGGAACTCAAAAGTATTATTTGTAAAATGCTCTTGAGACTCTGGAGTTAATAAAAACTCTACAAGTTTAACAGCGTTAGCTTTGTTAGGTGCGCCTTTTACTAAAGCAGCACAACTAACATTCATGTGCGTTCCTCTATCATTTTGATTAGGAAAGAAAGCTTTAACTTTTTTTGCAGCTTCCTGTTGCTCCGCACCTTTTTTACCAGATAACATAAGAGCTAAGTAGTAAGTATTAGCTACCGCAATGTCAGCTTCACCCGCTGCGACTGCCATTATTTGTGCTCTATCATTACCTGTTGGTGTTCTTGCCATGTTGGCAACAACTCCTTCAGCCCATGCTGCTGTTGCAGCTTTTCCATTATTTTTAATCAAAGATGCTACAAGAGATTTGTTATATATGTTGCTTGATTTTCTAATTACTAATCTACCTTTCCATTTTGGATCAGCTAGACCTTCATAAGTCATTCCAGATAATTCAGCACCAGTTACTCTTTCTGGTGAGTAATAAATTATTCTTGCTCTTTTTGCGATTCCAACCCACTTGTTTGTTCTAAAACTTTTTGGAACAGCGTCTTTAATTGCTGCAGATGTTAAACCACCTTGAAGTGCACCTTTTGCATCCATTGCACCACATCTACCTGCATCAGCAGTAATGTATAAGTCGGCAGAAGAGTCTGCACCTTCACTTATGATTCTTTTTTCTAAAGCACCTGATTTTCCGTTTATCAAATTAACTTTAATCCCAGTCATATTTGTAAACTTAGAATAAAGCTCAGAATCAGCTTTATAATGTCTTGCATTGAAAACATTAACCTCGTTAGCAATTGCGAATGATGATGCAATTACTGAAAAGATTAACGTTATAATTGATATCTTCCTCATTTATTCTCCGTTATTCTTAGTTCTTCCACATGATTTAATGAGAATGAGAACTATTCTCATTGAGAATGATTATCAATCGCAATAGTGTCGCAGTCTATTGAGATTTCCAGTCGCCTATTTTGCTAAATAAGAAATTTCTAAAAGCTGTAACTCTAGCTGTGTTTTTTAGTGATTGTGGATACACAAAGTGTGCTTCCGTAATTGGTCCCTCTGATTTTGGGAGAACTTTAATTATATTTCTTGAATTACTGACAAGATATTCTGGTAATGCAGCTAAACCAACACCAGCTTCTACTGCTAAAAGCAGTCCCATTACGCTATTTACCTTCATAATCGGCTTTCGCTTTTTACCATCATGCATTCCTAATTTTAGCGCCCAATCTGGATTATAAACTGGTGATGGTGCCCCTTTGCCAAAAGATATAAATTTATGTTTATTTAAATCACCCAAGGTCTTAGGCATACCATGTTTCTCTAAGTACTTATTTGAACCATATATAAAGTACTTAAGATCAATCAACTTTTTTTGAATATAATTAAGTTGTTTTGGTCTTCTCATAAAAATACCAATATCAGCTTGTCTGGTACTCAAATCTAACTCTTTGTCCTCAAAAATAAGTTCTATTTCTACTTCAGGGTTTAAACGCATAAATTCTTCAATTCTTGGTGTTAACCAATGTGTACCAAAACTTCTAACTGTCGTAATTGTTAATTTGCCAGTAGGTTTATTTTTCTGATCTCCTAGAGATGTTTCAACTTCTTTTAATTTGCTAATTACTTCATGAGCAGTCTTAAAAACATATTCTCCGTTTTCTGTGAGTGTGAGTCCTCTTGCATGTCTTTCAAATAACTGAACTTTTAGATCCTGTTCTAAAGATTGAATTTGTCTACTAATTGCAGATTGACTAAGGTTTAAATTGACAGTGGCATTAGTAAAACTTCCTGCCTCCGCTACTGCATGAAAAATCTTAAGTTTATCCCAATCCATTATTTATTTAAATCAACTAAAACTCTCCCAGAAATTTCACCTTTTAATATTTTAGGATAAGTTTCAATTAACTCCTCCAAGCTTACTGTTTGAACTGATTTTTCTATTAAATTAAAGTCAATTAGTTTTGCTGCTTCACCCCAAATAAATTCTCTTCTTTTGATACTGCAATTAGCAGAGTCCATTCCCCAAAGTTTTATTCCTCGTAACATAAATGGAATAACATTAGTATTAAGCTCATTAGTACTAGCATTACCACAGACTGCAATAATTCCATTTGAATTCGTTTGAACAATTGCATTTGCTAAAATTTTTCCACCGACTGTATCAACTACTCCGTCCCATAGACCCTTATCTATGAGCTTAGGATCTTTATCAAATTCTCTACGATTTATAACATTTTTAGCACCTAACGATTTAAGATAATCTGCTTTTGAGTCTTTGCCTGAAACAGCTGTTACATTGTATCCCATTTTATTTAGTATCATTACCGCAATACTTCCAACTCCCCCTGATGCTCCGGTAACTAAAACATCATTTACTTTTGAACCAAGTAATATTTCTTCTCTTGCTTTAATTGCAAATGCTGCCATCAAAGAAGTGAAGCCTGCAGTTCCTAAAATCATTGCTTGCTTACTTGTTAGGTCATCCGGTTTCTTTATTAAAAAATCACCATTGACTTTTGCCATTTGTGAGTAACCACCATAAAAGATTTCTCCAACTCTAAACCCGGTTAAAATTACTTGATCACCTGACTTAAACTTTGAATTTTCACTGTCAACAACAGTTCCTGAAAAATCAATTCCAGGAATGTGAGGAAATTCTTTTACTAATCTTCCGCCGTTTTTTAAAATCATTCCATCTTTAAAATTAAGATCTGAATAATCTACTTTGATAGTGACATCACCATGTTTTAAAAAACTTCTATCTACTGATTTTACTTCTCTTGTAAAGTTGTCACCTTCTTGATTTAAAACTAATGCTTTAAATTGATTTGACACATTTAATCTTTTGAATTGCTAATTAACCTTAAATATCTGTTTTGATAACTTAAATCTTCTTTGAATTGACCTAAATAATAATTTGTAACTGTTGTTGCTTGTTCTTTTTTAATTCCTCTCATAGTCATACATTGATGAGTTGAGTCTATAGTAACTGCTACACCTTTAGCGTCCAAAGCCTCCATAAGTGTATTCGCAATTTGCATAGTTAATCTTTCCTGAGTTTGCAATCTTTTTGAAAAAACCTCAACAACTCTTGCCAATTTACTTAATCCAACAACTCTTTCATTGGGAATGTAAGCCACATGAGCTTTACCTATAATAGGTGCCATATGATGCTCACAATGACTTTGAACAGAAATATTCTTTTGAATAACCATGTCATCATACCCATCGACATCACCAAAAGTTTTATCTAATACCTGGATAGGATCTTCTTTATAACCTTTGAAATATTCTTTGAATGCTTTAACCACTCTTTTAGGTGTTTCCAATAATCCTTCTCTACTTGGATCTTCACCCATCCAAGCTAAAATAGTTTTAAAAGCTTCTTCAGCTTCCTTATCAGAAATCTTTTTAGAATTTTGATTATTATCTATATCTTTAACTAATTTCATGGTGGGTTTTATACCTATAAATGCGTATTTTTAAAATATTTAATATATCTAGATATGTGCTACATAATCACCGAATATGTTCAAAAAAAGAGAAAATGTGCTGGAAATTGAAGAAGGGGATCTACTTTCTCCTAAATTTGATAATGATGGATTAATTCCTGTTATTACAATGTGTTATCAAACAAAAGAAATTTTAATGCATGGTTATATGAATGTTGAAGCGTTAAAAAGAACTATCGAAACAAAAGAGGCTCATTATTACAGCAGATCAAGAAAAGCTATCTGGCATAAAGGTAAAACAAGTGGTTTTGTTCAAAAAGTAACTGAAATCAAAATTGACGATGACCAAGATTCTATTTGGTTAACTGTTGATATTGGTGATGGCGCTAGCTGTCATGTGGGTTATCGATCTTGTTTTTATAGATCTATTCCACTTGGACCAATTAAAAATGGACGAGAAGTACAGATGAAATTTACAGAAAAAGAAAAAAAATTTGATCCTGAAAAAGTTTATAAGGGTCAACCTAACCCTACTAAAATATAGTTAGATGGAAATTAAATACAAAAATTTAAGAGTATTAGGACCAGCAGTTTTAAGGGTGAAAATTCCAGATGAAATTATAGAAAAATTAAATGAATATATTGACAATACAGTAAAAAATAAATCTAAAGTAGAAAAATTAAATTATGGAGAAAAACTAGTAGGAGATGTTACACAAGAGTTTTTATTAGAAATTGAATTTGTAAAGTCATCAGGATGGTTAGATTTTTTAGCAAATTGCTCAAAGATTTATACAGAACTTAATGAAGGAAAAAAAATTTCCAAATTTAATCTGTTAAAAACGTGGGTGGTGAGACAGTTTAAAAATGAATATAATCCCACTCATTGGCACGGGGGTCATATTTCCGGAGCTGGATTTCTAAAAGTTCCTAAGATTCTAGGTGATAGTGTACAAAAAAAAAAGGAAATTAATTATAGAGGTGGAAATTTACAATTAATTCATGGCTCAAGAATGTTTACTTGCCCCTCTACTTATAACATTATTCCTGAAGTCGGTGATTTTTATTTATTTCCAAATTATTTAATGCATACTGTTTTTCCATTTAAAGGAACTGATGAAGAAAGACGATCTATTTCTTTCAATGCTACAATTGATGATGAAATATATGATGTCTATGGAAAATAAATTACAAAAAAATGTTCTTGGTGAAAAATTACAAGAATGTTCTTTAGATCCTTTAACTGGTTGGTACCGAGATGGTTGTTGTAATACTGATGAAAATGATCATGGTTTACACACAGTTTGTGCAAAAGTTACAACAGAATTTTTAGAGTGGTGCAAAGAAGCTGGGAATGATTTAATTACCCCACACCCTGAATTTGGATTTCCCGGTTTAAAAGATGGTGATGGCTGGTGTGTTTGTGCTACTTGGTATGCTCGTGCAGTAGAAGCTGGTAAAGGTTGTCCAATATTTTTAAAGAGTACCCACGAAAACACACTTAAAATTTTACCAATTGAAACTTTAAAGAAATTTGCAATAGATCTGTCCTAATTACATATTACCATACTTAGGTCCACCACCACCTTCTGGAGTAACCCAAGTAATATTTTGTGATGGCTCTTTAATATCACAAGTTTTACAGTGAATACAATTTTGAGAATTAATTACAAACTTTTGGACATTGTTTTCATTTTGAATCTCATAAACTCCAACTGGACAATATCTTTGAGCAGGTTCATCAAATTTTTCTAACGTATAACTAATTGGCAAATTTGGATCTTTCAATTTCAAATGCACCGGTTGATTATCAGCGTGATTTGTACCCGTTAAATATACCGAACTTGTTTTATCAAAAGTGATGATATTATCAGGTTTTGGGTATTCAATTTTAGGCATTTCATTTGCTGGCTTAAGTGTTTCGTGATCAGCATGTTTGTGTTTTAAGGTAAAAGGCATTCTACCTCTAAATAAAATTTGATCTATTCCTGTAAAAATAATACCCAAAATAAGACCCCAGCTAAAACTTGGTTTGACATTTCTAGCCTTATAAAGTTCGTCATAAACCCAGCTATTTTTGAACTTTTCCTCAAAGATCGACAAATCTTTTTTCAATTTAAAATGTTCATCAATAGTTTCAGCAGCTATCATTCCACTTTTCATGGCTGTATGCGAACCTTTTATCTTAGGCATATTAAGTGTACCCGCATCACATCCAACAAGTAATGCTCCAGGCATAAACATTTTCGGTAAACTTTGAAAACCACCTTCAATTAAAGCTCTTGCTCCATAAGAAATTCTTTTTCCACCTTCAATAATTTTTCTAATTGCTGGATGAGTTTTAAATCTTTGAAATTCATCAAAAGGAGATAGGTGAGGATTTTTATAATCTAATCCAATGACATAACCTAAGAAAACTTGTTTGTTGTCAGCGTGATACATAAAACTTCCACCATAAGTGTTTTTATCTAATGGCCACCCAGCTGTATGCATAACCATCCCCTCCTCATGATTTTTATCCTCTATTTCCCAAATTTCTTTAAAACCAATTCCATATTGTTGAGGATCTTTGCCTTTATCTAATTCAAACTTATTAATTAATTGTTTACCTAAATGACCTCTGCAACCCTCTGCAAACACTGTTACTTTACCAATAAGATCAATGCCAGGCTCATAACTATCTTTTTTGTTTCCTTCTTTATCTAAACCCATATCTTGAGTTGCAACTCCTTTAACAGAGCCGTCATCGTTATATAATATTTCGCTGGCTGGAAATCCTGGAAAAATTTCTACACCAAGTGCCTCGGCTTGTTCTGCAAGCCATCGGCATAAATTTGCAAGGCTTATAATATAATTTTTATGATTTTTTTGAACAGCTGGAAGCAACCAAGTTGGCCAGCTTAATGAATTATTCTCTCCTAAAAATAAAAATTTTTCTTTAGTAACTTTAGTTTTGATAGGTGAGTCTAATTCTTTCCAACCTGGAATTAATTCATCTAAAGCTCTTGTTTCAAAAACATTCCCACTTAATATATGCGCACCTATTTCAGATGCTTTCTCTAACAAACAAATATTTAATTCTGAATTAAGTTGTTTTAATCTAATAGCGGTAGCGAGTCCTGATGGACCCCCGCCTACAATAACTACATCATATTCCATTGTCTCTCTGGACATACTCAATTTTTTACAGATTATATTATTTTTGTATAGTGTTTAATTTGTTCAATTCCTCTAAGAACTGAGGAACTGCTTCAAAAAGATCAGCTTCAAGTCCATAATCTGCGACACTAAAAATTGGCGCTTCACCATCTTTATTGATCGCCACGATTACTTTACTTTCCTTCATACCAGCTAAATGTTGAATAGCACCTGAGATACCAACAGCGATATACAAATCAGGAACAACAACTTTTCCAGTTTGACCAACCTGATGATCATTACTGATATATCCTGCATCAACTGCAGCTCTTGAGGCTCCAATAGCTGCATTTAATTTATCAGCTAAAGAAGTAATTAATTTAAAGTTATCACCACTCTGCATTCCTCTTCCACCAGAAACAACAACTCTTGCTGTACCAAGTTCAGGTCTATCTGATTTAACTTCTTCTCTTTTAATAAATTTTGTTTTGGCAAATTCTTTACCAGGATCTGCTTTTTCTATAGGAGCTGATCCACCTGAGCTTTCGCATGGATCAAAAGATGTAGGTCTAATGGTTACACATTTTTTTGCATCCTTGCTTTTAACAGTTGCAAAAGCGTTTCCTGCATAAATTGGTCTTAAAAAGGTATCAGGCGCAATAACTTTGATAATATCACTAATTTGCGACGTATCTAAAGCAGCAGCAATTCTTGGCATTAAATTTTTGCCAAAAGTATTTGCTGAACTGATAATATGTGAATAGTTTTCAGCTAATTTTACAATTACTGGCGCAAAATTTTCAGCAACAAAGTTTTCATAGTGAGCAGCCTCAACTTGAATAACCTTTTTGATTAATGGTAATTCTGAAAGCGCTTTTGCAGCCTCATCACAATTATTTCCAATAATAACTGCATGTACATCACTATCAATTTGAGAAGCTGCTGTACTTGCATTAAGTGTAAATGGCTTTAGCTCTTTATTATTGTGTTCTGCAATTAATAAAACTGACATTATATTACCTTAGCTTCATTTTTTAATTTTTGAACCAACTCAGCAACACTTGAAACTTTTATTCCAGCTTTTCTCTTAGGTGGCTCTTCAACTTTAACTTGCTCGATTCTAGGAGTTATATCTACCCCTAAATCTGACGCATTTAATTGTTCAATAGGTTTTTTCTTTGCCTTCATTATATTTGGTAATGAAGCATACCTTGGTTCGTTTAATCTTAAGTCACAAGTTACTATTGCTGGAACATTAATTTCAATTGTTTCCAAACCTTCATCTATCTCTCTAGTAACTTCTAATTTACCATCTTTGATTTCAATTTTAGATGCGAAAGTTGCTTGAGGCCAATTTAAAAGTGCACTTAACATTTGACCTGTTTGATTACAATCGTCATCAATTGCTTGTTTACCCATAAAAACTAAATCTGGTTTTTCTTTTTCAACAATTTTCTGTAACAATTTAGAAACAGCAAGCGGTTCAATTATACCATCTGTCTTAACAAGTATTCCTCTATCTGCTCCAACTGCTAAAGCTTTACGAACAGTTTCTTGAGCTTTCTCTTCACCAATACTTACAGCAACAACTTCTGTTGCTTGACCAGCTTCTTTAATTTTTACGGCTTCTTCAATAGCATTATCATCAGGTGGATTAGTAGACATTTTAACATTGTCAGTTACAACACCTGTGTTGTCTTCTTTAACTCTGATTTGAACGTTGTAATCAATTACTCTTTTTACTGCTACTAAAATTTTCATTAAGCTCTCAATAATTTATTTTCAGCGTCATAAGGACTTTCATCTAAAATTGTAGCTTCATACATCTTACCTAAAATATCAACCTTAAGTTTTTCTCCTACATTAGCTAAGTCCGGTTTTACCATTGCTAATGCAATTGACTTATCTAATCTAAATCCATATTCACCACCGGTAGCTCTTCCAACAACTTTGTCATTTTTATAGATTGGATTATTTCCTAAAACATCTGAGTCAGTTGTATTATGAACTTCGAGAGTGACTAATTTATTATCAAAACCTTTTTCTCTCCACTTATTTAATGCTTCAAGACCAATGAAATTTCCTTTGTTGGGATGGACAAACCTATCTAAGCCCGACTCATATGGTGAATACTCTATTGATAATTCTGTTCCTACTAATTTGTAAGATTTTTCAATTCTTAAACTATTCATTGCTCTGATTCCAAAAGGTTTCAGTCCTAAATCTTTTCCAGCTTCCATTAATTTATCAAAAATATGATTTTGGTATTCAATTGGATGATGTAGTTCCCAACCAAGCTCTCCGACAAAGTTTACTCGCATTGCGTTTACTGGAGCATATCCAACATTAACATTTTTAGCTGTTAACCATTTAAAGTTTTCATTTGAAAAATCATCTGTGGAAACTTTTTGCATTAATTGTCTTGCTCTTGGTCCAGCTACAACAAGTACCCCTGTGCTATTAGTTAAATCTTCAAATATCACTGATCCATCAGTTGGCATCCATTTTTGAATCCAATCGTGATCTAGTCTTAAATTTGCACCTGCTGAAACAAGGTAATAGCTGTTTTCAGCCTCTTTCATAATTGTAAATTCTGAATGAACTCCACCTTTGGTATTTAGTGCATGACATAAATTTATTCTGCCAATTTTTTTAGGAAGTTTATTTGCTACCAAATAATCTAAAAATTCCTCAGCTTTAGGACCTTTAATTCGACATTTTGCAAATGCCGTCATATCTAATAGACCAACATTTTCTTTTACATTCTGACACTCTTTCTTAATTGCATCAAACCATTTTGATCTTCTAAATGACCAATCATCTTTTTGCTCCATACCATCTGTTGCAAAAAAATTGGGTCTCTCCCAACCAAATTTTTGACCAAACACTGCACCTAAATCTTTCATTCTTTCATAACATGGAGACGTTCTTAATGGTCTTGCAGCTGGTCTTTCCTCATCAGGATAATGAACGATAAAAACATGGCTATAAGCTTCCTCGTTTTTTGCTTTTAAGTAAGATTTGGTTGCGTAATTTCCATAACGTCTAGGTTCAACACCAAGCATATCTATTGTTGGCTCTCCATCAACAATCCACTCTGCTAGTTGCCAACCTGCACCACCAGCAGCTGTGATACCAAAACTATGACCCTCATTAATCCAAAAATTTTTCAATCCCCAAGCTGGACCAACTATTGGATTGCCGTCAGGTGTATAACAAATTGCTCCATTGTAAACTTTTTTAACTCCCACCTCACCAAAAGCAGGAACTCTGTGTATAGCACCTTCAATATGAGGTGCCAAGCGATCTAAATCTTCTTGAAATAATTCGTATTCAGAGTCTTTTGATGGTCCTTCAACATAACAAGCTGGAGCACCATCTTCATAAGGACCTAATATTAATCCTCCTGCTTCTTCTCTCATATACCATCTGCTATCACTATCTCTTAAAACTCCCATCTCAGGCAAACCTGCTTTTTTTCTTTTTTGAATTTCTGGATGAGGTTCTGTCACGATATATTGATGTTCAACAGGTATTACTGGAATATCTAATCCAACCATTTCACCTGTTTGACGTGCAAAATTTCCTGAGCAAGAAATAACATGTTCACATTCAATTGAACCTTTATCAGTCTCAACTACCCAGCCACTTTTTGTTTGTCGGATTGCTGTAACGGCAGTATTTCTATAAATCTCTGCTCCTCTATTTCTTGCACCTGCGGCTAAAGCTTGTGTTAAATCAGCTGGTTGAATATATCCATCTTCAGGATGTTGGATTGCGCCAATTAAATCATCGGTATGACATAAAGGCCAAATTTCTTTTACTTTTTGTGGTGTTAAAAATTTTACATCAACACCAATTGTTTTAGCAACACCAGCATACTGATGATATTCATCCATTCTATCTTTGGTACTTGCCAAACGAATATTTGAAACAACACTAAAGCCAACATTTTTTCCAGTCTCTTCCTCTAATGTTTTATAAAGATTAACTGCATACTTATGCAATTGACCAACTGAGTAACTCATATTAAACAGCGGAAGTAATCCTGCTGCATGCCAAGTTGATCCAGAGGTAAGTTCTTTTCTCTCAACTAAAACAACATCAGACCAGCCTTTTTTTGCTAAATGATAGAGAGCACTTACTCCAACGACACCACCACCAACTACAACCACTTTAGTTTTTGATTTCATTAAGCGATTCCTACTAAATTTTTATTCATAACGAAACAAAATTGTCATTTTTAATCATATGGAGCTCCCTAATGGGATTGGGCTGGAGACCATGGTTGTTAGCCAGCAATCTTTTAGTGGACCATCTGTTTCATACTTTTCAACTTGCCAGTTAAACTGATGATAAATTTTATCTTTATCTAGAAGGATCACTTCAAATTGAGCCCAATTTTCACCACTTCCAAGCTTTGTTATAGTATGACTTAAGTGATTGATCATCATTTGATAAGAGTCTCCTTTAATCATTCTTTTAAATTTATCTAGAGGCCCAGTAACTTTTTTATTGTTAGGATGGGCAAAGTTCCAAGTCTGCTCTATGCCACTATCCTTATAGATAAGGTCATTATTTTGAAGCCCTGATAATTGAATTTCTATAACTCTATCAGGTTTGATGTCACTATTGGGTTTTAGCAATTCTGCTTTTGCAATTGAAATAAAAATAAAAAAAATAAAAAGAGTTTTTGATATTAATTGAATTTTTTTAATCATTTTCTAAAAATTTTTGATTTTAGTCTTGGAGAACAGGAAAGGCTTGACGTATTTTTAGAAAATGTTTTTGATATTCCATTTTGGTACATCTGTCCTCAATATATTCAATATTATTTTTAATAACTAATTTCTTTGCCTGTTCATTTTTAATTCCAAGCTGTAACCACAAAACTTTTGCTTTAATATTAATTGCATCTTTTGCAATATCTAAAGCTTCTTTTGAAGGTCTAAATACATTTACTATATCCACTTTGTCTTTAATATCGGTAATTTTACCACACACGTCTTCTCCTAAAATTTTTTGACCCTCAGCTTTAGGATTTACAGGGTAAACTTTAAAACCATATTTCTGCATATATTTCATGACAATGGTTGATGCTTTTGTAGGATTATTGCTCACCCCGACCATTGCGATCTTTTTATATTTTGAAAGGATTTCTTTTATATCATTCATTGTTTATTTTGGATTTTTTGCTTACAGAACTCTTTAGCTTCTTCAATTGTCATAGGGGTATCTAACTTTTTACTCCCAGCAATACATGCTTCAATTGCTTTATTTTGATTATGGCCTCTAAAGTTATAAATAATAATTATTCCAATTATTAAAAAAAAAATAAGTAAAATATTTTTTTTCATTATTTATTTTTCCATTTAGGCTTTCTTTTTTCTAAAAAAGCTGAAATCCCTTCTTTAGCATCCAAAGCCATCATATTTACTGTCATCATTTTGCTGGTATGAGCGTAAGCTTTTCTAAGAGGCATCTCTAATTGTTTATAAAATGTTCGTTTACCAATTTTAATTGTTAAATTTGATTTAGATGCAATCTTTTTTGCAATTTTTAAAACCTCATTATTTAATTTAGATTTTGCAAAAAAATCATTTATTAAACCAATTTCTTTTGCGAAATTTGCTTTAATTGGCTCACCTGTAAGTAACATTTTCATCATTGGTTTTTTATTAATTTTTCTACTTACAGCAACCATTGGTGTACTACAAAATAATCCAATATTTACGCCAGGTGTTGCAAACAATGCATCCTTAGTACTATAAGCTAAATCACAACTAGCAACTAACTGACAACCAGCTGCATACGCTGCACCATGCACTTTGGCAATAACAGGCTTATTACCCTCAACTATTTGAAGCATTAATTTAGAACACAGATTAAATAATTTTTGATATTTGTTTCTTACCTTTAAACTTTTTACTTCTTTTAAGTTATGACCTGCACTAAAACCTTTTCCTGCACCTTCTATAATAATTACCTTTGTTTTTTTATCTTGATCAAGTTTTTTTAGAACTTTAATTAAATCATTTAAAGTTCTAAAAGATAATGAATTATATGTTTTAGGGTCATTAATTTGAACAGTAGATATACCACTGGATAAGTTCTTTACTAATATATTCATCAAAAATTCTATTTGAGTTTGCCTTCTTCTCTCATTTTGGCTCTTATCTTCGTTGCCGATATTTTTTGTATTTCTTCTGACAACACTATCTCTTCAATTTTGTAACCAACCCCTCTACCATAGCAAATATTTGTAATATTAGGGACTAAGATAATTTTAAAACGACCTTCGAACTCTGGATTAAGTCTATCCTCTATGTTTTTTTTTACAGTATCAAAATCGAAAGGATTATCATCCACTCCTTGTACATCTCTTACTTGAATACAAACTTGTCCAGTTTTTTTAATAATTTCTTTAAATAAAGTATAATGGCCATCGTGAAATGGTTGCCATCTTCCTAACATTTGTGCTGTCGGCTTTTTATTATCCCAATTATATGTCATTTTTTTATGTCCTTATATATTTTTGATGCCCAATTTTTAGCATCTTGTGTAGTAACATGAAAGTTATACTTGTTTGGTTTGACAAACATCTTATTAGTATCTTCAAATCTACCTTCTTTTATAGTATCAACCCAAATAACGTAATCTGAGGGAAATAAGCTTCTGGCCTCAGGGGTTGGACAAATAAAATCTGCAATTACATAGTTATTGTCTTTTCCAAGTTTTAAAGCAAAATCAGCCATCCTTTTTGCCTGTCTTTTTCTTCCTTCTTCAGAAAAATCCCAATCATTTGCCTCTTTTCTTATTTCATCTGCGTTAAGCCTTTTTGCATTTAATAATGTTGAAAGCTCATTAGCCAAAGTTGTTTTTCCTGATCCTGGTAGACCCATTATTAAGATAATTTTCATTAATTTAATTCGTTTGGTTATTAGGCAATAAACAACTTGAGATTATATTACACGATTAATTTCTTTGACAGCATTTTCAAAAAATATAATCATTATTAGATGAATTTTTCTTTAGAAATTGGACCTCAGACAGATCTGGATACTGTCCCTGCTGTAAAAGATATTTACATCACTATGCTACCTGGGGGAGATTATAAAGAAACAGCTCAACAAGCAGTTGAGTTAGTAAAGAAAGGTTTCAATCCAGTCCCACATTTTCCTGCAAGGTCTATGCAGGATGAAAAACAACTAAAAGATTATGTTTCGAGATGTAAAGATGGTGGCGTCAAACAAGTTTTAGTTATAGGGGGAGGCAGAGAGCCTATGGGAAAATTCGATAGCTCTTTTCAACTTTTGGAGACTGGTTATTTTGAGAAGATGACGATAGGAATTGCTGGACACCCAGAGGGGAGTCCTGATATATCCGATTCAGATTTAGAAAAAGCTATGAAAGATAAAAAGCCCTACGCTGATTATATTGTAACTCAATGGTTACTAGACCCTCAGCCAATTATAGACTTTATTTCTAAACAAAGTGTACCAGTGCATGTGGGAATTACTGGGCCTCTAAAAATATCTAGCTTAATAAAGTTTGCTAATATAGTTGGTGCAAAAAATTCCTTAAATTTTCTTAAATCTAATTTTAGTAAGGCGTTAGATTTATTAAAACCTAAAGACCCTAATGATTTAATTGGGAAAATTAAATCGCACACTGATTTTTTCCACATTTATACATTCGGCGGCTTGAAGGAAACTAACAAGTGGTTGAAGGAGAATAGTTATGTCTAAAGAATTTGACTATACTAATTTAAAGCATGTTACTTCTGTAGATCAATCAGATCGAAAAGTACCATATAACTTAAGACAAAGTGGACCAACAAAAGTTGAAATGTTAATTTCAACAAGAGTAAGAAAATCACCTTATTGGCATTTATCTATGCAAGCGGGTTGTTGGAGAGCAACAGTTTACAATCGAATTTATCATCCAAGAGGTTATGTTAAACCAGAAGATGGTGGAGCGATGGTTGAATATGATGCAATTGTTAATCATGTAACTATGTGGAATGTTGCAGTTGAAAGACAAATTCAAGTTAAGGGTCCGGATGCAGAAAAATTTGTTGATTATGTAATTACAAGAGATGCAACAAAAATTTCACCAATGAGAGCAAGGTATGTAATTTTATGTAACGCTTATGGTGGGGTTTTAAATGATCCAATTCTTTTAAGAATTTCAAAGGATGAGTTTTGGTTTTCATTATCAGACTCTGATATTGGTTTGTACTTGCAAGGTGTAAACGCAGATGGAAGATTTAATTGCACTATTGAAGAAATCGATGCTTGTCCTGTTCAAATACAAGGTCCAAAATCAAAAGCTCTAATGAAAGATTTGTTAGGTGATCAAGTTGATTTAGAAAATATGCCGTTTTATGGTTTAGCTGAAGTTAAAGTTGCTGGTCGAAGTTGTGTAATTTCTCAATCAGGTTTTTCTGGAGAAGCTGGTTATGAAATTTATTTAAGAGATGCAACTTTATATGCTGATGATATGTGGAATGCTGTGCTTGAGGTCGGAAAAAAACACCAACTAATGGTTATTGCACCTGCTCACCACAGAAGAATTCAGGCTGGAATTTTGTCTTGGGGTCAAGATATGGATCAACAACATAATCCTTATCAATGTAACTTAGGCTACCAGGTTTCTTTATCTGGAAAAGGTGAATGGAACAAAACTTCTGATTACGTTGGTAAAGCGGCTCTAGAGAAAATGGGTAAAGAACTTAAGGATGGTAAGAAACCATATGCGCTTCAATTAGTTGGATTGGAGTTAGGTGGAAAACCAATTGATGACTATGCGCCAGATTTTTGGTTAATATCAAATGATATTGGTGGAGATCCAGTTGGTTTCATTACTTCACCATGGTGGCATCCTGAAAAGAAAACAAACATTGCAATGGGATATGTTCCTTTTGATGGGACATTAAACGCAAATGGGTTTCCAAAAGGTAAGGTTGGAACTAAATATAAAGTGCATTTGCCCGAAAAATACTCTGATACTCCGGGTAAGCCTGTAGATGCAGTTATAGTCGATATTCCATTTAAAGAATCTTTCAACGCTAATACAAGAGAAGTTTCAAAAGGTTAATCTGATTTTGGGGGAGTTTACTCCCCCACTATCTTAAATGACAAAAGGTTTCTTAATAGTAATTTGCATTCTTATAGTTATTGCTTTAATAATATTTCCATTAATCGTATCTTACAAAGAGCAAAAAAATAAAAAAAAATAAATGTTCGGTGAATTTCTAAGTATTATTTTAAAATCTATAAAACTAGATAAAACACTTTATTCCGATAGTAAAAATTTTGGCGAAGCCTCAGTTTATTTTGCCGGTATCATTATGATTTTAGATGGCATAGCTGGTGCAGTCGCTGCAAACACAGTTTTTAAAACAGCTGTGGCGATGTCAGGAGTTACTGCAATATTAACTTGGTTTGTTTGGGCAATATTAATCTTTGTTATTGGGGTTAAACTATTTCCTGATAAAAATAGCAAAGTTCAATTTAAAAAAGTATTAACAGCAGTTGGTTTCGCTCACGCGCCTGGTCTGTTAAGATTTTTTGCTGTGACACCAGAATTAATGATACCTATAATTTTTCTTACTCAATTTTGGATTTTTGCTGGATTAATTATTTCAACACGACAAGTTCTTAATCTTAAATCAAATTTAAAATCATTTGGAATAGTCTTTATGTCATTTTTGATTATTGTCTTTTTATCTATTTCATTTGTGATAAGTCGAATGAACGCCTTATCGATCAATCATATCTAGATTGGAAAAATTGTCTTAGAAACTCTGCAAGACTTACAAATTTTAAAACCAGTTAGAATCAAGTTTTGAGTAACACTTTCATGCTGTTCTTTACATTCATCACAAATATCATCTAAATCCTTTAGATTTTTTTCTATTTCTTTATCCTCAGTCATTATCAGTCAAACCAGCTCCCGCTGCACCCTCTTTTAAACTATCAGTTTCCTCTACAAATGTATCCTCTGCAAGTTTGTAGAGATTTTTCCAATCTTGATCTGAAAAGTTATCCTCATTGTTTAAAAAACTTATTTCTACTTTTTTTGCTAACTTTGGCATTTCTTTATCCCATATATTAGAAGAGATACTCACATTAAAATTCAATAAAAATTTACAATCATCAAATGAAATTAATAATTTTTTTCCAATTATTTCTGAAGCTCTACTTAAAAAAGATAAAAGCAGCAATGGATAAGCAAGATTTTCAACTGAGCACTTTTTTAAATTCTCGATGTTTTTTACTTGGTCAATAAAATTAACACCTAACATAATTGGACAAAAAGATGGTCCATCTGATTTGTTAATATTATTGATTACTTTTATCTCTTCAAAATTTTCTTTTTTTTTATTTTGATAATATTTATTAAGATGTTTGATCGCTGGAAAACCAAATAATTCAGATAATCTTATAGATTTACCAACTTCCTCTGCTATACCCCATGAATAACCAGCACCTCGACTTGCTCTCTTAGCTGTAGTTTCTATCTCACTTAAGGATTTCATAATTTAAGAATGGTTTTTATAAACCCATTGCTCATCATAATCTTTTAATTCATTTGGAAGCGGCGCACCTTGAAACATACATATTCTCAACCACTTATCAGACCTTGGATCAAATTTTAAAGCTCCAAAAAAAGATAACTTTAATCGCAACATATCAATTGGCACTAAATTTTCTCCGATCGTATTATCTTGAATTTCTGAATATGGAAATTTTTCAATAATAAAAGCTCTTCTAACTACATGTCTTAAATCAGAGTTATCAATTAAAAATTGATTAATTTTTAAATTATTTTTTAAAGGCAACAATCTCTCATACAATTTTTTTATATCTCTAGCTATTGCCAAGGGTTGCTCTAAATCTGCACCATTTTCCTCAAAACGATTAGCTAATCTTGGTTCCTCTTTATTTTTTGAAATAAACCAAAATTTCTGATTGCTCTCTTCTATATTAAAATTAATTTTTAAAATATTCGAATATTTATTTTCTAAAATCTTTTTTAAATCTTCGACGTTACGTTCAGTTGGAATATTAAAGTATTTTTCTTCCTCAGAGCTCATTTGCGCAACCAACGGCTGAACTATATCACCAAATGGCTCCATCATTATTGAGACAACGTATTCAATACACTCCTCACAAGTTTCTTTCTCTAGCCAAAGATAAATTTCATTAAAAGGATAATCTTTTTGAAAATCAAATTCATTTTCTAAGAAACTGATAAATTTTTTGATATCTTTGAGCAAAAGTTTAATTTTTTTGAGTTGATATTCACTCTCTGTATTCCAGCTAGTTATATTTTTAAGAGAACTTTTCACACAATCTTTAAATAAATCTCTATCTTGTGTTTTTACAATTTTAATTTCTCTTATTTTTTTAAGTGCAATTTCTCTACTAAGTATCCAATTATTTAATAAAGTTGGATGATTGACAATAAATGGTGCCATGCCTAATCCAGTAGAATTTCCTATACCCAAATTTCTACAAATTTTAGGATCTAGTTTAACAGCTGAATTCGGATTTTTATTTTTTGCAACATGATTAACTTGATCAAACGTAAATTGTCTAACTAAATAAACTAACATCATCTCTAATCTGAATGGTCCGTTAATTTCCTTTCTATTTTTTATTCTGAATCGATCTGCTAAACCAAACTTACCTGATCCATAAACTGCAGTCGTTCTGTATAAATATCCAACTTTTTCAAGTAGCTCTATATCTGGTTGGTTTCCATTGCTTAAACTTTCAACAACATGATCAAATACCCTAACAGATTTATTTGCTCTAGATAATGTTAGCTCTTTGTAAGACAACCTACCAACTTCCTGTCTTGGAACTTCATTTCTTAATCTGTCAATATCTTCTTTTGAAGGTACTCCATCATGTAATGTAAAAGCTGCATCCCACTTTGTGGCTATTACTCTATCTGATCTTTCATCATCATTAATTTTGTTAGCATAACAGATTAAAGAATAAACCCTGTCTTTTTTTTTAAATGAGTATACTGATGTGCCATAACCCTCTTGATCTAAATCAAACAAGTCTCTACTATATTGCCAATCTTTAAATTCACTTAAAAAACTTCGTAAAAAAGATAATCTTGATTGATGAAAGGAACCAAGTCTTGATAACTTCATTATGATGTTTGGATCTCTTAATTCTATATTCATATTTAGATAGTTTTATAAAAGTTATACCAATTGTTACCTAGTATTCCATTAGTCTCAGTCTCTGAAAAACCAACCTTTTTTAAACCTGCTTCTAAATTTTTAAAACCTCTTGCATCCTCAAACCAATTGGGCTGTTTAGGGAACCCTGGTTTATTTTTAGAGCCTTCCCCATACTTTCTATTTTTAGACCATGTTCCATTTCTCATCCATTCAACAACCTCATCTGGTTGATACAAACAAAGATCTGATCCTATACCAATATTATTGATATCCATTATTTCTGCTGTTTTCGCCACCATTTCACAAAAGCTTTCTAAAGAACAATTCGTATTATCCTTAAGATGATGCGGATATAAAGATAAACCCAATATTCCTCCACTTTCACTTAAAGTTTTCAGTAACTCAGAAGACTTATTTCTTTTTGCTGCGTGCCAAAAAGATGGGTTTGCATGAGTGATTGCTATTGGTTTTTCACTAAATTCAATTGCATCAAAAGTACTTTTTTCGGCTGAATGAGACATATCTACAACAATACCCACTCTATTCATTTCTCGGATAACTTCCCGTCCAAAATTAGTTACCCCACTATCGTTTTTCTCATAACAACCCGTCGCTAACAATGATTGATTGTTGTAAGTGAGTTGCATAAATCTACATCCAAGACTATGAACTTTTTCAACTAAGTTGATATCATCCTCTATTGGAGAGCAATTTTGAAAACCAAAAAAAATTGCAGTTTTATTCTCATTATTTGCTTTTTCAATATCCTTAAAACTCTGGCCTAAAAAAATTAAATCTGAATTTTCTTTTAATAAAATTTGCCACCTACTTATTTCGTTTTGAAGTTCATCAAAATCTTCATGATAGACTATTGTAACATGAACTGCATCTAGACCAGCCTCACGATTAATCTCAAAAACTTTTCTTGACCATTTACAATATTGAAGATTATCGATTTTAAATTTCATTTTGGTTAATTTTGGCTAAGCATACCAAGTTGTTTTTTAAATACTATTTATTTTATTGAAATTTTAATCTAATTTTGAAATAAATATTCATCAAATTGATCATGAAAAAGAATAAAAATCTCAAAGTTGCAATCGTCATGGGAAGCCAATCAGACTACAAAACGATGAAATTATCCGCAAATATACTAAAAAAAATGGGTGTTCGATTTGAAACTAAAATTATATCTGCTCATCGTACTCCAAAAAGAATGTATGAATTTGCAGAGAGCGCATCAAGAAATAATATTGGAGTAATCATTGCTGGTGCTGGTGGATCAGCACATTTACCTGGTATGATTTCAGCTATAACCTCAATTCCAGTTTTAGGTGTTCCCGTTGAAAGTAAAAAACTTAAAGGACTTGATAGTTTATTATCAATAGCACAAATGCCAAAAGGAATACCCGTTGGAACTCTTGCAATTGGAGAGGATGGTGCCATCAATGCTGCTTTATTGGCTGCAGCTATAATTGCAAATAGCAATCCTGCTGTAAAAAAGAAATTAAATAATTGGCGATCATCACAAACTAGACAAGTAAAAAAAAATCCAAAATAAAAGATGTCAATAAAAAATTTGGGTATAATTGGTGGTGGTCAACTAGGAAGCCTATTAGCTGTCGCGGCTAAGAAATTGAATATCAATACAATAATCTATTGTGATGATGTTGATGCTCCAGCACAAAATTTTTGTAACAAATTCATTCATGGCAAATACGATGACAAAATCAAAATGCAAGAGTTCATTAATGAAATTGATATAATTACTTATGAATTTGAAAATATACCTTATGAAACTTTAAATGAAATGAACAAGGTAAAACCAGTTTTACCAAAACCATCGGTAAATAGATTAATTCAACATCGAATTGCAGAAAAAGATTTTGTAAATAAACTCAATATTAGAACTACTAGATACGCATCGATAGAAAACAAATCCGATATGGAGCCATTGGGAGATTTCTTACCTGGAATTTTAAAAACAACTACAATGGGTTATGATGGTAAAGGCCAATACCCTATAAAAAAAATTGAAGACATCAATAACCTGAATATTGATTTTTCAAAAGGTTATATACTGGAAAAATTAGTAAAACTTAAAAAAGAGATATCAGTCATTATTACCAGATTTGGGAACAATAGTTATGAAATATATGAGCCGATAGAAAATACTCATGAAGATCAAATATTAAAACATTCAATAATACCAGCTCAAATCAATAAAAAAATATTTGATGAATCTAAAGATTGGTCAATTCGTATCGCAGAAGAATTAAAATATATAGGAACGCTTTGTGTTGAATTTTTTATTGATAGAAATGAAAATCTTTATGTTAATGAAATAGCTCCTCGCGTTCATAACTCTGGTCATCTTACAATTAATGCTTTTAATATAAGTCAATTTGAAAATCATGTGAGAGCGGTCTGTTCTTTAGAAAAAATTCCGCTCAAAAAAATATCTAATGCAAAAATGATCAATCTTATAGGAAATCAAATCAAACCCTATAGAGAAAATTTTAAATTAAAAGAAAATGAATTTTTCTTTGATTATCAAAAAAAAGAGATAAAAGATAAAAGAAAAATGGGCCACATAACAACTTTAATATAAATGCTAAAATCTATTGAGGGAAATTTTGACAACCCAGAGGTCAATAAACTTCTGACAAAACATTTTATAGAACTAAGAGCTGCATCTCCCGAAGGTAGTGCACATGTTCTAGATATTCCGGGGTTAAAAATTTCATCAATCAAATTCTGGAGCCTTTGGGAAAATGATAAAATATTTGGTTGTGGGGCATTAAAGTTCTTAGACAAAGATCATGGTGAATTTAAATCAATTAGAATACATGATGATTTTAGAAATCAAGGTAATGGTATTAAAGTCATCAAACATCTCATTGATGAAGCTAAGAAATTAAAAATTAAAAGAATAAGTTTAGAGACTGGTGCTGGAAAATTTTTTGATCCAGCGAGAAAATTATTTAAAAAATGTGATTTTACACCTTGCAAACCCTTTGCCCATTATAAAGAAGATGTTAATTCTATCTATTTAACTAAGCTAATTGACCACGAATGATAAAAAAAAGTCATTTTTGTAC
>CACJYH010000003.1 GCA_902597695.1 uncultured Pelagibacteraceae bacterium | reverse complement strand
CGAGTTTTTTAAAATCATCAGTTAAATTTGATTTTTCTTTTAAAACTTTTAGGTACATATTTAATTCATTAATGTTATTTGTTCGAGTCAAATTAAAAATTAGTTTATATCTTTCCTCTAAATTAAAATCACAGCTTGCAATTTTTTTATTTTCATAATTAAAAAGCAAAAATTCATTTAAAGTGAGAGAAACAGCATGACCATGACTTACATTAAAATAAGAAGTGAAAGGGTAAGATACTGCATGAGGCGCGGTGGTTTTGGAAATACTGATTGCTTCTCCGGCAAGATTTGCCGCAATACACATCGCTAGAGTATTTTCAGTATTTGGGTTTTTAATATAATTGAGATAGTTTTTTAAAGAAATCTCCAAAGATTTTTTCGCAAAATTTAAACTTTTGTTGTTTGATTTTTTTGAAATTATTGACTCAATTGCTTGAGATATAGCGTCAAACCCCGCAGATGACTTTATTTTTTGAGAGGCGCCAATTACAAGTTCAGGTATTAAAAAAAAATAATCAGGTCTTAATAATTCTCCCTCAACAGAATATTTCATTTTATTAATGTAAATTACTGCGTTGGTAGTAACCTCAGCCCCTGAACCAGCAGTTGTAGGTATTGCTATTAATTTAGTAAATTTTTTTTGTATTCGGTAATTAGATTGCGTTACTGCCTCTTCAATATTTTTACTATCAAATAAAACATTAGCTATTTTTGCGTAATCAAGAACTGACCCTCCACCTACTGCAATAATAAAATCTGGAGAGAATTCTTTTATTTTAATAATAATTTTTTTAAGTTCTGATATATCAGGATAAGCAAAATTTTTGTGGAAATAATAAGTTTGTTTTATTTTTAATAGATCTTTAAATATTTTTTTCGCGCCTGATTTTTCAAAAGAAGTTTTACCACAAATAACTAAAATTTTATTAATTTTATTATCAGCTAATATTTTTTTTAAATCAGAAATAGAGGAAAAATTTAATTCATTCATTATTTTTTCATGAAATTTTCTTTAATTCTAATAAAACTTTTGGGTCTAGACAAATTATTGAGAGATATGTTTTGAATTTTTACCTCCAAAAGACTTGGTCCCTTTGAAGTTAAAAATTTTTTTAATATTTTTTTTAGAATAAATTTATTTTGTATTTGAAAGTAATTTTTATAACCGATACTTTTAGAGAATTTTTCTAAATCAATTCCATCAAAGTTAGTCGGTTGTCCCCCAACAGACTCATGTGAATTGTTATTTAAAATTATATGTTTGAAGTTTTTTTTTTTAAGAAAACCTATAGTTCTGAGAGATCCAAGATGCATTAGTACGGACCCATCTCCATCTAAACAATACGTTATTTTGTTGGAATGAAGAGCGTAGCCTAAAGCGACACTTGCAGAATGACCCATACCTCCGACCATGTAAAAATCTTGACCATTGTTAATTTTCTTATTTTTTCTAATATCCAGTAACTCTCTTGATGTATAACCTGTAGTAGAAATTATTTTGCTCTTTCTTGGAATTAATTTAATAAAATTTTCTATAAATTCTGATCTAAGGATAAATTTATTTCTTAATTTTTTAATACTTTCTTTTTTGGATTTTAAAATATTTTTTTCAATTAAACATGCAACTACTTTTTTATTCTTATAAGCTTTTGAAATTAAGTTTTGAATTTTAGTCAAGTCTTTTTCTTTTCTTAGTATGCAAAAATTTATGTTTAAAAGTTTTAAAAGTTGAGTTGTAATTTTACCTTTTGCTTTATGCTGAGGTTCATCAGGTTGTCTTGGCGAGCCTCTCCAACCTATTAATAAAAACAAAGGAATTGAATAAACCTCTTTACTTGATATTGAAATTAATGGGTTAATTGCATTACTTAAGCCTGAATTTTGTAAATAAACACAAGGAATTTTTTTTGTTGAAAGATAATATCCAATACCTATAGAAGTAGCAGAGCCTTCATTTGTTGCGATAACATGTTTTTTTTGAGAGTATTTATCAATATAAATTGAAAACTTTTTTAATATACTATCTGGTACACCTGTAAAAAAATCAACTTTACTTTTTTTTAATACTTTTAATAAATTCTCTACTTCAATCACTTTTATTTAATCAAGTTAATTACTTCCTTAACAGAACTAATTTTATTTTCTAATTCAAAAGATCGTTGATTTTTTAAAATAGTATTGGCCGCATTTTGCATAGCAGGATACGCTGCACGCAACATATGATTAGCATAAATTACAATTTTAAAACCATTTTTAATAAGCATCTTCTCTGAAGTTTTTGAGTAAGTTGATGGCACTGAAACCAAAGGTTTAAATAATTTTGACTTTTTGAAAATTTTAGAAAATGAAAAGATTTGATTTGGAGTTTTTTCTTTACTATGGATCAAAATCAGATCTGCACCTGCTTTAGAATAAGACTTTGCACGTTTTAGCGCATCTTTTAAACCTTTTCCTAAAATAAAGCTTTCAATTCTCGCGCCTATTAAAAAATCTTCTGATTTTCTTGTTTTTATAATTATTTTTATTTTTTTACAAAAATCTTTAATTGAGTCCTGCTTAGTTCCTGATTGATCATTGAAAAGTGAATTTCTTTTTAAACCAACTTTATCTTCCATCATGATTGCAGAAACACCAGATCTTTCTAGAGATCTAACTAGAAATGGCAAATGTTCTAATTGGCCTCCGTTATCAGCGTCAAATATAAGTGGTTTGGAAGTAACATCCATCATTTCGTTTAAAGAAGTAATTCTTGAAGAAAAGTCTACAGACGAGTTATCAGGCTTACCTTTTGTAGCCGAGTCTGTAAGACTTGAAGACCACATTCCATCAAACTCAAGTTCTTTTTTATTTTTTTTAATACTTAAATTTTCTACAATTAATCCAGTGAGAGAATTGTGAGACTCTAGTATTCGAACAATATCATTTGAGTAAATTAATCTTTTTAATCTAGAAACTCTATTTTCAGTAGGTACAATTTCTAATAATCTTTTTTTTATCAAAGTTGAAGAAATATTTTTTGTATAAGAGGGTTCAATCAACTTTCCACCCCATCTTTTTAATACTTTAATTACGTTTGCTCTTGTTTTTTTTTGAACACCTGATTTCCAGTCATCGCCGTGAACTACAAAGTCAGGTTTAATTAAATTTAAATTATATGTGTAATCAAGAGTTTTTTGAGGAATAACCTTATTTACAAATTTAATATTTTTTAAGACTATCTCTCTTTGTCTATAAGACAAATATGGTATTTTCTTATAACTTGCTATTGCTTGATCTGTAAGTAAACCAACTATAACTACACCAAGTTTATCTGCAACCTTTAGAATATTAATGTGTCCTTCGTGCAATATATCGGCTGAGAGACCTACATATACTAAATTTTTTTTTTTCATTAATAATTTTATATATATATGAATTCAAGATAGAAAAACAAATAAATTGATATTTTATTAAATTAATTAGGTATATCAAAATAAGTTTAATCAAGAAAAACAAATTAGTTATAAATACTTTTCTTTTTGAAGAGTAGATATGCAAAATTTAATTTAGATATATAATTCGAACATATATATTTAAATATATTGTTAAAAAACTAAAATTATTTTTAAATTGAAACCACTCGTAATATATCAATCAAAACTTTCCTTAAAAAACTTATCATACAAAGTATTATAGTTAATAAATTCAGAGGTAAAAATATTCATTTAATCTTAATCTATAATAAATTTCTCAAAACTTATTGAATATTAATTTGATTATATCCGATCAATGTATTAATTTTAATTAAATGTGTCTGATTAAAAAATAAATTATGATAAAAAAAAATCAATTTTTTATAGAAAATTTAAAAAACGTAGTTTTTTTAGGTCAGAGTGATTATTTTCTAGATTATATCAAAATAAACAATTCGCTTAAATTGAAAACAATAATAATCACATCCTCTAATCAATCAAAATTTATTGACAAAAAAATTAAATTTAAAGTATTTGATAAACTAGATCAAAAATTTGAAAAATTTATTTTAAGAAATATAAAAATTGAAAATACAATTTTTATAAGCCTTGGCGCAAGATATATATTCAAAAAAAATATGATTGAAAATTTTTTTTTGAATAATTTAATAAACTTTCATGGAACGAGACTGCCATTAGATGCAGGAGGGGGTGGTTTTTCTTGGAAAATAATGAGAGAGGATAGAATAGATAATCAGCTTGTTCATTTAATAGACGAGGGAATTGATACCGGACCAATAATTGATAATCAGTCATCCCTATATCCTAAAAATTGTCAAATTCCAAAAGATTTTGAAAATTATAGATGCAAAAAGTTCGTTGAATTTTACTCAAAAGTCCTAAAAAAGATAAATAATGGAACTTTTTTTAATTTAAAATATCAAGTAAATTACTTAGGCAGATATAATCCAAGATTAAACACTGAAACTGATGGATTAATCAATTGGGATTTAGAATCTTATGATTTATATAATTTTATCAATGCCTTTGATGATCCATATAAGGGAGCATCTACCTTTCTTGATAATGGAAAATTTGGAAAACTATATTTAAAAAAAATTCATCTTCATGGAGGAGATAGTTCAAACCATCCTTATATGTCTGGAATTGTATCAAGACATGATAAAGACTGGATTGTTGTATCAACTAAGTCAAAGCATATGCTTCTGATAGAGAAGGTTTTAAATAAAAACGGAGAAAATATAATTAAAAAAATAAAAGTAGGTGATAGATTTTATACACCTATAAAAGAGCTGGAAAAATCAAAAATTAGAAAGACAATTTTTAACTCTAAAGGCTTAAAAAATAATTAAGTTCAAATTTAATGATTTTTTCATTAGTTTTGATATGACTAAATAAAAAAAAAATGTTTAAAAACTCATCCATATTAATAACAGGTGGTACTGGTTCTTTCGGTTATAAGTTTGTTTCACTTACACTAAAAAAATTCAACCCTAAACGTCTGATAATTTTCTCTAGAGATGAAATGAAACAATGGAAGATGGCAAAACTGTATCAGAAAGATCCAAGAATACGTTTTTTTATAGGCGATGTTCGAGATAAAGATAGACTATATCGTGCTTTGCAAGGTGTTGATTTTGTAGTACATGCAGCAGCAACAAAAATTGTGCCTACAGCAGAATACAATCCTTTTGAATGCGTTAAAACTAATGTTATTGGAGCAATGAATGTAATTGATGCCTCTATTGATCAAAATGTAAAAAAAGTTGTTGCTCTTTCAACAGATAAAGCATGTAGTCCCATAAACCTATACGGTGCAAGCAAATTAGCTTCAGATAAACTTTTTATCGCAAGTAGCTCCACTTATGCAAGGAGTAGTGGTACATGTTTTTCAGTGGTAAGATATGGAAATGTTATGGGTTCAAGAGGTTCAGTTATACCTTTTTTTTTATCACAAAAAAGTCAAAATGAATTACCAATTACAGATAAAAAGATGACACGTTTTATGATTTCACTTAATGAAGGAGTTAAATTGGTATGGCATGCTTTTAAAGATATGTTGGGTGGTGAAATTTATGTTAAAAAAATTCCTTCTATGAAAATTATTGATATTGCTAATGTTATTGCTCCAAAAGCAAAACATAAAATTATAGGTATTCGTCCCGGAGAGAAATTGCATGAACAAATGATTAGTCTAGAAGATAGCTATTCAACTTATGAATATTCTGATTATTATAAGATTTTACCACAAATTAATGATTGGGGAAAAGATAAGTTGAGAATAAAAAAAGGAAAAAAGGTTCCTGAAGGATTTATTTATAGTAGTGAAAGTAATTCAGAATGGATGACAAAATCTGAGCTTAAGAAATGGATCGAAACCAATAAAAAAAATATTGGCAATATTTAGAATTAAATTTTTTTTAATTAAAAATACATTTTAAAAATATAAACAAATGTTTAAATTATTAGTTTTAGGTTCATCTGGTATTCTGGGGAACCAACTATATAAAGAACTTAAAAAAATTAATAACATTAAATTATATCACACCGGTTTAAAAAAGAGAAAAATAGATTTTTTATCTAAAACAAAATTAAGCAAATTTATATTTTCCATTAATCCAAATCTAATAATAAATTGTATTGGATATACAAATATTGAAAAATGTCAAAATGATAAACTGCTCTCAAAAAAAATTAATTTTGAAATTGTTAAAGAGATTTTTAAATTAAAAAAAAAAAAAAAATTAAGTTTCAATTTCATTCATTTTTCTACAGATCAGCTATACAACCGAAAACAAAATAAACCTAGTAAGGAAACTTCTAAAATTTATCTAATTAATAATTATTGTATTCATAAACGAATGTCTGAAATAGAAACTTTAAAAAATAATGGTTTGGTCTTTAGAACAAATTTCTTTGGTAAATCCCAAAATAATAAGACTTATTCAGATTGGATTTTTAAAAATTTTAGGAAAAAGAAAAAAATTAATTTATTTTATGATGTTAATTTTAATCCTTTAAGGGTGAAAACTATATTGAAAATTATCTCATCTATAATAATAAAAAAAAAATATTCTTATAATGGAATTTATAACTTGGGTTCAAAAGATAGAATTTTAAAAAGTGATTTTGCTTTATATTTTGCAAAAAAAGTAGGAGTTATAAATGATAATTACAAACTCATAAAAGTAAATCAATTGCTAAAAGTTAAAAGATCAAATAATATGTATATGGATGTAAGTAAATTTGAAAAAAAATTCAAAATCAAATTACCATTAATTAAAAATGAAATTAACAATGAGGTAAAATATTATTTTTAAGTATGAAATTTAAGATTGGAAAAAAAAATATATCAAAGAATTCACCAGTTTATTTTATTGCAGATATCGCTGCAAATCATGATGGTGATCTTAGCCGAGCAAAAAAGCTTATTAGATTATGCGCAAAAGCTGGAGCAAATGGTGCAAAATTTCAACATTTTAAAGCACAAACAATTATCAGCAAAAAAGGTTTTGAAAAAATTGGTAAAATTACACATCAATCAAAATGGAAAAAAAGCGTCTATGATGTTTATAAAGATGCAAGTATTAATTTTAGGTGGACAAAAGAATTAAAAAAAGAATGCAAAAAAAATAAAATTGATTTTCTGACTTCACCATATGACCTTGACTATGTTGATCAGGTAGAAAAATATATTTGTGCATATAAAATTGGTTCAGGAGATATAACGTGGCTAGAAATCTTAAAAAAAATATCCAGAAAAAAACTTCCTGTTATTCTTGCAACAGGAGCAGCTACGCTAAATGAAGTTAAGCAAGCTATTAGTACTATTATTAAAAATAATAAAAAAATAGTTTTAATGCAATGTAACACAAACTACACTAATAGCTCTGAAAATTACAATTTTATAAATTTAAATGTACTTAAATCCTACAAAAAAATTTTTGGGAACAAAGTTATTTTAGGTTTAAGCGATCACACTCATGGTCATGTTACTGTTTTAGGAGCAGTGGCTTTAGGTGCTAGGGTCATAGAAAAACATTTTACAGATGACAACAATAGAAAAGGTCCAGATCATGCTTTTTCGATGAATTATAATACTTGGAAATCTATGGTAAAAGATACAAGGATTTTAGAAAAAACACTTGGTGATGGCAAAAAAAAAATAGAGAAAAATGAAAGGCAAAGTTCTTTAGTTCAAAAAAGATCTATTTATGCAGTAAATGATATTAAAAAACATCAAGAATTTGGAAATAATATTATTGTACTTCGACCAGCTTTAAAGAAACATTTGCCAGCTAACAAATTTGCATGGTTGAAAAATAAAAAAGCAAAAAAAAATATTAAAAAAGGTGAATGTATAAAATTAGAAAAAGTAAGTTTTTAATATTAATTCCTACGTATAATGAATTAAATAATTTAAAAAAGTTTGTAAAGAAGATTAATAAATTAGCACCATTATGTATATTGGATGATTGTTCTACAGATAATACCGAACGATGGCTTTTAAAAAATAATATTAAGTATAAAAGAAATAAAATAAACTTAGGCTATGAAAAAAACTTACTTATAGGAATAAATAAATTTAAAAAAAATTGTCATTTTTTAATTACGTTTGATGGTGATGGTCAACATCAAATTTCAGATCTAAAAAAAATTTTAAAAATCAAGATAGATTATGATATAATTATTTGTAATCGAAAATCTAAAAATAGGTTTTTAGAAAAATTAATTTCTTTTTTTTCAAATAATTTATACGGATTTAAAGATCCTTTAAGTGGATTTAAAGTTTATAAGACACAAATTTTGAAAAAAAAATATTTTTTAGGTGTTGGCCATTATTTTTTGGTAGATTTTTTGCTTAAATTTGCCGATAGAAGTTTTAAAATTATAAACATACCAATTATTACAAAAAAAAGAATTGGAAAACCGAAAGTTGGTAATTTATTCAGTATAACCTTGAAGGAAATAAAAATATTTCTTAAGTTAATTTTATATAAAATTAATATTTAGCAAATTAAATTAATTGTAATTTCATTAAAAAAATTTAAATAAATATATTTTAAGTTATTACAAAGTTTTATTGAAAATGAATAAACCATATATTTATGAATAAAAAAATTAAATGAATAAATTATCTTTAGGCACAGTTCAGTTTGGTTTGAATTATGGTATTTCAAATAAGGGTGGAAAAGTAAAAGTAGAGGAGGTAAGAAAAATTTTAGAACTAGCAAAAAATTCAAATATTGATTTAATTGATACAGCAATTTCCTATGGAGATTGTGAAAAAGTTATTGGAGATATTGGTATTAAAGAATTCCAAGTAATTTCAAAGTTACCTGATTTTCCTAAAGATAATATTGATGTTGATACCTGGGTAGATGAAAATGTAAAATCTTCAATTAAACGTTTAGGAATTAATTCACTTTACGGATTATTAATTCATAAAACAGAAAATCTTTTGAATATTAATGGAAAAAAATTAATAAATTCCCTAGATAGAATTAAAAAAGAAGGATTGGTACAAAAAATAGGTATATCTATTTATGATCCGTCAGAATGTGAGAGAATATTTAATCTTATGAGGATTGATATCGTACAAGCTCCTCTTAATATTGTGGATAGACGTTTAGAGAAAAGTGGTTGGTTGTCAAAACTGAACTCTGAACAAGTTGAAATTCATACTCGATCAGTATTTCTTCAAGGGCTACTTCTTATGTCACGTGAAGCCATACCTGTTTATTTTAATAAATGGTCAAAAATTTGGGATCAATGGTCGTTTGAATTAAAAAAAAAAAATCTTAATCCTATTGAAGTATGTTTATCATACATATTATCTTTACCTGAAGTTGATCATATTATAGTTGGCGTTGATAACGTTTATCAATTAAAAGATATTATTGAAAAATCTAAGTCCAAAGTAGACCCAAAAAATTGGTCATTTATGGTTTCTAATGATAAAATGTTAATTGATCCTACCAATTGGTACAAATTATGAAAATAGTAGCTATTGTACAAGCTCGCACAGGTTCTATTAGACTTCCCAATAAAGTTATGAAGTTAATTAATGGAATTCCAATGATCGAGATACTTTTAAAACGTTTAAATAAATCAAAAAAACTTGATCAAATTGTTTTAGCAACCTCAGAAGATATTAAAAATACAAACCTTGTAAAACATGTTCAGAAACTTGGTTTTTCTTGTATACAAGGTAGTGAGTCTGATGTGCTTGAGAGGTATTTGCAAGCAGCAGAGCAAAGTAGGGCAGATGCTGTGGTTAGAATAACAGGAGACTGTCCATTAGTTGATCCAGTTTTAGTTGATGAATGTATTCATAATTTTAAAGACTCAAATGTCGATTATTACTCAAATACAATTTCACCAACTTTCCCTGATGGTCTTGACGTTGAAGTATTTAGGTTTTCTGCCTTGAAAAAAGCAGCAAAAGAAACTACCAATCCAAGACATCGAGAACATGTCACCTCTTATATTAAAGAAACAGATTTTTTTTCAAAAATCAACCATTCTTATAATCAAGATCTATCTAAATTACGTTGGACAGTAGATGATCCTGATGATTTTGATGTAATTTCTCGTGTGTTTGAAAGTTTTAAAAAAAATATATATTTTAGTTGGAAAGAGGTGCTTCATTTATACAATAAACAACCTGAGTTATTTGCTGCAAATTCTAATGCTCAAAGAAATCAAGGTGAAATTATGAAAACAGGTCATAAACTTTGGAAAAGAGCCAAGAGAATTATACCTGGAGGAAATATGCTTTTATCCAAAAGACCTGAAATGTTTTTGCCAAATCAATGGCCCACTTATTTTAGTAAAGCAAAGGGTTGTAAAGTATGGGATTTAGATGGCAAAGAATATATTGATATGTCCATAATGGGAATAGGCACAAATATACTTGGTTATGGAAATCCAGAAGTTGATGAAGCTGTTTTAAGCACAGTCCAATCCGGTAACATGAGCACTTTAAATTGTCCTGAGGAAGTCTACCTCGCTGAAAAATTAGTTGAACTTCATAAATGGGCAGATATGGTAAAATTTGCTCGAAGTGGTGGTGAAGCAAATGCAATTGCAATTCGTATAGCAAGAGCTGCATCTGGTCGTGATAAAGTAGCAATATGTGGTTATCATGGTTGGCATGATTGGTATCTCTCTGCTAATTTGGGTAACAATAAAGTTTTAGACGAACATTTGCTTGCTGGATTGAAAACTAAGGGTGTCCCCAGAAATTTACAAAATACTGTATTTCCATTTCAATATAATAGATTTGACGAGTTAGAGGCTTTGGTAAATAATCATGAAATTGGGGTAATTAAAATGGAAGTTGAAAGAAGTACTGAACCCAAAGATAATTTTTTAAACAAAGTTCGAAATTTAGCAACAAAGCACAATATTATTTTAATTTTTGATGAATGCACAACTGGTTTCCGTGAAACTTTTGGTGGTCTACATAAAAAATATTCTGTTGAGCCAGATATGGCAATGTTTGGTAAAGCAATGGGAAATGGATATGCTATTACTGCCGTAATTGGCAAACGTGAAATTATGGAAGAGGCACAATTAACTTTCATAAGCAGTACATTTTGGACTGAAAGAATTGGTCCTACTGCTGCTTTGAAAACCCTCGAAATAATGGAAAAAGAAAAATCATGGCAAATAATTTCAAAAATTGGTAAAGATATAAGAGATCGTACAAAAAAATTAGCCAATCACCATGGTTTAAAAATTCATTGTAGAGGTTTACCTGCTTTAACTGGATTTGATATCGATAGTAAAAATTCACTTGAATACAAAACTTTAATTACTCAAGAAATGTTATCGAATGGTTATTTAGCAGGAAATACAGTTTATGTTTGTACTAATCATACTCCAGAAATCATTGATGGGTATTTTGAAAACCTTGATAAAGTATTTAAATTAATTAAAGAATGTGAAAATGGTCTTGACGTTAAAAAGTTACTTAAAGATGAGGTTTGTCATACTAGTTTTAAACGTCTTACATAGTCCCATTGTTTAATATCGATCAATCTATAATTAATAAACTATTGAATTATTTATTTAAAATATAAATTTTTTTCAGTGCATAAATCAAGCCAATTGAGCTATTAGTACTGGTCAGCTGCACGCATTACTGCGCTTCCACATCCAGCCTATCAACGTGGTGGTCTACCACGGCTCTATAGGAAGAACTAGTTTTGAGGTGAGTTTCCCGCTTAGATGCTTTCAGCAGTTATCTCGTCCATACTTAGCTACCCGGCACTGCAGCTGGCGCTACAACCGGTCCACCAGTGGTATGTTCAACCCGGTCCTCTCGTACTAGGGTCAACTCCTCTCAATTCTTCTACACGCATAGCAGATAGGGACCGAACTGTCTCACGACGTTCTGAACCCAGCTCACGTACCACTTTAATTGGCGAACAGCCAAACCCTTGGGACCTGCTCCAGCCCCAGGATGTGATGAGCCGACATCGAGGTGCCAAACACTGCCGTCGATATGAGCTCTTGGGCAGTATCAGCCTGTTATCCCCGGCGTACCTTTTATCCGTTGAGCGATGGCCCTTCCACTCAGAACCACCGGATCACTATGACCGACTTTCGTCTCTGCTCGACTTGTCAGTCTCACAGTCAGGCAAGCTTATGCCATTGCACTCTACGAACGATTTCTGACCGTTCTGAGCTTACCTTCGCACGCCTCCGTTACTATTTGGGAGGCGACCGCCCCAGTCAAACTACCCACCATACAATGTCTTGATGCCGGATAACGGCTATCAGTTAGATATCAAGAAAAACAAAAGAGGTATTTCACTGGTGACTCCACAAAAGCTGACGCCTTTGCTTCAATGTCTCCCTCCTATGCTAAATATGTTTTTCCTAACACCAATGTAAAGTTGCAGTAAAGGTGCACGGGGTCTTTCCGTCTAACTACGCGAACTCCGCATCTTCACGGAGAATTCAATTTCACTGAGTTGATGTTGGAGACAGCGGAGAAATCGTTACGCCATTCATGCAGGTCGGAACTTACCCGACAAGGAATTTCGCTACCTTAGGACCGTTATAGTTACGGCCGCCGTTTACTGGGGCTTCAGAAATGAGCTTGCACCCATCGCATTAACCTTCCAGCACCGGGCAGGCGTCAGACCCTATACATCCACTTACGTGTTAGCAGAGCCCTGTGTTTTTGATAAACAGTCGCTTCTCCCTGGCTTGTGCCACCTTTCAATAGTTGCCTACAAAAAGGTCTTCCTTATTCCGAAGTTACGGAAGCATTTTGCCGAGTTCCTTCAACATCATTCTCTCAAGCGCCTAAATATACTCTATTAATCCACCTGTGTCGGTTTAGGGTACGGTCTAATGATGGAGCTATTTCTTGGAACCTTTTCGCGGCAAGTTCAATCCATTAAGAACTCACAACTTACAAGATTCGTCACTACCATCTGGTTAAGGAATATTAACCTTATTTCCATCGACTACGGCTTTCGCCCTCGCCTTAGGTGCCGACTAACTCTGCGCGGATTAACCTTGCGCAGAAACCCTTGGATTTTCGGCGAAGAAGTTTTTCACTTCTTTTATCGTTACTTATGTCAGCATTCGCACTTCTGATACCTCCAGGATCCTTCACAGGTATCCCTTCGCAGGCTTACAGAACGTTCCGCTACCAGTTACAATTTTCGAAAAAATTATAAATCCACAGATTCGGTATATGATTTTAGCCCCGTTACATCTTCGGCGCAGAAACTCTATTAGACCGGTGAGCTGTTACGCTATCTTTAAAGGATGGCTGCTTCTAAGCCAACCTCCCGGCTGTTAAGGAATTTCCACATCCTTTCACACTTAATCATAATTTTGGGACCTTATCTGGTGGTCTGGGCTCTTTCCCTCTCGACCATGGACCTTAGCACCCACAGTCTGTCTGCTGAGGAACAATGTTTAGCATTCGGAGTTTTATTAGGTTTGGTAAGAATCTCTTCCCCCTAGCCCATTTAGTGCTCTACCTCTAAACATTTATTTACTCAACGCACTACCTAAATAGTTTTCGCGGAAAACCAGCTATCTACGAATTTGGTTGGCCTTTCACCCCTTACCACAAGTCATCCAAAGACTTTTCAACGTCAACTGGTTCGGTCCTCCGGCAAGTGTTACCTTGCTTTCAACCTGCTCATGGTAAGCTCATTCGTTTTCGGGTCTAATTCATTTAACTATTCGCCCTATTAAGACTTGCTTTCGCTACGCCTACACCTAGATGGCTTAAGCTTGCTAAATAAATTAAGTCACTGACCCATTATACAAAAGGTACGCCGTCACTCTAAAAAGAGCTTCGACTGATTGTAGGCATGCAGTTTCAGGTTCTATTTCACTCCCCTAATAGGGGTTCTTTTCACCTTTCCCTCACGGTACTAGTTCACTATCGGTCACTGAAGAGTATTTAGGCTTAGAGGGTGGTCCCCCTATATTCGAGCAGGATTTCACGTGTCCCGCTTTACTCATGAATTTTAATAAACATTACTTTTACGGGACTATCACCCTCTGTGGTTAGCTTTTCCAAACTATTCAAATTTTTTTATCAAAACTGCTGGCCTAATCCGGTTTCGCTCGCCACTACTAACGGAATCTCAATTGATTTCTTTTCCTCTGGTTACTTAGATGTTTCAGTTCTCCAGGTTATCTCTTTAAACTTATGTATTCAGTTTAAAGTACCACAAAAAGTGGTGGGTTTCCCCATTCGGAAATTTTCGGATCAAAACTTACATACAGCTCCCCGAAACTTATCGCAGTATATCACGTCCTTCTTCGGCTTTCAGTGCCAAGGCATCCGCCACACGCCCTTAAACGCTTGATTTATGCACAGAAAAAAATTCTGTGTTGAATCAAATTTTTATTTTGAACATTAGCTAATAACATTTCTAATGTTCGGATATAGATATTGATATTAATTATTTTATTTACAATTTTTTATAACTAAGTGTTTGGTGGAGGATAGCGGGATCGAACCGCTGACCTCCTGAATGCAAATCAGGCGCTCTCCCAGCTGAGCTAATCCCCCTTAATCTTAAATTGGTGGGCCGAGAAAGACTCGAACTTTCGACCCCACCCTTATCAAGGGTGTGCTCTAACCAACTGAGCTACCGGCCCCCATGCAAGAGAAACACTAATTCAAGAAGAGAAATGAGGACGGTCAACATTAGCCTATGTATATTATTTAGAATAAAATTTTAATTTTATTCATCCTTAGAAAGGAGGTAATCCAGCCGCAGGTTCCCCTACGGCTACCTTGTTACGACTTCACCCCAGTCGCTGACTATACCGTGGTCAAGGGTATTAAACCTTGCCTTAAGGTAGAACCAACTCCCATGGTGTGACGGGCGGTGTGTACAAGACCCGGGAACGCATTCACCGTGGCACGCTGATCCACGATTACTAGTAATTCCAGCTTCATGCACTCGAGTTGCAGAGTGCAATCCGAACTGAGGTATCTTTTAAGGATTTGCTTAACATCGCTGTTTCGCTTCCTGTTGTAGATACCATTGTAGCACGTGTGTAGCCCAACACGTAAGGGCCATGAGGACTTGACGTCATCCCCACCTTCCTCCAGCTTATCACTGGCAGTTCTTTCAGAGTGCCCAACTTAATGATGGCAACTAAAAGTGAGGGTTGCGCTCGTTGCGGGACTTAACCCAACATCTCACGACACGAGCTGACGACAGCCATGCAGCACCTGTGTTTCGTCCGGCCGAACCGAAAACTTTAATCTCTTAAAGTCGCGACGAACATGTCAAGTGTTGGTAAGGTTCTGCGCGTATCTTCGAATTAAACCACATGCTCCACTACTTGTGCGGGTCCCCGTCAATTCATTTGAGTTTTAACCTTGCGGTCGTACTCCCCAGGCGGTGTGTTTATCGCTTTCGCTGCGACACTGAAAATAAATTTCCAACGTCTAACACACATCGTTTACGGCATGGACTACGAGGGTATCTAATCCTCTTCGCTACCCATGCTTTCGTTCCTCAGTGTCAGTAATGATCCAGAAAGCTGCCTTCGCAATTGGTATTCTTTCTAATATCTACGAATTTCACCTCTACACTAGAAATTCTGCTTTCCTCTATCAAACTCTAGCTGAAAAGTTTTGATGGCAGTTCCAGAGTTAAGCTCTGGGATTTCACCACCAACTTTTTCAACCACCTACGAACTCTTTAAGCCCAGTAATTCCGAACTACGCTAGGTCCCTTCGTATTACCGCGGCTGCTGGCACGAAGTTAGCCGGACCTTCTTATTCGGGTACAGTCATTTTCTTCCCCGACGAAAGAGCTTTACAACCCAAGGGCCTTCTTCACTCACGCGGCATCGCTGCATCAGAGTTTCCTCCATTGTGCAAGATTCCCCACTGCTGCCTCCCGTAGGAGTTTGGGCCGTGTCTCAGTCCCAATGTGGCTGATCATCCTCTCAAATCAGCTATTGATCACAGTCTTGGTAGGCCATTACCCCACCAACAAACTAATCAAGTGCGGGCTCATCCAATGGTGCATAAAGCTTTCTCCGTAAAGACTTATCCGGTATTAGCACAAGTTTCCTCGTGTTATTCCAGGCCAAAGGGCAGATACCCACATGTTACTCACCCGTCTGCCACTAAGTATTGCTACTTCGTTCGACTTGCATGTGTTAGGCGTGCCGCCAGCGTACGTTCTGAGCCATGATCAAACTCTCAAGTTTAAAAACGGCGCACACTAGCTTCTATATAAATTCTAAGAATAAAATTTATATAATGTTGAAGTGTGTACGACAAATTTTGGTAACCTTAACCGTCCACACTTCTCTTCTTAAATTTTTACGTTTTACATAGCTAATTGAGTCAAAAAGGCTCAATAATCCTCATTTATTTTATTGTTTTACAATAATTTTTATAGAGAAGTTCGATGCTTATAGGCTAAAATTAAAGGAAATCAAGCTTTTAAGAATAAAAAAATCGTTAAAAACACCTTATTTTAATGGATTTTTTTGATATTTATCAATTCCTAAACTATTAATTATACCTTCTATAATTTGAGATGTTTAAAAAAATTAAACTTAATATAAAAAAAAACCTTGAGATATTTGGATTAGGCTTACTTATTCTCATATCGATAACATTCACATCTTATTATAATTACAATAAAAAAAAGATTTTTAATAACTACTCGAATTTGTTGGATAATGTCTACTTTAAGAAATCATTTAATCAAATATTAGACAACTTAGAACCAAGATTTAAAAAAATTGAACATGAAATTAATGTGGGTGAAACATTCAATGGAATACTTGAACAATATTTAGTAGAAAAGTCAGAAATAGACCAAATCAAAAAAGAGTTAAGTAAAAAAATAAATTTAGATAAACTAATTGTTAATCAAAAGTTTAGTTTTGTAATAGATCAAACAAGCTCTGTTGTTAAAGAATTTATATTTCAAGTTTCAAATACGGAAAAGATTTATCTTACAAGAAAGAATGAAACAGATAAGTTTGATCAAAAAATTTTAGTCACTAAACTTAACAAAACTATAATTTATGATGAGAGTATTATTTTGGAAAGTCTTTACAAATCAGCAGCAAGTCAAAAAATTCCAGCTAGTATAATTATTGAGTTTGCTAGAATCTATGGTTTTCAAGTTGACTTTCAGAGAGATATAAGAAAACAAGATAGTTTTCAAATAATGTACGAAGTTTTTTTAGATGATAAAAAAAAAATTATTGAAACAGGAAATATCCTTTATGCAAATCTTAAACTAAGTGGTGAAGATAACTCTTTATATTACTTTGACTTAAAAAATAGTGAGGGACATTATGATAAGAGTGGAAAAAGTGTCCAGAAAGCTTTAATGAAAACACCAATTAATGGTGCGAGGCTTTCCTCGTCTTTTGGAATGAGAAAACATCCAATTGATGGTTTCAATAAAATGCATAGAGGAACAGACTTTGCTGCACCAATGGGAACTCCTATTATGGCATCTGGTAATGGCGTAATAAAAAAAGCAGGGTGGTGTGGAGGAGGTGGTAATTGTGTAGTGATAAAACATAATTCTACTTATCAAACTGTTTATGCACATATGTCAAAATTTGCAAAAGGCATTAGAAAAGGAACAAGAGTAAAACAGGGACAAACTATAGGTTTTGTAGGGTCAACTGGAAAATCAACAGGACCTCACCTACACTACGAGGTGATCGTCAATGGAAAAAGAATAAATTCTCAAACACTAAAACTACCATCAGGAAAGATCTTAAAGGGTAATGAGAGAAAAATTTTTGAGACAAAAAGAATTAAATTGGACGTATTAAAGTCTGAAAAAATAATTGGTCTAAATTAATTAATTTCTGAATGTTTATCTTCAGCACCATCTTTTTCATTTGAAATAGAGTTTTCTTTATTTTCTCTATTTTCATTCGTGTCGGTGGTTTCGTCTAAATTCTTATTTTTAAAACTCATTTTTCTTTGAAATTCTTTCTCATTTAATATTCTCGTAAAATGATCTGCATGTTGAAAGTAATTTTCTGATAAAATTTTATCCCCAGTTGATAAGGCTTCTCTAGCTAAGTTATTATATTTTTCAATTAATTTAGGCGCATTGTGATTATTTCTTCCTGGAGATTTTCTTTGAAAATTTTCAGAAGTTGAAAAATTATTATTAAATTTGTTTCTGTCACCATTGGACTTAAAATTTCTTTCATTTCTTCGAAAATTGCTTCTTCGTCCGTTATTGTTTCTAAATGTAACCATCTTATTAAGTTTTAATACTTACTATGCAGCGATCATGATTTGATAAATCTTTAACAGTTTTTTTAATATAAAACCCCTTATCACGTAATATTTTTTTTACTTTGTTTTTTTGATCAAAACCTATTTCTATTATGAGATGACCACTTCTTTTTATCAGTTCAGACGATTTATTTATAACTTTCCTGATTTCTGATAAACCATCTAACCCACCGTCTAATGCTTGTTTAGGCTCAAAACCAATATCTTTTTCCAAACATTTTAAAATACTTTTTTTAATGTAAGGAGGATTAGATACAATCAAATCATATTTGCCTGTATTGAAATTGTCAATATTTGATTTAAATAATCTCAATCTGTTATTTATTCTCAATTTTTGACCATTAACCTTGCTTATTTTCAATGATTTACTGCTTATATCAATGCCAGTTCCAATGAAATTTTTCTTTTCTTTTAAAATTGACATTAGAATGCAACCAGACCCAATTCCAATATCTAATATTTGCAGCCTATTTTTATTTTTTACTAATTTAAGAGCTTGTTCGATCAAAATTTCTGTATCTGGTCTTGGTATTAATACATTATTGTTTACAATAAATTCATACTTCCAAAAATCTTTTTTTTTTACGATTTGCGCTATCGGCTTCCTCCTAGCTCTTTCTTGAATTAAATTGTTGAAGTATGCAAGATCCCTTTTTTTTATTTCTTTATGTAAATTTAAAATTATAAATTTTTTATTCTTTCTAATTGCTTGAGACATTAAAATTTCACTATCTAGTTTTGCTGATATAATATTATTGTCTATTAAAATTGATTGTCCTTTTTTTAATGCACTCTGTATATCCATAATTTAAAGTTTACTCAAACTTTCCTCTTGTGCTTTTAAAGATAAAGACTCAATTATTTCATCAAATGCTTCCCCCTCCAAAAATTCTTCTAACTTATGTAAAGTTAGATTAATTCTATGATCTGTGACTCTTCCTTGTGGAAAATTATAAGTTCTAATTCTTTCAGATCTATCTCCGGTGCCAATCTTACTTTTTCTATCCGCCGATCTTTCTTGATCTATTCTGGTTCTCTCTAACTCATATAATCTTGCTCGCAATATTTTCATTCCTTTTGCCTTATTTTTATGTTGAGATTTCTCATCTTGCTGTGAAACGCTCAAACCAGATGGTATATGAGTTATTCTTACTGCACTATCAGTTGTGTTAACCGATTGACCACCAGGACCACCAGCTCTGAAAACATCAATTCTTAAATCCGTCTCATTTATTTTTAAATCAACCTCTTCTGCTTCAGGTAATACAGCAACAGTTGCAGCTGAAGTGTGAACTCTACCTTGAGTTTCTGTATCCGGGACTCTTTGAACTCTATGTACACCACTTTCATATTTTAAAGTTGAATAGATATTATTACCTTTAATAGATGCTATCACTTCTTTTAATCCCCCTGCATCACTTCTCGAAATAGATATTAACTCCAATGACCATTTTTTTTTATTACAAACTTTTTCGTACATTTTGAACAGATCGCCTGCAAACAAACTTGCTTCTAAACCGCCAGTTCCAGCTCTTATCTCTATAATGGCATTTTTTTTATCAGCCTCATCTTTTGGTAGTAAAAATAATTTTAATTTCTTTTCATTTTTCTCAAATTGTGAGTTAAGTTCACTTAATTCAGTATAAGCCATCTTCATTAACTCCTCATCAGAATTTTTATCATTTAGAATTTTCTCTAGTTCAATTTTATCATTTTTATATGAAGCATATTTCTTTGCGCTATTAACAATTTCATTTAAGTCAGAATATTCTTTTGATTTTTCTGCAAACAATTTCTTGTCTACATTTCCTGATGCTAAATCTTTTTCTAGTGAAGAGTGTCGAGAAATTAATTCCTCAATAGTTTTTTCTCGTATCATTTCTTATTATTCTCAAATTCAGAGGCTTTCTTTTCAACTTCTTGAATCACTTTAGTAATCATATCCTCAGTCATCACTTTTTCACTTTGAACTCCAGAGAGGTAAAGCATATTACTTCCTTTTTGACCCCCTGTAATTCCGACATCCGTCATCGCAGCTTCACCTGGGCCATTTACAACACATCCAATAATTGAGAGTGTAATCGGAGTTTTTATGTGTGATAATTTTTCCTCTAAAACCCTTACTGTATCGATTACTTGAAAACCTTGCCTTGCACAAGATGGACAGGAAATAATCTTTACGCCTCTATTTCTCAAATTTAAGGATTTAAGTATCTCATTTCCAATCGTAACCTCTTTAACGGGGTCATCAGAGAGAGATATTCTTATGGTGTCTCCAATGCCCTCTTTAAGAAGAATTCCTAAACCAATTGAGGATTTAATACTCCCTGATATAAAACTACCAGCTTCAGTGATTCCTAAGTGAAGTGGATAATCTATTTTTTTTGAAAGCTGACGATATGCTTCTACTGATAAAAAAACATCAGAGGATTTAACACTTACTTTTAAATTTGAAAAATCCATATCTTCTAAAATTTCAATATTTCTTATTGCGCTTTCTACCAGTGCTTCTGGACAAGGTTCTTTAAATTTTTCTAATATATCTTTTTCTAATGAACCAGCATTAACGCCCACTCTGATCGAACAATTATTATTTTTAGCAGATTTAATTATTTCAATAATTTTTTTTTTATCTCCAATATTTCCAGGATTTATTCTTAAACAACTTGCTCCATTTTCTGCAGCTTCAATTGCTCTCTTGTAATGGAAATGTATATCAGCAACTATTGGAATATTAACGTGTTTTGTAATTTCTTTAAGTGCTTTAGATGACGACTCATCAGGACAAGAAACTCTAACAATGTCAGCTCCTTCAGATTGTATTTCCTCAATTTGTTTAATTGTACTCTTAACATCTGATGTTAACGTATTAGTCATTGATTGTACAGTTATAGGATTTTCACCTCCAACTTTAACATTGCCTACATTTATAGTTTTAGTCTTTCGTCTTTTAATATCTCTAAAAGGTCTAATGCTCATTTTTTTATTCTTGTAGTTTGAATTCTTTATGCAATGTAACTAAGGCTTTTTTAGCATCTTTTTTATTAATCAAAACAGAAATTTTGATTTCAGATGTTGATATAACTTGGATGTTAATTTTTTTATTTGCTAAGGCTTGAAACATTCTAAAAGTAACACCAGGAGTTGTGATCATTCCAACACCAATTATTGATATTTTAGAAACCCCTTTTTGGAATAAAACTTTTTTAAATTTTATACTTTTGTTATCTTGAATTATCTTTTTTGTTTTGTTGAGATCTTCAGCTTTAATTGTAAAAGTTAAATCAGTTTCTTTTCCATTTGGTGAAATATTTTGTACTACCATATCAACGTTAATAGAATTGATTGATAGTGGTTTAAAAATTGATGCTGCCACACCTGGTCTATCTTTTACACCAACTAAAGTAACTTTTGCATCATTATGTGTTGAAGAAATTCCTGTAACAATTTTATTATTATTTAAATTTGTTCTTTTTGTAATTAATGTTCCAGGTTTTTTTATAAATGAAGATTTTACCTCAATATTAATTCTATTTAATCTTGCATCTTGAATTGAAACAGGCTGCATAACTTTAGCACCCAAAGATGCCATTTCTAACATTTCTTCATAAGAAATTACTTTAATTTTTTTTGCTTTTTTTAATTTATTTGGATCTGTGGTGTATACACCTTCTACATCTGTATAAATAATACATCTTTGTGCTTTAAAGGATTTTGCAATCATAATTGCACTAGCATCTGAACCTCCTCTACCTATCGTAGTTACTCTCTCGTCCATATTTACCCCTTGAAAGCCGGTAATAATAGGAATCCCTCCTTCTTTAAGAAATCTTAATAATTTATTTCTATTCACTTCTTGAATTCTTGAGTTTGTGAATGGACCGTTAGTTAAAATCGGTATTTGCCAACCTAGCCAAGATCTTGATTTGAAACCTTTGTGGTTTAATCTTCCAGCTATTAAGGAGCATGCGAACTGCTCACCTGATGATACTAAAACATCATATTCAGAGTCGATGAAATTGTTACTAATCTGTTTTGATTTTTTGATCAAATCATTTGTCACACCACTCATGGCTGAAGAAACAACTATTACTTTGTTTTTTTTCTTTTTATGTTCAATGATAATATCAGCAACTTTTTTAATCTTTTCGATTGTACCAACTGATGTTCCACCAAATTTTAATACTACAATTTTCATGATAAATATTTTTAATTAAAATTTATTGATTAAATACATCTTCAATATATTGTTAATCTTCTAATGAAAACTAGCACAATAAATAAAAAAGAAATAGAGAAATTTTCTAGAATCGCAGAAGAATGGTGGGATCCTACTGGTAAATTTAAACCATTACATAAATTTAATCCTATTAGAATTTCATATATAAAGGAAAAAATAATTAGTAGTTTTAAACTTGAAAATTCAGATAAGCCATTACAAAAAATTAGATTATTAGATATTGGGTGTGGTGGTGGTTTACTATCAGAACCTATGAGCAGATTAGGAGCAGAAGTAACTGGCATAGATGCATCAGAAAAAAATATACAAGTTGCAAAACTTCATGCAAAAAAGAATAATTTAAAAATTAATTATCTAACTGCCTCACCAGAAAATTTAAAAATAGATAGAAAATTTGACGTAATTTTGAACATGGAAATTATTGAACATGTTGAAGACGTTGATATTTTTTTAAAATCATGTTCATCACTATTAAAAAAAGAGGGTATAATGTTTGTTGCAACAATAAACAAAACTTTAAAATCTTATCTATTTGCAATAATAGGTGCGGAGTATATTTTAAGATGGCTACCGATTGGGACTCACGAATGGGATAAATTTATAGATCCAAATGACTTAATTAAAATTTCTAAAAAATATAATCTTCAATTACAAAATCTAGACGGAATGAAGTTTAATATTATTACCGACAAATGGTCGATAAGCTCAGATAAATCTATTAATTATATTGGAAAATTTAATAAAGTTTAATTTCTCTTATCTTCAATCCATGGTATGATTTCAGCTTCAACTCCTTCTTCCTTGAGTTCTTGAATTTCATTTTTTGTAGCTGTGCCATAAATACCTTTTTTCTTATTTTTTTTGTTATAGTGTAATGATCTTGCTTCGTAGGCAAAATTTTCACCCACATAATTAAAATTACTTTTGATAAATTTTTGATACTCTTTAATCTTATTTTTTATCTCATTAAATTTCATGTTCTTTTTTTCAAGATTGTTTGTGCTACTTCTATTAATTAATTGAGGAGCCATTAAAGTCTTTTCAACTTTTTGAGAATCACATTTATGGCAATTTAAAAAATTTTTACTTTTGAGTTTTTCGTACTCTTTAGATGAAGCAAACCAGCTATCAAACGAGAAATCACAATTTTTGCAAATCAACTTATATTTGATCATAAAAATTATTTAGTAATAGTTCTATAAATTACAATAGAAAAAATCTAACTTCGATAATCTCCATTAATCTCAATGTATTTTTTTGTCAAATCCATCGTGTAAACTTTGAAACTTTTGGAACCACAGGAGATATCAACATTAATATCAATGCTATCACTTTTCATATATTCGGATACTTCATCCTCATTATAATTAGAATTCAGCTTTCCATTAGAAACAACACTTATCTTGCCAAATTTAATAGACAATTTCTCATGTTTAATTTGTACACCTGCTTTTCCTATTGCCATTACCACTCTTCCCCAATTGGCATCTTCGCCTGAGATAGCTGTTTTTACTAAAGGTGAATTTGCAATTGAGAAAGCTATTTTTTTTGCATCATCTTCATTTTTGCACCCCTGAATATTAACAGTTATAAATTTTGAAGCACCCTCACCATCAGCTACAACTCTTTTAGATAAATTTAATAAAACCTTATTTAAAGCAGAATCAAAGTTTTTAATTTTTTCATCATTAGCATTTTTAATTTTAGGATGTTTTGATTTACCTGTTGAAAAAATTGAAACCATATCATTAGTGCTAGTATCACTATCACAGCTGATAGCGTTAAAAGTATTAGAAATATTTTTCTTTAAAAGTTTTTTAAGTACATCATTTGGTAAATCTGCGTCGGTAAAAATATATGCTAAGGTTGTGGCCATATCAGGTTGTATCATGCCTGAACCTTTAGCAACCCCAAATATCTTTATATCACTTCCACCAATTGAACATTCTTCCATTGCCATTTTAGGCTGAGTGTCGGTAGTCATTATTCCTAATGCAGACTTCATCCAGATATACTTATTTTGTGTATATTTTATTTTCTCAATTAGTTCAGGGATTTTATTGATTATTTTTTCCTCAGGAAAAATCTCACCAATAGTTCCTGTACATCCAAAAATAATTTCCTTTGGTTTAATTTTTTTAGGATAATTTTCGTCCTCTTTCTGTTTTTGAGTCAATCCTTGCGAAATTATTTCTGCAATTTTTTCGAGACTTTTATAACCTTGTTTTCCAGTGAAACAATTAGCATTTCTTGTGTTCACTATTAATGAAAAAATTTTTTTAGCTTTTTGATTTAAATTCCATTTTATATTTTCAGAAATTATTTTGGATTGGGTATAAACAGACGCATAGTTAACTCCATCTCTAAAATAAAACATGACTAAATCATCTCGAGAACTATTATATAAGTCAGCACAAATCGTAGAAATCGCTACACCATCAATATGATCAAGATCTTGAAATTCGTTTAATCTCTTGCTTTTTGATTTAGATGATAGAAAATTTGTTAAATTAATACCCATTCTATTTAAAATAATTATTTAATGATTATATAAATGGTTATATGTAAATAATAAATCAAAAACTGATGCTAAATCCACTTAACTTTTTCTCAAAACTAATTAAATCCAATAATCAAAGAGAACTTGATAGAATTGCTAAAATTGTAAACAAAATTAATTCATTAGAGGAAGAAATCAAAAATTTAAAAGACGAGGACTTTCCAAAAAAAACTATCGAATTCAAAGAAAAAATTAAAAAAGGAGAAAAAATTAAGCAGATATTGCCTGAGGCTTTTGCATTAGTCAGGGAAGCCTCAAGAAGAAAAAGAGGAGAAAGACATTTCGATGTACAATTAATAGGCGGAATAGTTCTACAAGAGTCTAAAATTGCTGAAATGAAAACTGGTGAAGGAAAAACGCTTACTATTACTCTTGCTGCATATCTTAATGCTCTTCATGAAAAAGGGGTTCACATCGTAACTGTGAATGATTACCTCGCTAAAAGAGATTCTCAAGAAATGGGTGAGATTTATAACTTTTTAGGATTAACATCTGGTTACATAAACAATGATCAAGACGACACTCAAAGAAAGCAAAACTATAATTGTGACATTACTTATGCAACTAATAGTGAATTAGGTTTCGATTATTTACGAGATAATATGAAATTTTCAAAAGATGAAATGGTACAAAGGGAACACTTTTTTGCTATAGTTGATGAAATAGACTCCTGTTTAATTGATGAGGCCAGAACACCACTGATTATTTCTGGAGCAGCAGAGGATAGAACAACCCAATATTTGGCTATAGATAAATTAATCAGATTTTTAAAAGAAAAAGACTATGAGGTTGATGAAAAGGACAAAAATGTACTTTTAACCAATGATGGAATAAACAATATTGAAAAAATTTTTTCAAATGCAGGAATTTTAAAAAATAATAACTTTTATGATCCTGAAAACTTGAGTTTGGTTCACCATGTAAATCAAGCTTTACGAGCAAATCATTTATTTCAAAAAGGTAAAGATTACATCATTCAAGATGATGAGTTGAAAATTATAGATGAATTAACCGGTAGAATTCTTGAAGGAAGAAGATTTGGTGATGGGCTTCATCAAGCCTTAGAAGCAAAAGAAAGAATTCCCATAAAAGTTGAAAATCAAACTTTAGCTTCAATTACTTATCAAAATTATTTTAAACTATATGATAAGATTTCTGGTTGTACTGGAACAGCAGTAACAGAATCTCAAGAATTTTATGAAATATATAATCTTCCAGTAGTTGTCATTCCAACCAATAAAAAAATGATAAGAAATGATTTTAATGACCAAATATTTAGAACAGAGACTGAAAAAAATGATGCTATCATTAGAAAGATAAAGGAGTGCCATCAAAAAGGTCAACCTTTATTGGTGTTTACCTCTAGTATTAATAAATCTGAAATATATTCAAATCTATTAAACAAAGAGAATATAAAACATGAAGTACTTAATGCTAAAAATCATGAAAATGAAGCTGAAATAATCGCAAACGCTGGCAAAGAAAATTCTGTAATTATAACTACCAGTATTTCTGGTAGAGGAGTGGACATTCAGCTTGGTGGAAAAAAAGGCTCAATTCCAGATGAGGAATTAAAGTTGAATAAAGAAAAAATTAAATCTCTTGGTGGATTATTTGTAATTGGAACTGAGAGAATGGAGTCTCGAAGAGTTGACAATCAAGCAAGAGGTAGATCAGGACGTCAAGGTGATGAAGGAAATTCAATCTTTTATGTAAGTCTTGAAGATGATTTAATGAGAATTTTTGGATCAGACTCAATGAATAACATATTACAAAAACTTGGTCTTAAAGATGGAGAAAGTATTGATCATCCTTGGATAAATAAAGCTTTAGAGAGAGCTCAGCAAAAGGTAGAAGCTCGAAATTTTGACATAAGAAAAACATTAATTAAATTCGATAACGTTTTAAATGACCAAAGAAATGTAATCTTTAGTCAAAGAGAAGATGCTATGAATAGTGACACAATTTTTGATTATTCTAATAGTTTTTTAAACGAAATAATTGATGATATTATTAGACTTAAAATAAAGAAAAAATCTAATCCTAAAAGCACTGATTTTGAAAATAAACTTAAATCAATTTTAGGAAAGAATTTTATATATTCATACCTAGAGGAACTTACAAATTGTAGTGATAAAGAGTTAAGGGAGTCATTAAATAAAAAATTTCAAGACTCCAGGGAGGAAAGAATTAAATTGTTAGGTAAAGATCAATCACAAGATATAGAAAAAAGAATTTTTTTACAAACTATTGATATAAATTGGAAATCCCACATTCAGTATTTAGAACAACTTAGACAAGTTATCGGGTTAAGATCTTACGGTCAAAGAGATCCTTTAGTGGAATATAAAAAAGAAGCATTTCACTTGTTTGAAAGTTTATTAAATAGATTGAAACTTGATTTAACAACAATATTAATGAATCTTACCTTGGTTCAATCACAAACAAAAAATTCACAAGAAACTAAAATAAAATCTGATAACCCCAAATGCTTATTGGCCTTAAATAATGACAGAAAAATTTCAAGAAATGAAAAATGTGAGGCTACTGGAAAAAAATTTAAACATTGTTGTGGAGCTTTATAAAAAGAAAAGAATTAATCCTATAACAAAAATTGTAAGCCCAACACCTGCAACAAATATTTTTTTAGATTTAAAAACGTGATTAAAATTACTTTTATCCGAATTTAGTGAACTTAACTCATTTAAATTACTCATAAATCCTTTACTTCTACCTATTCTTAAAAATTTATTCTTTCTTCCATTAAATATTTCCTCTGGGGACATTTGTTTAAAATTTTCTAAATTTTGATTTAAAATATTTCTAACATTTTCAAGTATCAAATCTTTATCTCTATGCGCACCACCGGATGGCTCTGGTATAATTTCATCTATTATCTCAAGCTCTAGTAAATCTTTAGCCGAAAGCTTCATTGCTTTAGCGGCATCAAGCATTTTTTTTGGATCTCGCCATAAGATTGTTGCACATCCCTCAGGAGAAATAACTGAATAAATCGCATTTTCTAACATCAAAACTTTATTAGATGATGCAAGAGCGATTGCTCCTCCAGATCCACCTTCGCCAATAACAATTGCAATCGTTGGAACTTTTAATTTCATACAACATTCTATTGATTTTGCGATGGCCTCTGCCTGACCTCTTTCTTCCGCACCCACACCGGGATAAGCACCCGGAGTATCAATAAATGATATGATTGGTATATTAAATTTATCAGCTAGTTGCATTAGTCGAATAGTCTTTCTGTAACCTTCTGGCCTCATCATACCAAAATTTCTTTTGATCCTTGAGTCTAAATCCTCTCCTTTTTCTTGTCCAATAACTAAAACTGATAGACCATTAAACTTTGCAAACCCACATAGCACTGAAAGATCTTCGCCATAAAAACGATCCCCTGATAAAGGAATGAAATCTTCAAACAAATTGTCTATAAAAAATTTTGACTTCGGCCTATCCTCATGCCTTGCTACCATTGTAATTTGCCAAGGGTCTAAGTTTGCATATACCATTTTTAATTTTTCATCTAGCTCATTTTGTATTTGAGAAATTTTTTGTGTATCTACTTCTGAAAGTCCACTTTGATTATATGGATCTTTTAGTTTGTCTAATTCATCTTCTAAATTCTTTATATCACTTTCAAAGTTAAGATAATTTTTCATATTCTATGATATTAACTATGGAAATTGACAACAAAATGTCAATGCTGCTATTAATTATTTGACTTAGTTTTATGGGGGTTTTAGTAATTATTTATGTCTAAAAATTATCAAAATGTTAAAAATTTAAAAATTTCAGATGAATTGCTGTCATTTGTAAATAAGGAATTACTAAAAGATTTAGATATTTCTTCTGAAAAATTTTGGGAGGGTTTTGATAATGCTGTACATGATTTGGCACCTAAAAATAAAGAACTGATCCAAATTAGAGAAAATTTACAAAAAAAAATAGATGATTGGCATATAAAAAATAAAGGAAATAAAATCGAAATTGAGCAATATAAAAAGTTTTTAAGCGAAATCGGTTATTTAAAGGAAGAGGGATCAGATTTTAAAATAGAGACTAAAAATGTAGATGATGAAATTACTCAAATTGCCGGACCTCAACTTGTCGTTCCAATAATGAATGCTAGATACACTCTCAATGCAGCTAATGCTAGATGGGTAAGTTTATATGATAGTTTGTATGGTACAAATATTATTGAGTCAGAAGAAGGGGGGAGTGAAAGATATGACCCAAATAGAGGACAAGAAGTAATAAAATATGTCAGAGAGTTTTTTGATAAATATATTCCAATTGATGGGACTAGTTGGAAAAATATATCTGCACTCAAAATAAAAGACAAAAATCTTATAATTGTAAAAGAAGATAAAGAGTATAAACTTAAAGATGAAAATAAATTTGTAGGTCACAGAGGTGATGTAAATAAGCCATCAGCAATAATTATAAAAAATAATAACTTACATTTTGAAATTATAATTAATCCAAAAGCTTTCAGTGCTGCTCATGATATAGCTGGAATAAGTGATGTAATAGCAGAGTCTGCTGTTTCGACTATTTGTGACAATGAAGATAGTGTTGCGGCGGTTGATGCTGAAGACAAAGTAGCATGTTACAGAAACTGGCTAGGTCTAATGAGGGGAGATCTAAAAGTACAATTTGAAAAAAATGGAAAAAAATTAGAGAGAAAACTTAATCCTGACAGAAGCTACATTTCTAAAGAGGGAAAAGGTCTTAAATTACATGGAAGAAGTTTGCTTTTAATAAGAAATGTTGGTCACTTAATGACCAATTCATCAATAATTCTAAATGATGGTAGCGAAGTGCCAGAAGGAATAATGGATGCTTTTATAACAACCACTGCTGCGTTACACGATTTTAAGAAAAAGAAAAATTCAAGAACTGGATCAATCTATATTGTTAAACCAAAAATGCATGGACCAGATGAAACAGCATTTACCGACTCAATTTTTTCGAAAGTCGAGGAATTACTTGGCTTACCAAAATACACTTGCAAAATAGGTATTATGGATGAAGAAAGAAGAACTTCTGCAAATTTAAAGGAGTGTATAAGAACTTTGAAAAATAGAGTTTTTTTTATAAATACTGGATTTTTAGATAGAACTGGTGATGAGATGCATACCTCCATGGAAGCTGGTCCAATGATTAAAAAGGGGGATATGAAATCATCCAAATGGATTTCTGCTTATGAAAATAATAATGTTGATATTGGTCTTAAATGTGGTTTTTCAGGTAAGGCACAAATAGGTAAAGGTATGTGGGCAATGCCAGATAAAATGAAGGAAATGTTAGATGAAAAAATCAGTCATTTAAAAGCTGGTGCAAATTGTGCCTGGGTTCCTTCCCCGACTGCAGCATCATTACATGCTCTTCACTACCATCAAATAAATATTTTTGATGAACAAAAAAAGATTATGAAAAGAGAACAATCTAAATTAGATGATCTATTGACGATTCCTGTGGCTGATAGACCTAATTGGTCAGTTGATGAAATCAATAAGGAAATTACTAACTCAGCACAAACGCTACTAGGTTATGTTGTGAGGTGGATTGACCAAGGAGTGGGTTGTTCAAAAGTCCCTGACATAAATAATATTGGACTTATGGAAGATAGAGCCACCTTAAGAATATCTTCACAACATATTACTAATTGGATACATCACGGGATCACAACAAAAATTCAAGTTATGGAAATCATGAAAGCCATGGCAAAAGTTGTAGATAAACAAAATGAGAATGATAGGAACTATGTAAGGATGTCAGATAATTTTGAAAATTCTTTAGCATTTAAAACAGCTTGCGACTTGATATTTAAAGGAAAAGATCAGCCATCAGGTTATACAGAGCCTCTTCTGCATTTAAACAGAATAGAAAAAAAATCTAGCTTGAATTAATTTCAGATCTGTTTTTGAAAGCAGAGAATAATGTTCCATCATCAAGAGTTTCTATTTCACCACCAACAGGTAAACCTTGTGCTAATCTTGTAACTTTAGTTTTTGTTTCTTTAAGACTATTTTGGACGTAAAAAGCTGTAGTTTGGCCTTCTACAGTAGCACTCGTAGCTAAAATTACTTCTTCAATTTTGTTTTTCTTAACCCTTTCCACTAAAGAATTAATCAATAAATCCTCTTTGTTTTGTCCAATAGAGGAAATGGTTCCTCCTAGAACGTGAAAATAACCTTTATATATATTTGAACTTTCTATGCTCCATTGGTCAGAAATATTTTCGACTACACAGATTCTTGCATATTTTTCTTTTTCAATTTTACAAAGATCATAATTACACTCAATCGAAGTAGCCTTTAAAATCCCACAAATTTTACACCTAGAGATGTTTTTATATACATCTACGAGTGATTTGGTTAAAGGTTTTACCAACTCATCACGATTATTTATTAACTTTAAAACAATTCTTTTAGCTGATTTTGGTCCTAAACCTGGCAACTTTGAAATTAATTTTATTAGCACGTCAATTTCACTTGTATTTTGCATTTATTATAATGGCCATTTAAAGCCAGGAATTCCAAATCCTCCAGCTGTTTTAGAAATTTCTTCGTTAGTTTTTTCTCTCAATTTTGATTTTGCATTATTGTGAGCAGCAGTAATTAAATCTTCTAAAACAGATTTATTTTCTTTTAATGTTTCATCTGAGATTTCTATTTTTTGCATTACGCCCTCTCCATCCAAAATAACTTTTACTGAATTGGCTCCTGATATACCTTCTACCCTAATCTTTTTTATATTTTCCTGACTTTCTTTCATCTTTGCTTCAAGTTCTTTAGCCTTATCTAATATTTTAGTAAAATCTGTCATCTAATCATTTTCTTCTTTTGGGTTGACATCGATTAAATCTGCATCAGGAAATTTTTCTATTAAATTTTTATATAATTTAGATTGTTTGGCAGAATTGATATTTTTAATTTTTTTATTTTGTTGCTTGTCTTTTATTGATAACTCACCTTTTGATTTACTTAATGTGATAATCCATCTGTCTCCAGTCCATTCAAAGAGTTTTAAAGATAAATCTTTAATAAAATTTTTATCTAGATTATCATTAAAAGATATTTCAATACGATTGTTTTCAAAATGAACTAAATTTACATTTTTTTCTAGTTCATACTTAAGTTTAATCTCTTTTTTTTCATTACAAATTTTTAAAAGTTGGTCGAATGAATTTATATTTAGCTTTTCCTCTGCTTTAACTCCTTTATTATTTTCAATTTTTACTTCTTGCTCTTGTGAAATATTTTTAACCTGACTAATTGTTTCACTTTTTTTTTCGTTCACTATAATTTCTTCATCAGCTTTCTTTTTTAATTGATCGATTTTATCAACACTCAAAGGCGAGTACTCTTTAATTGTTGAGGACTTTAAATACATTAATCTTATAAGAAACATTTCAATTGATAGACTTTGATTGTTTACAATTTCTAACTCTCCAAGAGTTTTTAAAGTAAACTGCCAAAATAATATTAATGTTTCATCACTAACTTCGTTAGCAATTTTCTTTATTTTTGAAAACTCCTCATCATTCAAAGTAAAATTCGTACTCTCCATATTTAATGAATTAATATTTTTAAAGTAATACACCAGCTCTAAAAAGTCATTTATAAATACTTTCGGTTCAACCCCTTGCTCATAAATTTTTCTGTAAATTTCTATGGCTTTTTTTTCTTCTCCCTTTAAGATTAATTCAAATAAATCGATTAATTGTGATTTATCAAAATATCCAAAAATTTTTTGAGCGGAATTTAAATCTAGTTCTTCATCTTTATCCAAACTTAATAAAGCTCTATCGAGTAAAGATAATGCGTCTCTAACAGAACCCTCTGAAATTTTTACAATTAGTTTTAAAGCGTCATCTGATATTTTTCCCTTCTCTTTAACTTTTATTTTTTTTATAAATTCAAACAATTCACCCGATTTAACTCTTGATAAGTCAAATCTCTGACATCTGGAAACCACAGTAATAGGAATTTTTTTAATTTCTGTAGTAGCAAAAATAAATTTTAACCCTCCTCCATTCTCATATTGTGGAGGTTCTTCTAAAGTTTTTAACAAAGCGTTAAATGCCTGTTTGCTTAACATATGTACCTCATCAATAATGAAAATTTTATATTTAGCTGAAGATGGTCCATATCTTGAAAATTCAATTAAATCTCTAACGTCATCTACTCCTGTTTTACTAGCTGCATCCATTTCAAGTACATCTATGTGACTTGAATTGGTGATCTCATCACAATTATCACACTTAATTTTACATTTGTTTTCTACACCATTTGTGCAATTAAGAGCTTTAGCAATAATTCTTGCTATTGTGGTTTTTCCAACTCCCCTTATTCCGGTAAACAAATACGCATTAGGTATTTTGTTTGCCTTAATTGAGTTTACAATAGTTTGTGTAACAACTTCTTGACCAATTAAATCATCAAAATTTTGTGGCCTATACTTCAGAGCTAATACTTTAGAATTTTTATTCATAATTAAATGAGGAGACTAGACCCGTTCCACTTTTAGTTCGGCTGCTGAATTTCTTCCCTGACCGGTTTCATGAAGCAAACGCCCTAGCCCCCAAAACTATTATAGCAGGTATAATTTCTAGTCTACAAGAAAAGATTATCTTTTTATTTTCCTCTTATTTTGTCTGCCTCAAAAACACCTAAGACGTGAAAATCTTGGCAATGCAATCCTAATTCCTCTAATGATTTTTGAACTTTTGTATCCTCAATATGACCATCAAGATCACATAAAAAAAAGAAAGAGTCGAATGTATTTTTTTCTGGATAACTTTGCAGTTTTGTTAAATTTACTCCATTAATAGCGAAACCACCTAAAGATTGATATAAAGCTGCAGGCTTACTTTTTAGCTTGAATAAAAAAGATGTAATGTATTTTTTGTTTCCAAATTCTGGTTGAGATATATTTTTTCCCATAATCAAGAATCTTGTTAAGTTACCTTTTTCATTCTCAATATTTTTTTTAATTATTTCTAAATTATATATTTTAGCACTCAAAGATGATGCTATTGCAGCTTTAGATTTATCTTTTTCTTTGGAGACCATTTCTGCTGAACCAGCTGTATCTGCTCTTACATGCTCAATTAAACTATTTGATTTAATAAATTTAGAACATTGAGAAAGCGCTTGTCCATGAGAGTACACATCCTTTATGTCTGAAATTTCAGTTCCCGGTAAACCTAACAAGTTATGTTCTATTTTCTGAAAATATTCAGAATAAATATTAAGCCTATATTTAAAGATTAAATATTCAATTCCAATATTACCGGTAATTCTATTTGACTCTGGAATAATGATTTTTGAATTATCGTCTTTTGAGGCTTTCAAAAAGCATTCATCAAAAGTTTTACATGGAATAATTTCAGCATTATTAAAAATTGATAATGCTGCCAAATGCGAATAGGCTCCGAATGTACCTTGAAAATATATTTTACTCATTAAGATTTGTTTTCCATGATTTTTTTGACAGCTTTTAAATCCTCCGCAGTATCTACACCTATAGGGGCAAACTTTGCAATTGCAACATTAATTTTTATGTTATTATCTAACGCTCTGAGTTGCTCAAGTTTATTTTTGATCTCATTGGTAGATTGGTTCAAAGAAACAAATTTTTCAAGAGTATCTTTATTATAAGAATATATACCTAAGTGATGATAGATATTTTCTTTTTCTTGAGATATGGATCTCATAAAATTTTCTGCCTCTGGAAAATTTGTTTGATTTAAGTTTTCTTTAGTAAAAACCTTAACTACATTTGGATTTTTATATAAAGCTTTATTCTGAATGTTAGCAGCTAAAGTTCCTAATTTTGAGGAACTTTCAATCATCTTTTTATTCAAGTTTCTAATATCTTCTATATTCATCAAAGGTTCATCCCCTTGAAGATTCATTACTAAATCAATATCTGCGGAATTTATTTTTTTAAATACCTCATAAATTCTGTCAGTACCAGTTTTATGCTCATTTTTAGTTAAAATTGCCTGTCCACCATTTTGTTTAACATCATCAACTATCTCTTGGTCTTCTGCTGCAACTATAACCTCTCCAATATTTGCTTCTTCAGCTCTTTTAAAAACGTGTGAAATAATTGATAATCCCTCAATTTTGATCAAGGGTTTACCTGGCAATCTCTGGGCAGACAATCTAGAGGGAATTATTACCAAAGTTTTCATTATTTTTTAACTACAACCACAATATAAACAGAGGCAAAATTGTACATCAAAATATATAAGCAATTTTAAATTTATAGTGTTATATGTTCAAATTATTTTAATTAAATGGACTCATTTGAACTAAACAAGATAATCGCTGCTGTTCTATTGGTTGCTCTAATCATTATTGGTATTGGAAAACTTTCTGATGCAATTTTTTATGTAGAAAAACCTAAAACTCCAGGTTATGTCGTAGAAGTAGAGCAGGTAGTAACTGCCAGTACAGAAACTAAATCAGATACAGCAACAGAAAGAGTTGATATTGCAGCTTTGATGGCGATGGGAGATCTTACTCATGGAGAAAAAGTTTTTAAAAAATGTGCCGCATGTCACTCGATTGTCAAAGGTGGAAAAAATAATATTGGTCCTGCACTTTACAATGTAGTGAACAGACAAGTTGGTGTTATTAACGATTATAAATATTCAAAAGCTCTCTCTGAATATGGAAAAAATTGGACCTTTGAAGAATTGAACGGTTATCTAATAAGACCAGCAAAATGGATTAAAGGAACAAAGATGGCATTTGCTGGATTGAAAAAGGAAAAAGATAGAGCATCAGTAATTTTATACCTGAATCAAAATTCTGATAATCCTTTGCCGCTACCTTAATTTTCCAAGACAATAAAGCAGTATAGATTTTTGTACGTGGATTCTATTTAGAGCCTGTAGCCAAACTTTTGATTGTTTGCTCTTAAAAACATTTTCATCAACTTCACTTCCTCTTGGAAGACAATGTAAAAATATAGCTCTTGGACATTTTTTCATAAGATTTTTACTAATCTTAAAATTTGTGAAATCTCTTAATTTTCTTTTTTTATTAACTTTATCATTCATTGATATTACCTTATCTGAAAAGATTACATCAGCTCCCTCAACTGCTTTTTTTGGATTATTATAAATCGTAATTTTATTTTTATTTTTTTTAATATAATTCATTATGCTTTTATTAGGTTGGTATTTTTTCGGACAACCAACTTTTAATTTAAAAGAGAATTTAATTGAGGCAGCAATCAAAGAATTTAAAACATTATTTGAGTCTCCAATCCAAGTAATATTTAATTTTGATATTGGTTTTTTTTTAATTTCCTCAACTGTGAATACATCTGATAAGATTTGTGTTGGATGAGATGATGGGCTTAATCCATTAATAATTGGAATTGTTAAATGCTTTTTAAATTCCTCTAACTTTTCATCATTGTCAGTTCTTAACATAAAAGCATCACCAAAATTTGACAATATTTTAGCAGTGTCTTCAATGCTCTCACCTCCCTTAGATAAATGCAGTTCATCTGGTCTCAATGTCAAAGTTCTTCCTGAGAGTTGAGAGATAGCTAAAAAAAAAGATAATCGAGTTCTTAAACTCGATTTTTCAAACATTTGTAACAATAATTTTCCTTTTAAAGGTGTGCCTTTATCGGGGTCAAGATTATTAAGCTTCTTTCTCGCTTTTTTTCTTTTTTTTGCATCAATTAAAATTCTTCTAAGATCTTTTGCTGGAATATCTTTAATATTAATAAAATGTTTCATTCTATTTAAGTTCCGAACAAACTTTATTAATAATCTTGAGTGCTTGATCTATTTCTTTTTTTTTTACATTAAGTGGTGGTAAAACGCGTACAACGTGGTCTGCTGCTCTTATAGTTAATAATTTATTATCCATCAATTTTTTGATAAAATTAGATTGATCTTTATAAAGTTGAATTCCAATTAATAATCCTCTTCCTCTTATTTCTTTAATAATTTTAGGGTACTTTTCTTTAAGCTTATTCAAATTGAAAAGTAAATATTTAGAAGATTTTTTTACATTATTTAGAAATTGCTTAGTAGAAACTATATCCATTACAGTATTTCCAACTGTCATTGCCAAAGGATTTCCTCCAAAAGTGGATCCATGCGTACCAGGTGTCATGCCAGCGGCAACTTTTTTATTCATAAGAACTGCTCCAATTGGGAACCCACCACCAATACCTTTAGCAATTGGAACTATATCAGGTTTTACTTTTGATTGCTCAAAAGTAAAAAAATCACCTGATCGTGAAATTCCACATTGCACTTCATCTAAAATAAGTAATATTTTTTTCTTGTTGCATAACTTTCTTAACTCTCTTAGGCAAAAATCAGGTATTACTTTTATTCCACCTTCCCCCATTATTGGTTCAACCATAATTGCTGCCGTGTTTTTAGTGATTTTTTTTTTTAAAGATTTATGGTCTGCAAATGAAAAATGGTCAAATCCAGGAATTTTAGGTCCAAAACCCTCTGTCATCTTTTTTGATCCACTTGCGAAAATTGCTGCAATTGTTCTTCCATGGAACGAATTTTTAACACATAAAATTCTGTTTTTATGTGGTTTACCAATAGAATAAAAATATCTTCTAGCAACCTTTATTGCTGCCTCAGTGGCTTCTGCTCCTGAATTTTGAAACATAGCATAGTCTGCAAATGTTTTTTTGCACAACTTTTTAGCTAATTTTTCTCCTTCTGGAATTTGAAAAGCATTAGAAACATGCCAAAGTTTTTTTGATTGATCTCTAATTGTTTTAACTAATTTTGGATGAGCATGTCCTAAAGAATTTACTGCTATTCCTTGAACAAAATCTAAATATTTTTTTCCATTTGATGAAAAAAGATAACTTCCTTTTCCATGTTTAAAAGCAATTTTTTTTCTATTATAATTTTTTGCTAAATAACTCATATCTCTTTTTAATGAAAACTTTGTATAAATAAAAATATTTAATACAAGTTATGATTGAATATTTTTAATTATATCACAAAAGCAAATAATGTTGATAACTCTAAATAAGCGCTTGTTTTAACTTACTCTCTGTCAGTATATTGTGCACATACAAATGATAAACACATTATATAGTGATTTAAATTGAAAGAAAATTTATGGCTTGGGATGAGCGAAGCATTGAAATTTTAAAATCAAATTGGAAAACCAAAACAGCAAGCCAAATAGCAGAATTGATAGGAGGTGTTTCTCGTAATGCTGTAATAGGGAAAGCGAATCGACTTAATTTATCTGCTAAAATAAAAACGAGATCAATAGCATCTAATGAAACTTTAGAAAATTCAATTGATGATAAAAATATCAAAATTAAAAGAGGTCGAAGAAGTAAATTTGTTTTGAATAAATCAATGCTTGACCAACTAGGTCCTGCAAAATTTTTAACTCTAGAGGAACTTACTGACACTACATGCAAATATATGATACATGAAGACCAGGGAAAAGAGGGTCACCCAAATGTGCCTGGCTCTTTTTTTTGTGGTAGAGACGCTCTTCCAAAGTATAGCTATTGCCTCTATCACATGGGATTAGTTTGGCAACCTAAAGGCAAAAAAGAAGATGTTGTTAACAAAAATGAGGAGATACCTGAATTTATAGAAAAAAAAATTAAGTCTGCAAGTTAGAGTAAATCAAACTTTAAAATTTTTTTTAGAAAATTGTCCGCCATCTCTCCACATATAACTATATTTTTTAACTTCTTGCTCAAATAAACTTCTTGCTGGTACGCCAATGTCACTATTTGTTTTATATTTTCCTGAAATAACATTATCATATTTTAATAATCGAAGTTGATCTTGTGTTAATAAAGGTTCAGGAAATAATTGAAAAAATTGAGCAGATAGTTTGCCAAAAAATAAAGGCATTGGCACTAGTAGCCTTTTTTTACCGATTAGCGCAAGCAATTTTTCGACTATCTCTTTTAATGTAATTGTTTCAGGACCTACACACTCGACAATCTGATTATCAATTTTTTTAGAAAGAACATTAAATATTACATCTGTAAGATCTCCAGAAAAAATAGGCATAAAACGTGTTTGGCCACCGAAATACAGTGGAAATATTGGCAATCTATTCAATAGTGTCATAAAATTAGTCGTAAAGTTATCATCAACAGAATAAACAACTGATGGTCTTAAGATAGTGGATGTAGGAAAAATTTTTAATATTTCTTTTTCACCTTCTAATTTACTTATAGCATAATTTGAGTCTATTGCACTATCAACACCTAGAGCCGATAAATGTATAAAATGTTTCAAGCCATATTCCTTACATAGCTTTGCTAATATTGATGGAAATAAAGTATGGATATTTTTAAATGTGCCTCCTTTTTTTTCATATAAAATACCTATCAAATTGATGCAAATATCCGATTCCTTAAAAAGGCCTCTAATTTTTCTTTCATCAAAAATATTTGACTCTACAATATTGATCCAGCCTTGATTACCCTGGCTTTTAATTAATAAACCTTTTTGATGAATATTTCGGGTTACAATAGTAACTCTATAATGATTTTTTGTTAACTTTCTAATAAGATGACGTCCAATTTGACCACTTCCACCAAAAATTAGACAATTTTTTCCTTTCATATATATAAGACTTTAAAAATGAGTATAGATATAAAGCTTCACAAAAATGATTTACCAGATGATTTAGATTTAGGCAACGTAATAGCTGTTGATGGCGAGTTTATGGGTCTAAATGTCAGACGTGATCCACTCTGTTTAATTCAAATTTCATCAGGAAACTCTGATGCTCATATAGTTCAGTTTGATAGAAATAATTATAACTCTCCTAATTTAGTAAAAATTTTGAGTAACGAAAAAATAACTAAAATATTCCATTTTTCACGTGCAGATTTAGCTCATATAAAATATTACTTAAAGACTGATACTAATAATATTTTAGACACAAAGATCGCTAGCAAACTTGCAAGATCATATTCCGACAATCATTCTTTAAAAACTCTTATTAAAGAATTTGTTAATGTTGATATCAGTAAGCAATTTCAAAATTCTGATTTCGGTGGGGAGTTATCACAAGCACAATTAAAATATTGTGCTAATGATGTAATTTATCTTCATAAAATTCACACTGAATTAAATAAGATATTAGAAAGAGAAAAAAGAATTGATTTATATAAAGATTGTCTAAAATTTTTAAAAACCAGAGTAGAACTTGATTTGGCATTATTTAAGGATGATATATGGTCCCACTAAATGAAAAAAAAAAAATATATTAAAGTTGCAAAAGAGGTAATTGATCTTGAGATAAAAGCTCTTACCCAATTAAAAAATAATATTAAAGACTCGTTTAATCTAGCAGTTGAACAAATCTTAAGGTGTCAGTCAAAAGTAATTTTATGTGGTGTTGGAAAAAGTGGACTAATTGCAAATAAAATTGCTTCAACTTTATCTTCTGTTGGCACTCCCTCTTTTTATCTTTCGGCAAGCGACTCGTCTCATGGTGACTTAGGCAGTATTTCAAAAAAAGATATTTTAATTCTGATAAGTAACTCTGGGGAAACAAATGAATTAAAAAATATAATTCAATTTGCAAATAGAAATAAAATTTTACTCATAGGAATTGTTTCACAAAAAAACTCGATCCTTTATAGATCTGCAGATATAAAACTTTTAATACCGAAAGCAATTGAGGCAGGAAATATTATTCCAACTTCGAGTACAACTTCTCAATTAGCTTTGGGTGATGCTTTAGCAATTGCAACAATGAAACACAGAAAATTTAATAAAAAAGATTTTAAAAAAATTCATCCAGCAGGAAGTTTGGGTGCACAATTAAAAACTGTCGAGGATATTATGCTTAAAGATAAATCAATTCCTTTTGTCAATGAAAATTTAAATTTAAAAGATGCATTAAAAGTTTTAAGCTCTAAAAAATTGGGTTTCTTATTAGTGAGGGATAAAAAAAAGCTTACAAGAGGATTAATATCTGATGGTGATCTTAGAAGGTTTAGTCAAAAAAATCAGAGTCTTCATAATGTTTCTGTTAAGGAAATCATGACGAGGAACCCTATTGGGATTGATAAAAATGAATTAGCAGCAAAAGGCCTGTCGATAATGAATGATAAAAAGATTACGTCCTTATGCGTTTATAGTAAAAAAAATAAATTAAAGACTATTGGAGTGCTACATATTCATAATTTATTACAATCAAGCATCTTTTAATGAAAAAAAAAATTATTTTAGGGATTTCACTAATGATCCTTTTTTTTTGTATATTTATTTTTTTTTATTTTGAATCAAATGATGAAAAAAAATTAATAGAGAAAAAAAAAATAGAATTAATTGAAAAAGAAAATAATGAAATAATTGAAGAACAAATTATAAGTTCAAATTTAATAGAGGATGTATCCTATTCAGCAAAAGATACCAAAGGGAATGAGTATTTTTTAAAAGCTAGTGAGGGAACAATAGACCAAAATGATAGTAATTTAATTTTCTTAAAATCTGTCAAAGCAAACATAAACTTAAAAAAATACAAATTAATCGAGATTTCTTCAGATTTTGGAAAATATAATATTAATAATTACGATACTATTTTTTCAAAAAATGTAATAATTTCCTATTTAGATAATATAATCACAGGCGATTATCTTGATTTTTCTTGGGATAAAAATTTAATGATAATTTCAAGAAATGTAATTTTAAAAAATAGTAAAAATTCTCTTAAAGCTGATGTTATTGAGGTAAACTTTGAAACAAGAAATACAAAAATATTTATGTATGAAGACCAAAAAAAAGTTAATATAAAATCGTTGAAATAAAAATATTTATGTCTGTAAAAAAATTTAGAATTATAAAATTTAAAAGAGAAAATCCTGCAATTGAGTTTAAAAATGTTTCATTTGCATATGGAAATAGGCTAATATTGGATAATATAAGCTTCAAAATACAATCTTCTCAAGTCTTTGGGCTTTTGGGCCCTAATGGCGCGGGAAAATCGACAATCTTTAACCTTCTTATTGGATTAATTCATCCTAAACAGGGTAAAATATTAATTGATGGTAGGGACGCTACAAATTTTCAAATTTATGAAAGATCAAAAAAATTTCAAATATCCTTCTGTCCACAATTAGGAGGATCGTTCGCCGATCTTACAGCTAAAGACAATCTAAAAGCTATAAGTGAAATAGTAATTGAAGATAAAAACTTAAGAAGTAGTAGAATTGAGTATCTGCTATCTAAATTTGAATTAGAAAATGTAAGCGATATTAAAGCAAAACACCTCTCCGGTGGACAAAGACGAAAATTAGTCGTAGCACTTGCATTGTTGAAAAAACCAAAAATATTACTTCTTGATGAACCCTATCTTGCAATGGATGTACAAGCTGTACGCATGTTACAGGAGATAATTGTTAATCTTCAACATGAGGAGCAAATAACGGTACTCGTGACAGATCATCAAGCAAAAGAGTTGCTAAGTGTAACGGACTCTGCAATGATATTAAGTAATTCTAAAATTATAGCTCAAGATACTCCAAATAACTTATTAAAAGATCAAGGGGCAATAAGATCTTATTTCGGTTCAAGCTTTAAATTAAACTCATAATTGATGCAAAATCAGGTTGTCATTAAAAATAGAATAGGCAATTACAATGAAAAGATTTTAGTGCCAGGTGATAAAAGTATCAGTATAAGGTGGATTCTAGTTGCGTCTCTAGCAAATGGTATTTCAACAGCAAAAAACTTGCTTATCTCAGAAGATGTTATCGCAACTATAAATGCAGTAAAAAAGCTTGGAGTAAAAGTAAAAATTAATAAAGCATTTTGCAAAATATATGGAGTTGGAATTAATGGATATAAGTACAAAAGAGGAATTACAATTAATGCTCAAAATTCTGGCACACTTGGAAGATTAATATCTGGTCTTTTAATTGACACGCCATTTCCTATAAAAATTATAGGAGATAAAAGTTTATCTAAAAGAGATTTTAAAAGGATTGCAACACCTTTAAGAAAATTTGGTGCGCATATAAAGCTTAAAAATAATTTTAGACTTCCTCTTACTATTATTGGTTCTCGTTATTTAAAACCCATTAGTTATTTAGAGGACAAAGGAAGCGCTCAAGTAAAAAGTGCGATCATTTTTGCTGGTGCCAAGACCAATGGTAAAACACTTTTGAGAGCTAGTCGTAGTCGAAATCATACTGAACTTTTGTTTAAACATCTTAAATTGCCAATCAAATTGAAGCATAAGAAAAATTTTGATTTAATTGAGGTAAGTAAAATAAATAAAATTAAGGCATTGAATTACAAAATTCCATCAGATTTAAGCTCTTGTGCTTTTTTTATAATCCTCACATTATTGTCTAAAAATTCGTCGTTACTAATAAAGAACGTCAATGTCAATCCTTCTAGAATTGGAATGATTACAATACTTAAAAAAATGGGAGCAAAAATTTTTTTTAAAAACCAAAAAATTTACAAAGGAGAAAAAATTTCTGATATTTTAGTAAAAAGTTCTAAAACAATTAAATCAATAAATTGTCCTTCAAAGCTTAATAGTTCTACAATAGACGAGTTTCTCCTATTATTTATTTATGCTGCAAAAGCAACTGGAGTTTCCTATTTTAAAAACCTAGGAGAATTAAATAAAAAAGAAAGTCCGAGACTCAAATTGGGTGCAAAAATTTTAAATAAAATGGGCATTAAAACTATTACCACAAAAGACTCTATTAAGATTTTTGGTAATCCAAATCTAAAAGTAAATAAAAAAATTGTAATCAAAAATTTTTTAAAAGACCATAGAGTTTTTATGACAAGCGTAATAGCAGCTTTATCATTTAAAGGTTTCTGGACTATTAAAGATAAAGATAGTATTAATAGTTCCTTTCCTAATTTCCTTAAACTATTAAAAAAATTAGGAGCAAAAATAAATTGAAAAAATTCAAAAGTAAAATCAAATTTAAAATCGCTGCTGATGGAAGCAGTGCATCAGGGAAAACAACAGGTGGTAAATTAATTGCTAAAAAATTTAAAATGAAATTTCTTTCAAGTGGGGCTTTATATAGATTTTGTGCTCTTAAAATATTAAAAAACAAATACAAATATAATGTAAATTTCATTAATAAAATCTCTAAAACTATTAGTTTAAATAAATTAAACGATAAAAGACTTTACAGCCCAGAGGTGACAAGATTATCATCAATTATTGCTAAAAAGCCCTACATAAGGAAAGCGCTGGTTAGCTTTCAAAAAAACTTTATAAAAAATTCTAATTTATTAGTAATTGAGGGACGAGATATTGGATCTAAAATTTTAGGATCTAAAGCAGATCTAAAGCTTTTTTTTACTTGTTCTCCTAAAGTAAAGGCGAGAAGGAGATTTAAAGAATTTAAGGCTTTAAACAAAAAAATTACTTTAAAACAAGTAGAAAAAGCCCTTTATCTAAGAGATAAAGATGACAGAAATAGAAAAATAAGTCCCTTGATAAAGTCTAAAAATGCTGTATTAGTCGACACCTCTAAATTAACAATTAAGCAAATGGAGGTAAAGCTTATTAGTTTAGTGAATGAAAAAATTAAATTAAAATATGGAAATATATAACAAGTTAAAAACCCCTGCCTCAGAAGAGTTCGAAAAATTATTAAATTCTAAGTTTTCAAAGACACAAATAGAAGAAGGTAAAATTATAGAGGGCAAAATAAATAAGATTACAGAAAAATATGTATTTCTACATTGCGAGGGATTAAAATCTGAGCCTGTGTTAGATATTAATGAATTAAAAAGTATGGGTTTAGGTGAAAAAATTAAATTGGGTGAAAAGATCCCGGTGTTGTTAGAAAAAATTGAACATCCTAAAACTGGTGAAATAGTAGTAAGCGCCTCAAAAGCCCAAAAAATAAAAGGATGGGACTCCATCGTATCTCATTATGAAAAAAATGAGCCAATTAATGGTAAAATAATTAATCGGGTTAAAGGTGGATTTATTGTTGAACACGTTGAGACGGGCAGTTTAGCCTTTCTTCCAGGATCACAAGTGGACACCTCACCAGTTAAGGACATTTCAAAACTTATGAATGTTCCACAAAAATTTGCCATCATAAAATTGGATAAAGTGCGTGGAAATGCGTGTGTTTCAAGAAGAGAGATAATTTCATCTTTTAAGAAAGAAGATAAAGCAAAAATAATATCTAAATACAAAATTGGACAAATCATTAAAGGTGCTGAGTGTAAAGGCTTTTCAAGCTTTGGGGCATTTTTTAATGTGAACGGTGAGATAGATGTTCTGACTCATCTGCAAGAATTGAGCTGGAGTCGAATAGATCACCCAGATCAAATTGTGGAAATTGGCCAGAAAATGGACCTTAAAGTAATTTCTATTGATGAAGATAAATTGCAAATCGGCTGCTCAATAAAACAATTAACACCTGACCCTTTTGAAAATGTAGATAAATATGAAATTGATAAAGATTATGACATAAAAATAGTAAAGATAGCAGACTTCGGGGCGTTCGGAGAGTTAGAGGCTGGTTTGATTTGTTTGCTCCATAATAGTGAATTAGGATTCAAAAAATCTTTATCAGCAAAAAAAATGTTTAAAGTTGGAGATATTGTAAAAGTCCGACTCATTGACATCGACCAAGATAAACGACGCATTGCTGTTAGCCATAAACTAACATTAGAGAACCCTTATCAAGCTTTCGCAGACAAATATCCCGTTGGAACAATTTGTGAAGGGGTTGTCGTTAATAAGAATGAATACGCTTTATTTCTTAAGATCAAAGATACGGAAATAGACACATTCTGTCATTGCAATGATCTTACATTTTTAAATGATACTGAAGAGGAATTAAACAAATATAAAAAGGGTGACACTCTTCAGGTGAAAGTTATGGAAGTAAAAGTTTCTGAACAGAGAGTGCGTGTTAGCCACAAATCTACTCTCTCAGACCCATTTGACTTCTTCAAGGATAAATCTGAGAAACAAATTATAACTGCCAAAATTATTAAAACAGATAACAAAGGCCTAATAGTAAAACCTGAGGGTTGTGAAATGGATTTTCATATTAAAAAATCGAATATAGCATTAAACGTAGCTGATCAAAGACAATCTAGATTTACCAATGGGGATAGAATTGATGTTGGAATCCAAAGTCTTCAATTTACTGAAAGGAAAGTAATTTTGAGCATTAAACTTGTTGAAGAAATGGCTAAAAAAGAGGCTTTAGAAAAATATGGTCAAACAGACAGTGGAAAACAATTACCTTTTAAATCTTTGAAAGAAGATTTAAAAAAGAAAGAAAAAAATTAATAGAAAAAAATTGGCTGTCGTAAAATCAGAGCTTATTAAACAACTTAAAAAGTCTTACCCTAATTTTGAAAAAAAACTTTTAAATAAGATTGTAGAGATAATAATCAAAGAAATTGTGAATAGTCTTAAAAGATCTGAGTCATGTGAGTTCAGAGGATTTGGAAGATTCAGCACTAAAATTCAAAAACCATCAATAAGAAGGAATCCTAAAACCAATCAAAAAGTTAGTGTTCCATCTAAAAAAGTAATAAAATGGAAAATGTCAAAAGACCTATTTAGAAAGTTAAATAATGAGAAAGAATAAAATTTTTATAGCTTGTGATAGCACCAATATTTTAAAAGTTAAAAAAATTATTAGTAAAACTCAAAATTCAAAAATAAAAGTGGGTTATAAATTTGGACTTGAATTTCTCAACTCAAAAAGTGGTAGACCTTTTCTTTCTAAATTAAAGAATAAAACAATATTTGCTGATCTAAAACTTCATGATATCCCAAATACTTGTGCATCAACAGTTAGAGCGATAAAAGATTTAAATATTAATTACTTAACTATACACATAAGTTCCGGCCTAGAGGCCTTAAAAGCTACAAAAAAAGTTTCGGGAAAAATAAAACTAATTGGGGTGACGATTCTTACATCGTTAGACAATAAAGCATTAAAAGATATTGGATTTAATAAAGATTTAAAAAAACTTGTTCTTCATCAAGCAAGAATAGCAAATAAAGCAAAATTAGATGCAATAGTATGTAGCGCTCACGAAGTAAAACTAGTCAAAAAAGTATTTAAAAAGGAAATTATAACTCCAGGTATAAGATTTAATTCTAAATCAAATGATCAAAAAAGAGTTTTAACTCCTAAACAGGCTTACAAAAATGGAAGCGACTGGCTTGTAATGGGAAGGCCTATAACCAAAGGTAATATAAAAAAAAATATTCAAAATCTAATCGATCACTTAAGTCAATGATCAAGGGTTTAAAAATTTGTGGGGTCTCAGATCCTAAAACTTTAAACTATATTTTAAATCATATTCATAAACCTATAATGATAGGTTTCATTACAAACTATAAAAAAAGCAAAAGATTTGTTGAATACGAAAAATTGAAAGATTTAATAAATTTAGATAAAAAACAAGTCAATTTTGTCTCAGTGCTTGTAAATCCAAATGATGAAATCCTGGAAAAAATCAAGGATCTAAATTTTGATTATTATCAACTTTATGATGTTAATCCTGAGAGAACAAAAGAGATAAAATTAAAATTTCAAAAAAAAATAATCACAGCACTCACTATTTCTAATAAAGATGATGTTATCAAATATAAAGATTACACAAAAATATCAGATATTATTCTGTTTGATTCAAAAGGATACGATAAATCTGAAAGTTTTGATCATAGTTTGCTAGATGATGTACCAAGTGAATTAAATAAAATGATTGCAGGAAATATCCAAATAGATGATATACCTAATTTAAAGAATAAAGACTTTATTATTGATCTCAGTGGAGCATTAGAAGACCAGAATGGAAAAAAAGATATTAATAAAATTGATAAATTGTTAAATTTATTTAAGAAAATATGAAACTTAAAAAAAAAGTTCCAGTTATTGATCAAGGAAATTCACTTGGATTTTGGGGTGGTAAATTTGGAGGAAACTTTGTTCCTGAAACTTTAAAAAAACCGATCGAAGATTTGGAAGTTTTATTCAATAAGTTAAAAAAGGATAAAAAATTTATTAACGAGAGAGATAAGTACTTTAAAAATTGGGTTGGATCTCCTACGAGATTTATAAAACTAGAAAATCTTACAAATCACATTGGTGGTGCTCAAATTTGGTCCAAAGTTGTATCAGATGCTAATGGAGGAGCCCATAAAATTTACAACGCTACTGTTCACTGTTTGCTTGCAAAAAGATCTGGTAAAAAAATTATATGTGGAGATACAGGTGCTGGATATGCTGGGAAAATGTTGAGTATGGCTGCTAGAAAGTTTGGTTTAAAATGCAAAATATTTATGGGTGCAAAGGATATTGCTAGACAACAGCCAAATGTAAAAGCAATGAAAAAAAATGGAGCTGAAGTCATACCCGTCTATTCAGGGAGTCAAACGCTTGTTGATGCTGTATCAGAATGTATGCGATTTTGGGTTGCTAATTGTGATACAACAGCAATGTGTGTTGGGAGTACAGTTGGACCAGCAGTTTTTGTTCGAATATGTGGATGGAGCACTAGCCAAATTTCAAGAGAGTTAAAAGTACAATTAATTGATGAGTTTGGAACAATTCCAAAAAAACTTAAATTATACAATTGTGTAGGAGGTGGAAGTTCAAGCTTTGGTTTTTGGAATGAATTTATGGATTATGATAAAAGACAAGTGGAGTTTATTGGTGTAGAGGCTGGTGGACCTAAAAAAAGTAAAAAACATGCAGCACCTTTAACCTATGGCTCAAAAATTGGTATACTTCATGGCGCAGCTCAGTATGTTAATCAAAACTCAGATGGACAAATTGAGGAAACGGAATCGATTTCAGCAGGACTTGATTATCCAGGAATATCTCCACTTCACTGTTTTTTAAAGGATACTAAGAGAGCTAGGTATACAGCAGCAAGTGATGAGGAGGCTCTAACCGCCTATAAACTTGTTACTAAATTCGAAAAATTAAGACCTTCTTTAGAACCAAGCCATGCTTTTTTTGTTGCACTTAAAGAGGCAAAAAAACTTAGTAAAAATACTGTGGTAGTAGTTAATAGTTGTGGCGATGCTTACAAAGACCGAGGAATTTTAGAAGAAAGATTGGGCAAAAAATATGTTAAATCCAATTAGTGTTGCATTTAAAAAAGCAAAAGCAGAAAAAAGACCAGCATTACTAACCTACACTGTTGCTGGTGATAGTTCAAAAAAACAATCTTTAGATATATTAAAATCTATATCTAAAAATGCAGATATTTTAGAAGTAGGTGTGCCCCACAATACTCCTGTTGCAGATGGAAGCCAAATTCAAACTAGCGCGTATAGAGCAATTAAAAAGGGTATCAAAATAAATGATATATTTAGGATTGTTAGAGATTTTAAAAAATTTGATAAAAACAAACCTATTATATTGATGGGTTACTATAATATGATTTTTCAATATGGAGATAACAACTTTTTAAACAAATGTAAAAACTCAGGAGTAAATGGATTAATAGTTGTAGATTTGCCTTGGCCAGAAAATAAAAATTTTGCAAAAAAATGTAAAAGAAAATCAATTTATTTTATTCAACTTTTATCACCTACAACAACGATTAAAAGACTTAAAAAAATTATACAAAACTCTCATCCAATGAATTATTTTATATCAATGCTAAGTACTACAGGTGGCAAATTAAAAGTATCACCTAAAGAAATACTTAAAAATTACAATAGGATAAAAAAAATTAATCCAAAAAAGGAGATTGTGATTGGTTTTGGAATAACAGATAAGACAATTGGAAAGCTTAAATCTGCTGATGGATTAGTAGTGGGAAGTGCTATTTGTAAAGAAATTACGAGAAGTTTAATTAGTAGACAAAATCCTGTCACAAATGTAGGTAAGTTGGTAAGAAAATTAAAAAACAAAATAAAATGAATTGGATCACTAAAATAATCAAAGCAGGTGAAAAAATCAAATCTGCCATTCATAAAAGAGCGTCCAAAGAAGACATTGCTAATAGTGATTGGACATCCTGTTGCAAAGGTCCAATATTAAAAAAAGATTTAGAAGAAAATTTATGGGTTTGCCCTGATTGTAATAAACACCACAGAATAAAACCTAAACAAAGATTTGATATTTTATTTGGAAAAGATAATTACGAAATATTTAAAACACCCATCCCAAAAGATGACCCTTTAAACTGGACAGACTCAAAATCCTATAAGGATAGATTAAAATCTGCCAGAAAAAAAACAGGTATGGATTGTGGGATGATGGTCGTAAGTGGTGTAATCAGTGATATTAAAATCACTGCTGTTGCATCTGATTTTGATTTTTTAGGTGCATCAATGGCAGCTGCAGAAGGAGAAGCTTTCTTATACGGTATCCAACATGCAATTGAGAATAAAACTCCTTTTTTATGTGTAAGTGCCGGGGGTGGAATGAGAATGATGGAAAGTTTAATTTCTTTATCTCAAATGACAAGAACCACACTAGCAATAAATGAATTAAAAAATAATAATCTTCCATATCTTGTTTGTATTACGGACCCGACTGCTGGTGGAATCACAGCTTC
>CACJYH010000002.1 GCA_902597695.1 uncultured Pelagibacteraceae bacterium | reverse complement strand
TTTGAAATTTCTTTTTTTTCATTTGTTTTAGGATTTCTGCCTGTTCTTGAATTTTTAGATCTAATTGAAAAAGTTCCAAATTTCGAAATTTTTACATCTTTCTTATTAATGAGGTTTAAGGAAATTATAGAAAAAAATTCTTCAATTATATTTTCTGCAATTTGTTTTGAAAATCCAACCTGCATATAAATTGAATTAACAAGGTCTTTCTTCGTTAAATTAATTCTCATTGATCAAATATTTTCCCTTATTTTGTTAATCAAATCACCTTTAACAATTTTATTACAAACATCTAGAGAATTAGAAAACCCTATAAAATCTGTTCCTCCATGACTTTTAACAACAGGGGAATCTAAACCAATAAAAATGGCACCATTATAAAGTCTTGGGTCTAGTCTTTTTTTAAATTTTCTTAGATTTGAGTAATTTAATATCGCTGAAATTTTTCCCAAGATAGAACCTTTAAAAACTTTTTTTAACTCATCAGTAATAAAATTGGCAGTACCCTCAGCTGTTTTTAGTGCAACATTGCCTGTAAATCCATCTGAAATAATTACATTTACGTTCCCATCCATAAGTTGATTGCCTTCTATATAACCAGAGAAATCAAAATTTTTAAATTTTTTTTCAGTAAGTATTTGAAAAGTCTCCTTTATAATTTCATTCCCCTTCAGTTCTTCCGATCCAATATTAAGTAATGCTATTTTAGGAGTATTATTTGGATAAAGAGATTTATACAACGATGCACCCATTATTGAAAAATCAACTAAATTTTTTGGGCCACATTCAATATTTGCACCTAAATCTAATACAACACTCATTCCTTTTTTATTTGGCCATAAAGCAGATAAAGCTGGTTTATCAATATTTTCTATCATTTTAAGATTTAATTTTGAGATAACAAGTAAGGCACCAGTATTGCCAGCTGATATTACAATATCAGTTTCTTTTTTCTTTACACTTTCGATAGCAAGCCACATACTTGTATCTTTTCCTCTTTTAGCAGCTTCTAGGGGGCTATCTGTACTTTTTACAACATTGTCAGTATGTATTATTTCATAGAAATCTTTTTTAAGTTTATCTTTGATATGAGCTTCAATTTCAATTTTATTTCCAAAGATTTTATAAAAATTATTTTTATCCGTTTTATGATTATAAATAATACCATCAATTATTTTTTTTGGTGATCCATCACCACCCATTGCATCAACTGCAATTTTAATTAAATCTGACATTTAAAATATTATTATTCTTTTGGGTCCAAAACTTGACGGCCTTTATACATACCAGTTTTTAAATCTAAATGATGAGACAATCTATATTCACCAGATTTTTTATCTTCAATAACATTTTTCGATGAGAATTTCATATTTTGTGATCTTCTCATACCAGTTCTTGATGGTGTTTGTTTTCGTTTAGGTACAGCCATAATTATGAACTAATTACACTTTTTATAAAAAAATTCAAAGTTTTTTTCTTTAAATTTACGGAAAATTCATCAAAATAATCAACTAAAATATCAATTTCTCTAAAATCTTCTAAAAATGTTGAGAGTTTTTTTATTTTTTCATTTTTATCTAATTTATCCCAAAAGTGAATTTCTGAAACAATAGCGTGAAATAAATTCAAATAAATTTTCATTTTCTTGTTTATTGATTGATCCCCATAACCTATTTCACGTATACTTAATTCTAACTGTCTGAAATTAAAATCATAAATTTTTTGCAAAATATCCCTATTTTCTTTATTTTTATAGCTTTTTAAAAAGAAAGCGAAATGGATCAGAAAAAGAGTTAACCGATCCGAAAAGTTATCTTTACGATTAAGAGATTTATATAGATCTTTATTTCTAGAGTAATTGATCAAATTGTTATAAACATTAATATAATTTTCAGACATGTATAAATTATTATATATATTTTCTTTTGCATTATTACTATCAAATTGTTCTTTCAAAAAAGTTGTCAAACATCATGGTGTTCCTTTTCTCGAAAAAAAACAAAAACAATTGATTGTTGATAAGTCAACAAGTAATGATGTAAGAAAAATTCTTGGAACTCCATCAACTCGAAGTAAATTTGATAATGATATATGGATATATATTGAAAGAAAACAAACTCAATCAAGATTAAAAAATCTTGGACAAATGAAAATATATAAAAATAATGTTTTAGTTCTTGAAATTGATAATTTTGGTATCCTAAAAAAAAAAGAATTTTACAACATAGATGATATGAAGAGAATAAAACTTGTAAACAAGACTACTGAAGCGAATTTTTCAAGAAACTCTTTCATTTATGAGTTTATGTCAAGTATGAGACAAAAGATTAATGACCCTCTTGGAGTGAGGGCCAAAAAAAGAAAAGAAATTAGCCAGCGATAACTGCTAATAAAAGTAAAGCAACGATATTTGTTATTTTGATCATCGGATTTACTGCTGGACCTGCAGTGTCTTTATATGGATCACCAACTGTATCTCCTGTAACTGCCGCCTTATGAGCTTCAGATCCCTTCCCACCATGATTTCCATCTTCAATATATTTTTTTGCATTATCCCAGGCCCCTCCACCTGCTGTCATTGAAACTGCAACAAATAGACCTGTAATAATAACACCTAACAACATTGCACCAACAGATGCTAAAGCAGCAACTTGTCCACCTATAGCAAATATTACGAAATATAAAACAATGGGCGATAATACTGGCAACAATGATGGTATAATCATTTCTTTTATTGCTGCTACAGTTAATAAATCAACTAATTTAGCATAGTCAGGTTTTTGCTTTCTTTTCATGATCCCTGGATATTTTTTAAATTGTCTCCTAACTTCTAGTACAACAGCACCCCCTGCTCTACCAACTGCTTGCATACCCATAGATCCAAATAAATAAGGCAACATTCCACCAATAAGTAAACCAACAACAACATAAGGATTAGATAAATCAAAAGTAACAACTATTCCTTCTAATTTTGATCCAACTTCTTTTGAAAAATGTTTAATATCCTCAGTGTAAGCCGCAAAAAGAACGAGTGCACCTAGTCCAGCAGACCCAATTGCATAACCCTTTGTAACCGCCTTTGTAGTATTACCAACAGCGTCTAATGCATCTGTTGTTTTTCTAACATTGTTAGGCAATTTAGACATTTCAGCAATACCACCAGCATTATCTGTTACTGGTCCATAAGCATCTAAAGCAACAACCATTCCTGCTAATGCCAACATAGTCGTTACGGCAATAGCTATACCATACAAACCAGCGATATGGTTAGTAAGCAAAATACCGGCAACAATTATTAAAGCTGGGATAGCTGTAGCCTCTAATGAAATTGCTAAACCTTGAATTACGTTAGTACCATGTCCTGTTGTAGAAGAACTTGCAACACTTTTTACAGGTCTATAGTTAGTACCTGTATAATATTCCGTAACCCAGATTAATAATCCTGTAATAACTAATCCTATAACTCCACAATAATATAAGCTAATACCAGAAAATGATTTGTTATTTAAATCATAAAAATTTTCTAAACCTAGAACGTAATCAGTGACTGGATATAAAACAATTAAGGAAGTTAAAGCTGATACAACAAATCCTTTATATAAAGCTCCCATCACGTTTTTACTTCTCCCAAGTTTAACAAAAAAAGTTCCAATAATTGATGTTAAAATACATGCTCCACCAATTGTTAGTGGATATATCATCATTGATAAATCTCCCGGAAAAAATATGGAAGACAAAACCATTGTTGCAACAATAGTTACTGCATAAGTTTCAAATAAATCAGCGGCCATTCCAGCACAATCACCCACATTATCACCGACGTTATCAGCAATTACAGCAGGATTTCTTGGATCATCTTCTGGTATACCGGCTTCTACTTTTCCAACTAAATCTGCTCCAACATCAGCACCTTTAGTAAAAATACCTCCACCAAGTCTTGCAAAAATAGAAATTAATGATGCACCAAACCCAAGTGCAACTAATGCATTTACAATTTCCCTCTCATCAACATTAAATTTTAACAATAAATAATAATAAACAGCTATCGACAATAATGCTAAGCCAGCAACTAACATTCCAGTCACAGCACCAGATTTAAAGGCTACTGACAAACCGCTAGCCAATCCTTTTCTAGATGCTTCAGCAGTCCTTACATTTGCTTGAACTGAAACTAACATTCCAACATACCCAGCTATACCTGATAAAGTTGCACCAATAAGGTAACCTAATCCAACAAGCATACTAAAAGCAAAACTTACAATAACTAAAACAGCAACACCAACGATAGCGATTGTTTTATATTGTCTAGCAAGATAAGCTTTTGCACCAATTTGTATCGCTGATGCAATATCTTGCATCTTAGAATTGCCAGCACTTGAATTTAAAATATTTTTTCCAGTTAAGTATCCATAAACTATAGATAATAGTCCAGCACCAATGGTATATAAAAGAATAGTTTCGATGGTTGATGTCATATAAGCCTTAATTATGTTGTTGGTTGTTAGTTATTAAAAATCGGACAATACAAAAAAAGCTATAAAAGGCAATAAATAACTTTTAAAAATTATGAAAATGACCTTTATTTTTAATGGCAATTTTATTCCCTTTTTCATCAATAATTTGTGATTTTTGACCACCCGAAGAAATATTTCCAATTTTTGAAATTTTAATACCTAAAGATTTAAACGTTCTTTTGATGATTCTGGACTTCTTTTTTGATGCAGTAAATAAAATCTGATAATCGTCACCTTTAGACACTAAATCAATCTTTTGTAATTTTTTTGAAATTATTATTTTTTTTAAATTTTTTGAAGTTGGAATATTTAACACATTAACTTTATAAGATAATTTTTGTTTATTAATTAATTTATCTAAATCTGCAAAAAGACCATCAGAAATATCTATAGAGGTATTAGCAAAATTAAATAATTTTTTTGTTAAATTGATATGTAATTCTGGAAGATAATATTTCTTCAGAAAATATTTATTGAGATCTTTTTTTAAAAAAAACTTTTTTTTTAATATTTCTAAGCCCATGTAACTATCACCTAAGTTACCCGTAACATAGATATCATCATTAAATTTTGCCTTATTTCTAAATATTATATTAGAGGAAAAACCAACAGAAATTATTGTAAAACTCAATTTGTTTGAAAAAACAGTATCTCCACCCGAAATATGTATTCCAAACTTTTTTTGTTCTTTCTTTAGTGATTGAGAAATTTTACTTAAATTCGATTTTGTAAATGTTTTTTTATTTCCAGAGCCTGAAATAAAATAATATTTTGGTTTAACACCTTTGCAAATCAAATCAGAAATAGAGGATCTTAGAATTTTTTTAATAACTAAATCAGGATCTTTAAAATCAAAAAAATGTGATTTATCTATATAAGTATCTACAGAAACAACTAATTTTTTTGATTTATCGAAAAAAACATCATCATTTAACTTAAGAGAATTTTTATTATTTAAAGAGAGTTTTGAAAAATATTTTTTGATTATCTCAAATTCATTCATTTGTTGATCTTAATTTTTTGGCAGCATTGTCTAGTAATGCATTTAAATATTTTGTTTGAGAGTCATTTAAAAAGAGATTAGATGCATCAAGATATTCTTTAATGATTATCCTTATTGATACATTAGGTTTATATAAAATTTCATATGTTGCAGATTTTAAGATAACTTGAAATATCTTATCTAATTTAAATAAATTGAAATTATCACCTAAATTTTTATCTAATTCATCTACTATTATCTCGTTTCGTTCAATTGTGCCTAAAACTATATCTTTTATAAATTTTTTAAATCTATGTTTTGGGAAATCTATTTTGTCGTCGTTATTAAACAAGATACCATATAATTTTTGAATAATAATAACTCTAGGGTTATTTTTTGGGCTGTACTTTTGTTTCATTTTTGAGATAAAACTGAAACAACAGCTTTTGCTGCCTCAGCACCCTTTTTTTTTCTGGCCTTTGCTTGATTCATATTTAAACAAGTTAGAATTCCATTTCCTATAGGTTTTTTTGAATTAATAGCTAAATCCATAATAGCATTAGTTGAGGATTGAGATATGAAATCAAAATGTGGAGTCTGACCTTTAATAACACATCCAAGAGCGATGAAAGCGTCAAATTTTTTCAAATGTTTTGAGATGGTCACAGGTATCTCAAAAACGCCAGGAACTTTAATTATTTTTATATTAAAATTTATTGGGAGATTTTTTTTTGCACTATTTAACAAACCCAAAGAAATATCTTTATAATAATCCGCTGTTACTATTAAAATTTTTTTCATCAAATCAATTCTTGTTTAGTTATCTTAATGTTATATCCCTCTAAACCAATAACTTTTTTTGGTGTTCTAGTAATTAATATCATCTTTTTGATTTTTAAATCTTTAATAATTTGGGCACCTATACCATAATTTCTTATAAGATTATCTTTACCTTTCTTTTTAAAACTTTTATTTTTAAAACTTTTAAGTGTTTGAGTAACCGAATTTAAGTTAGTATCTTTTATAAAGATTAGTACACAATTATTATATTTTCTAAAATAGTTCATTGTTTTATCAAATGAATTGGGAAGTTTCTGACTTATAAGATAGTTGTAAACAACATTTGATGAAATAACTCTAACACGTGGTACGATTGATCTTTTTAAAGATCCTTTTATGAGAGCAAAGTGTTCTGATCCATCTAAAAGATTCTCATATATTTTGATCTTATATTTTTGATTTTTTACTTTGATATTCGAAGACTTTTTTAATTTTACTAATTTTTCTTTTTTTAATCGATAAGAAATTAAATCCTCAATTTTGCCAATTTTAAGTTTATGCTTTTGTGCAAAATTTAAAAGTGCTTGACCCTTAGCCATTGTCCCATCTTCATTCATTATTTCACAAATGACTGCTGAATTATTCTTTTTAGCTAACTTTGAAATATCTACAGAGGCTTCTGTGTGACCAGCTCTTACAAGAACACCCCCATCTTTTGCAATGATTGGAAACACATGGCCAGGGGATACTATATCTTTTTTACTCACATTTTTCTTAGAGGCTATTTTGATAGTTCTTGCTCTATCTTTTGCTGATATTCCAGTAGTGATACCTTTCTTAGCCTCTATTGAAATTGTAAATGCTGTTTGATTTCTTGATTGATTTACAGGTGACATTAAGGATAAATTTAATTTTTTAGCTTGAAGACTATCTAAGGCTAAACAAATAAGACCTCTTCCATATTTAGCCATAAAATTAATATTCTTTGCATTTGTATCTGAGGTAGACATAACTAAATCACCTTCATTTTCTCTTTTTTCATCATCAACTAAAATGTACATACCCCCTTTTTTTGCAACATTTATTATAGTTTCTATTGATGAATAATTATTTTTTTTCATAAAAATAGTTTCTAACGTATTTTGAAAGAATATCTATTTCTACGTTAACTAAATTACCTTTTTTAAGAGATGATAGATTTGTTAATTTATAAGTATGAGGAATTATCCAGATTTGAAAACCTTTTTTCGTCACTTTAGAGATTGTTAATGATATGCCATTTATACTTATTGAAGCTTTTTCGATTATATTTTTTTTCTCTTTTTTATTAATTTCAAAATCAAATAGATAAGATTTATCAATATTTTTTACTGATAATATTTTCCCAACAGTATCGACATGACCTTGGCAAATATGCCCTGAAATCTTTTGACCATATTTAAGAGGAAGTTCTAGATTAATTCTATCATTTAACTTTATGTATCTAAATTTTGACCTTTTTATAGTTTCATTTGATAGATAAAATTCCATAGTCCCTTTTTTTATTGAAATGAGAGTAAGACAAACTCCATCACAAGCTACAGAAACACCTATATCTTTTAAACTTAATTTTAGATTAGATTTTACAAAAATATTAATTCCTTTAGGTCTTTTAATTATTTTAGTTATTAAACCTTTGTTAAAAATAATTCCATTAAACATTTCAATTTTTGTAAATAGTTAATTTATCGCTAGCTAATTTAGAGTTTATCTTATGTTTGTTATATTTGGTATTCAAAATGTTGAAAGAAGTAAAATTAACATGTTTTTTGTTTTTAGATAAATTTTTCGAACTTCTAAACATATAAAATTCATTAAATAGTTTCTTTTGAAGGAGATTTTTTGTTAATATATCTCCACCCTCTACTAATAGATTTCTTATTTCCCTTTTATATAAATCTTTCAGAATTTTTTTTAGATCGAAATTTTTGTATTTATCTGTAGATTGTTTTATTAGAATAGATCCTCTCTTTTTTAAAAGTTTTATTTTTGATTTATCGTTAGAATTATGAAAAATAATAGTATTTTCATTTTTTATCGATTTAGCTATATAACTTTTCAAATTTATTTCTAAATTTCTATCTAAAATAATTCTTTTTGGGGAGAATTTATCGAAACCCTCCAACCTACAATTTAGTTTTGGATTATCGATATTTAGTGTTTTGCAAGAAATCATTATACCATCACTTTTTAATCTTAAATAATGAGTTAATTTATCAGATGTTTTATCAGTAATTCTTTTTGATATTTCGCTATAAATAATCTTATTTTTTGATACTGCAATTTTTCCAATTACATATGGTAGACTCTTTTTTCTATTAAAAAAATAAGATCTGTATAAATTTTCTGCATCTTTTCTTAAAAGCCCCTTTTTAACTCTAATGTTGTTGTCTTTTAATATTGAATAACTCTTGCCTTTTACTTTTAAATCAATGTCATCCATTGAATAATAAACTTCCCCAATTTTATTCTTTATAATATTTTTGGTGCAGGGAGGAGTTTTTCCATAATGATTACATGGCTCTAGAGTAACATACATTTTTGAGTCTTTTAAATTTTCTAAACAATTCAAAATTGCGTTATGTTCAGCATGAGGTCTGCCATTATAGCCTGTTTGTCCTATAGATATTATTCTATTATTCTTTACTATTACACATCCAACCGAGGGATTATTTCCTGTTAAACCTCTTCGCGCATTAGCTAAGTTTAAAGCCAATTTCATGAAATTTTTATCTTGAGTTGAAAATTTATCTTTTTTTGTAGACATCTAGCTTGTCCACAAATTGTACGAAATCTTGTTCTTCTCTAAAGTTTCTATAAACAGAGGCAAACCTAACATATGCAACTGGATCAAGTTCCTTTAAACCCTCCATAACCATTGTTCCAATTGTATTGCTCGCAATTTCATTCTGCCCTAGTTCTTCTAAAGATCTTGTAATTCGACTAATAAATTTTTCGACAGTTTCTGCATCTAAAGGTCTCTTTTTTAATGCAATGTAAATTGATTTAGCCAATTTATCTCGATCAAAAGAAGATTTCCTTCCATTTTTTTTTACAACCATCACTTCACGATGCTGAATTCTTTCAAATGTAGTAAATCTTGCGCCACAACTACATAGTCTTCTTCTACGAATTGCAGTTCCATCTTCCGTAGGTCTGGAATCTACTACAGAAGTTTCCCCTTTTTTCTCACAAGGACAGATCATTTATTCAAATTTTTATAAATTGGAAAATTAGAACATAAACTTACAACTTCTTGTCTCACTTCATTTTCCACTCTACTATTATCCTCTGGATTTTCAGATAATCCTTTTATTACTTTAGTTATTAATTCGCCTACTTTTTCAAATTCTTTTAAGCCAAATCCTCTTGTTGTAGCAGCTTGTGAACCAAGTCTTATACCTGAAGTTATCATTGGTTTTTCTGTATCAAAAGGGATCCCATTTTTATTACAAGTAATATTGGCTCTACATAAACTCTCAGAGGCTATATTTCCTTTTACCCCAAAAGGTCTCAAGTCAACTAACATTAGATGTGTATCTGTTCCACCTGAGTAAATCTTAAATCCATTATTTTTTAAAGTCTCTGCTAACATTTTAGCGTTTGCTAAAACATTCTTTATGTAAGTTTGGAATTCAGGTTTTAATGCTTCATAAAAACCTGCAGCTTTAGCAGCGATGATATGCATTAAAGGGCCACCTTGATAACCAGGAAAAACAGCTGTATCAAATTTTTTTCCAAGATCTAAATCATTTGATAAAATAATTCCACCACGTGCACTTCTGAAAACTTTATGTGTTGTGGATGTTACTACATGTGCATAGTCACAAGGATTTGGATATCCTTTGCCAGCTACTAAACCGGAAAAATGCGCCATATCTACCATAAGAAATGCACCAACCTTATCAGCTATTTCTCTAAATCTTTTAAAATCAATTACTCTTGAATACGCACTACCGCCTGCAATAATTAATTTTGGTTTATGTTCTAGAGCAAGTTTTTCAACATTATCATAATCAATTAATTCAGATTTTTTATCTACGTCATAACTTATTGCATTAAACCATTTACCCGACATTGAAATTTTCAATCCATGAGTTATGTGACCTCCTGAATTTAAGCTCATGCCCATAAAAGTGTCATTTGGTTTCAACAAAGCTAGAAACACGGCACCATTTGCTTGAGCACCTGAATGAGGTTGAACATTTGCGTATTTACAATTGAAAAGTTTTTTTATTCTCTCAAGTGCTAGTTTTTCTGCTACATCTACATGTTCACAACCATTGTAATACCTTTTACCTGGATATCCTTCTGCATATTTATTTGTTAGAACTGATCCTTGAGCTTCTAATACAGCTTGTGAAACTATATTTTCAGAAGCTATTAACTCAATGTGATTTTGTTGTCTAATTAACTCATCATTTATTGCCTTAAATAAATCTGGATCAGATTTTGAAAGACTTTTTTCAAAAAAATCCTGGTAAGAAGAATTTATATATTTTGTTTCACTTGACATTTTTTCCTTATATTTTTTTTACTCTTTTTTTATGTCTACCACCCTCAAATTTAGTATTAATGAAAGTTTCAATACATTTAAAGGCAGTATTTTTTTTTGTCAATCTAGATCCTAATGTTATAATATTCGCGTTGTTATGCAATCTAGATAATTTTGTGTTTTTTATTGAATAACACATTGCAGCTCGAATTTTTTTGTGTTTATTTGCAGCCATTGACATTCCCATACCTGAACCACAAACTAAAATACCCATGTTTTTTGAGTTAACACTGACCTTTTTACATAATTTATGAGCAAAGTCTGGGTAATTTACAGAGACCTTTGAGTTATCAGTCCCAAGATCATGAAAATTGTATCTTTTTAGAAACTTTTTTTTAATTTGTTCTTTCAAATTATATCCAGCGTGATCTGAAGAAATAAATATTTTTTTCAAATTAGTTAAATTTGTAATCTAAAACACATGCAACTAAATGGATTCTATTTTCTTCTCCCCCATTAAATGCATTATGATATTTAGTATTATTAGTAATCCAAACAGAACCGTCAGCAGGCATATGTTTCGCAACATTATCAATAACCATTATAGAACCCGGGTTAGTAATTATTGGAATATGTAGTCTTGGCTCCGGATCTCTGTGCCAACTTAAAGTTGATCTTGGCTCCTTTAATAAAATTCTTACACGTCCCAATTTATACTTTGATGAAAGGACATCAAACACCTCTTTGAAATAAGTATGTTTGTAATCTTCAATAAATTCAGAATAAGCAGACTCATCAATCATTTCATCTCTCATAGCTTCTTTTCCAGAAGAGTCTGGTTTAGTCCAGAATACACCTCTTGCTTTATTACCTTTAATAGAGTCTGGATCACCTGGTATTTGTGTTAATGAAATGGCACCAAAATTTGAAACACCATCAACTCCTGAAAAACCCTTGATGGTTAATAATTCTTTATAAGCATTTTGAAGTTTGTTTACATCAAACTTAATATCCTGTTTTTGAAAATCGTTAAAATTTAAATTCATTAATAATTTATTGTCTCCTGATATTGTTTAATATCTTTTTTAAGATATATTTATATATAACATTTGTCGCATATTTTAAATAGATTTAAACATGATTACAGGAAAATTCCCAGCATTAAGACTAAGACGAAATAGAAAAACTGATTGGTCAAGAAGGTTAATTGAAGAAAATAATCTTACGCCTAATGATTTTATTTTACCCATTTTTCTAATTGATGGAAAAAATAAAAAACAATCTATTAAATCAATGCCTGGTGTTTACAGGTACACAATCGATAAATTAAATAATATAGTAGATAAAGCTATTAAAAAAGGCATACCTATGATTGCCTTCTTTCCATACACTGAAAAAAGAAAAAAAAACGACTTAGGTACAGAGGCTCTTAACGAAAATAATCTAGTTTGTAGGGCACTACAAAGAATAAAGAATAAATATAAAAATGAGATTGGAATAATGTGTGATGTTGCATTAGATCCATATACCTCACATGGTCATGATGGACTTTTACAAAACAAATATGTGTTAAATGACGAAACCATAAAAATTTTATTAGATCAATCTTTGTTGCAAGCACAAATGGGTTGTGATGTTTTAGCGCCATCTGACATGATGGATGGTCGAATTGGTGAAATTAGAAATTATCTAGATAAACATAATTTTAAAATGACACAAATACTTTCTTATGCTGTTAAATATGCTTCAAGTTTTTATGGCCCTTTTAGAGATGCAGTTGGTTCAAAAAACTTATTAAAAGGAAATAAAAAGAATTATCAAATGGATTATCGAAATAGTGATGAAGCTTTAAGAGAGGTTGCTTTGGATATTAAAGAAGGGGCTGATATGGTTATGGTTAAACCTGGACTACCATATCTTGATATAATTAAAAAAGTTAAAGAAAATTTTAAGATTCCAGTTATGGCATATCAAGTCTCAGGTGAATATTCTTTATTAGAACATGGAATTAAAAATGATTTAACTGATCGAAACATTATTTTAGAAAGTCTTATTTCTTTTAAAAGAGCAGGAGCAAATGCTATTGTTAGTTATTACGCTGATAGATTAGACCAAATCATTAAATAATTATTTTAAAGTATTAATAAATTGTAATCTGCTGATTGGTTGGTTTAGGTTATTTGGCTTTAAAATTGACTTTTCAAGATAATCACTCAACAATTTAAGACCTGTTAGTAAAGATCCTATATCTTCAGTTGAGTTATTTTTATCTATTAAAAAATTAGGTATAATCCTTTTTTCTGTTGATGACTTCGATATATATTGTTTTTGATCACCAATAATTTTTTCATTAACTAAATTCTCAAAATTTAAGTCATAGCCTAGAGATTTAAATAATTCCAACTCCCAAAAGATATAATTTTTTATCCAGTCTTTAGAGTTCAATAAAACATAAAATTCTTCTAACAAAGAAAATATCTTTGTATTTTTTTGTGACTCGGCTGTAAGCAATTTAACCAAATTCATAGCTGAGGAAATACAAGTTAATTTTTGATGATTATCAAAATATAATGGAGATAAAGCTTCTTGAATCTCTACTTTAAAATAACCCATGCTATTTTCATTTTTAGAATTATAATTTACATATAGTTTATTTCCTATTTGAAGATAGTTCTTAATTTTTTTTGAAGTTCCACCGAAAATAATGCCACTCACTTTACCAAAATTTTTTGTATAAATTTCAGATATTAATGAATTTTCATTATATCTATTTTTATTTAATAAGAATCCAATATCGTCCCAAATCATAATTTATTCTGATTTTGTAAACATTTAATAGCAGCATTTTGTTCAGCATCTTTTTTTGAACTACCCTCAGCTAAAAAAAACTTAGTATCAATTAATTTTACACCAACTTTAAAAAGAGGTTTATGTCTTGGTCCAGTATTTGAAATAAGTTTATAAATAGGTAATTTCTTAAATCTTTTTAAAGAGAATTCTTGTAATTTTGTTTTTGGATCTATTTGAGTAATAACACTTTCTTTAATATTTTCTGACCATAATTCTAAAATAAATTTTTCTGCAGAATTAAAACCTTTATCTAGATAGATAGATCCTATTAATGCTTCACAACAATCAGAAACAACCTTATCCTCTATTTTATTTTTCTTTTTCTTAATATCTAAAGTTAAAATATATCTATCAAGATCAATTTTTTTTGCGATTTGTAAACAAGTTTTCTTATTTACTAACGATGCAAACTTTTTATCTAATATACCTTCTTTTTCATTGGGATAAATTTCCAAAAGTTTTTTTGCAATTACTAATCCTAAGACACGATCTCCTAAAAATTCTAATTTTTCGTTATTAATTTCTTTGCTATAGCTTTTATGTGTTAATGATTTAACTAACAAATCTTTGTCTTTGAAATTGATCTTAATTTTTTTTTCTAAAGTTTGATAATTGATTTTCATTATTTGATCTTTTGAAAGAATCTATCAAATCTGATTGATTTGTTCCATTTCCAAAATGAAAAAATACTTCCAATAGATCTATCTGATGAGAAGAAAATAAATTGGGCCTTTCCTACAAGATTATTTTTGTGTACATATCCTACACTTGATAAATATCTACTATCCTTAGAACAATCTCTATTATCTCCTAAATAGAAGTAGTGATCCTTTGGAACTATAAATTTATCAGAATTTTTAAAAGTATAATCTTTTAAGTAAACAGTTTTATGTTTTTTTCCATTGGGTAAAATTTCTTCAAAAGTAAATACATCAATGTTTCTATTTCCACAGAATATTTTATCACTTTCTGAGATTCTGGATTTTAAAACCTCTGAGTTATTTATATACAAATTTGAATTAATAAATTGTACTTGGTCTCCGGGTAAACCAATTAATCTTTTTATATAGTCAGTTCTATTATCTGCAGGAGTTTTGAATACTACAACATCTCCCCTTTTTGGCTCACTGAACATTACTCTTCCTGTAAAAATAGGTGGACTGAATGGAAATGAATGTTTGCTATAACCATATGAATATTTAGTTACAAATAATCTGTCTCCAACTAACAGATTAGGCTCCATGGATGAAGATGGTATATAAAACGGTTGGAGAAATATAGATCTAATAAAAATAGCAATAATTAATGCATAAAATAAAGTTTTTATGTTTTCTTTAAAGAAATTTTTATCTAACATTATCTTTTAACCAAAATTGTAAATGCTATTGAATGATCTTTTTCATCAGATAGTGAAAGAAACAAGTCATATTTCTTAATTTTGAACTTTTTTTTTATAATTTTATCAATTTTTTTTGATTTATAGAAAAAAGGTTTACCCATTTTATCATTTAAAATTTCAATATCTTTGAAGCTTAAATCATCTCTAATTCCAGTACCAAATGATTTAGATAGAGCCTCTTTAGCTGCAAATCTTTTTGCAAAAAAGTTTGTTTTATTAACTTTATTTTTAGAAAATTTAAGTTCATTTGGTCCAAAAGTTCTTTTTATAAAGTTTTGGTTTCTAATTAAAGGCTGAATTCGTCTATTGTTTACTATATCAACTCCAATTCCTAATATTTTCATTTCTGTTATTTAATAATTTTTTTGAATTTTTTTATTACTTTGGATAAACCAAAAAAAACCGACTCACCGATTAGATAATGTCCTATATTAAATTCTTCTATTTCTTTAAATCTAGATATTAATTCAGTTGTTTTATAATCAAGTCCATGACCAGCATGAACTTCTAAACCAATTTTCTTTGCAATAATTGAACATTTTTTTATTCTATTAAGCTCTTTAGAATAATTCTTCTTCAATTTTACTAATCTAGAAAGTCTACCTGTATGAATTTCAACACAATCAGATCCTAATTTATATGAGGTCTTGATATCATTAATTGATGGATTTATGAATAAACTTGTTCTAATTTTTTTCTTTTTAAATTTCAAAATTATATTTTTAATTTTATTTTTATTTTTATTTAAGTCTAAACCTCCCTCTGTGGTGACTTCTTTTCTATTTTCTGGCACTAAACAAATATAATTTGGTTTTATTTTTAAAGCTTTACTTATCATTTTTAGGTTAGTTGAGATTTCCAAATTAACTAAAATATTTTTTAAAGAACAAATTTTTTTTGCATCATTATCTTTTATATGTCTTCTATCTTCACGAAGATGGATTGTTATTGAGTCTGCACCTGCTTTCTTAACAAATTTAGCTGCAAATATCGGATCTGGATGTAATTCACCTCTAGCATTTCTCAGGGTTGCTATATGATCAATATTTACTCCAAGACGTCTCACTTCGTGTATCTACTTCCTGGTGTTGAAATTGGAATTAATTTCAACTCGTTTGGAATTTTGTTCTTTTTATAAGTTGGAACAGAAATTTTAAGGTGTGAAACTATATTTTTTTTTATCTTTAAATTATTTTTTGATGATCTATCAATAATTGTTGCAAAACCTATTAATTTTGCTTTTGAATTTTTAATCAATTTTACACATTCCATGCTTGATTTACCTGTGGTTATAACATCTTCAATAATTAATACTTTTGATCCTTTTTTAATTTGAAAACCTCTTCTTAATCTAAATTTTCCTTTTACTCTTTCACAGAAAATAGTTTCTTTTTTAAGTAATCTGCCAATTTCATAACCGATTACTATACCTCCCATTGCTGGTGATAAGATTAAGTCGAAGTTTTTAAATTTTTTCTTAATTTTTCCGGCTAAAGATTTACAAATTTTCTCTGCCTTATGCGGAAAACTTAATAGTTTTGCGCATTGAATATATTTTGAAGAGTGTAATCCAGAAGATAAAACAAAATGTCCCTCTAATAATGCATTAGTTTTTCTTAAAATATCTAAGGATTTTTTGTGTGAAAGCATTTCTTTTATCTTCGTGTCTAATTATCTTAAATTTTATACCTTTTTGTTTTAGCTCTGCAATAAAATTAGTGAAATTTTTTAAATCCCTTATGATTAATTGAAATTTAAAATTTATATAGTTGGGGTTTTTGCCTACCATCACAAGGTTTGAAATATTAAGTTTATGCTTTCCGATTAACGAACTTACATTACCAAGCTGACCAGGTTTATCTGGTAAAGATATCCATAAAGTAGTATTGTACTTTTTTACTCTTTCCTCTTTTCTTTCCCCCTTTTCATGCCAATAACGTCTTATAGCTGCCCTTGCTTTTCCTGTTTTTGTTATCGGGATCCAATGCAATGATGGTGAATGATTTTTAGAGGTAATAATTTTAACTCGATCTCCATTTCTTAAAATAGTTTGGAGTTCACTTTTATTACCATTTATTTCACATCCAATTGCAGTATCTCCTATTTTAGTATGTACGGCATATGCAAAATCAATTGGAGTAGCATCTTTTGGTAATTTAATAACCGATCCTTTTGGTGTAAAGCAAAATACATTTTCCTGGAACATTTGTAGTTTTGTATATTCATATGAATGTTCTGGATTTTCATTTTTTTCAATGATTTCTACTAAATCTTTTAACCAGTCATATTCTTTCCAAGTTAAAGAATTAAATTTTTCAGAAGATTTATATTGCCAGTGTGAAGCAATACCCCTTTCAGCGAAATCATGCATTTCTGTTGTTCTAATTTGAATTTCTATGGGTTTTTTATTAGATCCAATAACTGCTGTATGAATTGATTTATAACCATTAATTTTAGGTGAAGAGATATAATCTTTAAATTTGCCAGGTATACAATTGTATTCTTTATGAATTATCCCTAAAGTTTTGTAACAATCATCTATATTTTTTAAAATTATTCTAAATCCAATAATATCAGTAATTTGCTCAAGAGAAACTCGTTTCTTTTGAACTTTTCTCCAAATTGAAAAAGGTGTTTTGCCTCTTCCATAAATTTTAGATTGTATATTATTATCATTTAACAAACTGTTTATTTCATTAGAAAGAGACTCGAAAATATCTTTTTTGTCAGATTTGATTTCATCTAATCTATTTTGAATTAATGTTCTTGCATCATTATTCAAAACTTCAAAAGATAAATCCTCTAGCTCATCACGAATTCTATGCATTCCCATTCTATCAGCTAATGGTGCATAAATTTCCATTGTCTCTTGTGCAATTCTTTTCCTTTTATCTTCTTTGGTGATAGCTTTTATCGTTCTCATATTATGTAAACGATCTGCAATTTTGACTAACAAAACTCTTATATCCTTTGAGGTAGCTAAAATAAGTTTTCTAAAGTTTTCTGCTTTTGAGTTTGTGGTTGCGGTGTTTTCAAAAACTGAAATTTTTGTAACACCATCAACTAAATCTGCAACCTCTTCACCAAATTCTCCCTTAATGGTTTCGTAAGTTGCGTAGGTATCTTCGATCGTATCATGTAATAAACCAGTAGTAATAGTAGCGCTATCTAATTTAAGATCTGTTAGAATATTTGCGACTTCTATAGGATGTACTGAATATGGGTCACCTGAAGCTCTCTTTTGATTACTATGTGCTTTAACAGCAAAATCATAAGCTTTATTCAGTTTTTCAGGGTTTAAAAATTTGTTATAAATTTTTACTTTATTTATTAAATCTTCAGAATTAAGCATTCAAACACTATATCACTAAATTAAATTTGTTTAATAGACCTAATGTCTCTATTTTTTAATGATAATAATAGTTTTTTTATGGAATGTTTTGAAACCGGATGTTTCCAATTTTTATCTATCTCAAATAATGGAAAAAGGACGAAATTTCTTTTATGCATTCTTAAATGAGGTAGATTTAATTCACCTTTCATTTTTTTTCTATTAAAATCAATTATATCAATATCGCATTCTCTTGGAGCATTTTGAGGTCTTTTCTTTCGTCCCAGGCTTGTTTCAATAGTTTTACAAACACTTATTAATTCAAAAGGTGATAATTTAGTTAGAGCCTTAACTACAACATTATAAAATTTAGGATTATTATTATCAGGCCAAGACAAACTCTCATAATAGCTTGATGATTTTACTATCATAATATCATTTAGAATTAATTTTGATTTAGCTAATTCAATATTATTGATTTTATTTCCTAGATTAGAACCTATACCTAAATAAACAGGATTAACTTGATTTTCTAATATATCTTGCTCTATCACGATTCCAGTCTCTTTGTTTTTTTACTGCTCTTTTATCAAATTGTTTCTTACCCTTGGCTACAGCTAACTCTAATTTTGCTTTTCCTTTTTTAAAATACATTTTTGTAGGTACTATTGTGAGCCCGTCTCTTTGCATTTTCCCAATTAGTTTATTAATTTCTCTCTTATTCAATAGCAATTTTCTTTCATCGGTTGGATTATGGTTTGAATAACTAGCTTGCTTATAAGATGCAATATGTGAATTTATCAAGACTATTTCACCTTTTTTTTCTATTGCGTAAGAATCTGCTATGTTAACTTTACCATTACGAATTGATTTTATTTCAGAACCTTTTAAGACAATACCTGCTTCAAACAAATCCTCAAAAAAATAATTGAAACTAGCTTTTTTATTAAGACAAATTATTTTTAAACCACTATTGGTTTTTTTTTTCATTAAACTAGTTTTGCAGAATGAAGTGCTTTTTTAACGATATCCTTAGTTTCAGCTGTCACTTTTACAAGAGGTAGTCTTACATCATCATCACAAAGATTTAATAATTTTGCTGCATATTTTACTGGACTTGGATTACTTTCGACAAACATTGCATGATGAAGAGGTTGCAATATTTTATCAATTTTTTCAGCTTCTTTAATTTCATCGTTATTTTCAGATTTTGATAATTTTTGAAAATCAGAACAAAGTTTTGGAGCAATATTTGCGGTAACACTTATAGCTCCCACTCCACCTCTTTTATTAAATTCTAAAGCATTATCGTCATTACCAGTTAATTGAATGAATTCATTTCCCATCTTTTTTAAAGTTTGTTCAACTCTATTTAGGTCTCCAGTTGCATCCTTAACACCAATAATATTTTTCAATTCAAATAATCTAGCCATAGTATCAACTGACATATCAATAACCGATCTACCAGGAATATTATAAATTATTATAGGTATTCCACATTTGTCATTTATTGCTTTATAATGTTGGTATAAGCCTTCTTGTGTTGGCTTGTTATAATAAGGTGTTACAATAAGAGCGCCTGTAGCTCCAATTTTTTCTGCATGAGTTGTAAGTGAAATAGCCTCCTCTGTAGAGTTCGATCCTGTACCTGCAAAAACTGGTAATTTTCCATTACTTTCTTTTACACATAACTCAATCACTCTTTCATGTTCATCATGACTTAAAGTTGGTGACTCACCAGTTGTTCCTGCTGGAACTAATCCATTTGTCCCATTTTGGATATGAAAATGAATTAAATTAATATATGTCTCATCATCAAGTTTATCATTTTTAAACGGGGTGACTAAAGCAACATTTGATCCTTTAAACATAAATACTTATAACATACATTGTAGATTCATATAGTAAAAGATTATGATTAAAAAAATCTTATTTTGGATAGTATTGATTAATTTATTCGGTCTACAAACTATAGCTCAATCTGACATAATCCCATTAAAAAAACCTATCCAATCTGATGAGCTAACACAAAAAAAATTATTAATAGATGTACTAAAACCCTTACCCAAACCAATACCAAAAATAGTAACAAAAGAGATAGAAAAAAAAATTGAATCTAAGCCAGAAAAGAAGATAAGTGGACTGATACTTCCCAAAAAAAAACCATTAATCGCTGGAATAAAAAAAACAACAGAAATAAAGATATCAAAATATTATCGTAAAAAAGATTTTGCATTAGCAAAAAAAGCAATTTCCGAAATGAAAAAAGCTAGTTGGACAGCTGCAATTAAAACTGCCAAAAGAGCTAAAGATAAATCTATATATGACTTTATTCAATGGAGGCATTTACTTACAAAGGGAAATCAAGCTTCTTATTATGATTATAAAACATTCATAGACTCAAATGACGATTATCCTAGAATTGGAAGAATAAAATATTTAGCAGAGCATAAACTTTCTACAGAAAAAGTTAGTCCACAAAAAATTATAAAATGGTTTGGTCCTGAGGAACCTTTAAGTGGTTTTGGTAAAATGATATTGGGTGAAAGTTTTATTCTTAATGGTAATAAGGAAAAAGGAATAAAATTCATTAAAGAAGGCTGGATATCAGCTGAATTGTCTAAAACAGATTTAAGATTTTATCGTAAAAAATTCAAAAAGTACCTTAATGCAGATGATTATATCAAACGAGCAGAATATCTTGCTTGGAATAACAAATATTGGGACTTAAAACGACTGTTGAGATATTTGCCTAAAGATTATGAACTATTATATACCGCTAGACAACTATTGATGAGTAAATCGTATGGTGTCGATAACGCTATCTCTAAAGTTCCATCTAATCTTAAAAATGATGCCGGTTTAAATTACGATAGATTAAAATGGAGAAGAAAAAGAGGAAGAGTTGATAGTTCTGTTGAAATTCTTTTAAAGATAAAAAATACAAAAGATTACTTGGTTCGTCCTGATAAATGGTGGATTGAAAGAGAAATAATTTCTAGATCATTAATATATAAAAAAAAATATGAATTAGCTTATAAAATTGCAAGTAACCATGGAATGAATGATGGACCTGAATTTGCTGCTGCAGAGTGGATGAGTGGTTGGATTGCATTGAGTTTTTTAGATGATCCAGTATTAGCCAAAGAACATTTTGAAAATTTTTATAATAATGTTGGATACCCTATTAGTACAGCAAGAGGCGCATATTGGTTAGGTAAAACTTATAAAAAACTTGGTGATAAAGATTTATCTTATAAATGGTTTAAAGAAGCAACAAATTATTTAACCACTTACTATGGTCAATTGGCATTTATGGAAATTAGTCCAAATGAAAAATTTGAGCTTTCAAAAGATATGATTATTAAAAAAGAATATCGTGATTATTTTTTTAAAAAAGATTTAGTCAAATTGATATATTTACTTGATGAATTAGATGAAGATAAATATGCTAAGCATATACTAAGACATTTGGCTAATGATGATGTTGGTAGTGGTAGTGAGGTTTTGGCAGCTGAACTTGCAACAAATATAGAACGATTTGATTTTGCAATTCAGATTTCTAAAATAGCATCCTATGAAAAAAGATTTCACAACAAATATAATTACCCAATCATAAGCACACCCAAATATATTAATGGAAGAAAAATTCCAGATAATGCTTTCATTCTTTCAATCATAAGACAAGAGAGTGAGTTTGATTTAAGTGCCAATAGTCATGCTGGTGCAAAAGGGTTAATGCAATTAATGCCTTACACTGCTAAACTAGTTGCTAAACAGGCAAAACTTCCTTATTCGAAATCTAGGTTAACTACTGATGCAGAATATAATATTAACCTAGGATCACATTATATAGCGGGATTAATTCTTGAATATGACGGTGCTTATCCATTTGCAGTGGCTGCTTACAATGCTGGACCAAAAAGAGTTCGATATTGGAAAAAAATAAACAAAAATCCTCAAAAAAATCAAATTGATTATATCGACTGGATTGAATTAATTAAATTTAAAGAAACTAGAAATTATGTCCAAAGAGTATTAGAAAACTACAATGTTTACAGATACGTGCTTGAACAACAGCCAATCGCAATGAAAGATTTTTTTAAGAATAATCCCTTGTTTTAATAGTGGCGGAAGAGGAGGGATTCGAACCCTCGGTACAAGTTTCCTCGCACGGTCATTTAGCAAACGACTGGTTTAAGCCTCTCACCCACTCTTCCAAGAAATTTGTCGCCTTTGATTGTATTGAATAATCAACATTAATAAAGTAATTATTCATTAATTATGAAAAATAAGTATTCAATATTTTCGCTTATTAAAAATGCTTTTTCTTATCATGAAAATTGGGAAAAGGCATGGAAAGACCCTGAGCCGAAAAAAGAATATGATGTGGTAATTATTGGTGGTGGTGGCCATGGTTTAGCAACAGCTTACTATCTAGCAAAAAAACATAATATGAAAAATATTGCTGTTGTTGAAAAAGGTTGGATTGGTGGTGGTAATACAGGAAGAAACACTACAATTATAAGATCTAATTATTTATGGGACGCAAGTGCTGGTCTTTATGATCACGCTCTTAAATTATGGGAAGGCCTTTCTCAAGAGTTAAACTACAATGTAATGTTTAGTCAAAGAGGAGTAATGAATCTTGCTCATAATCTTCAAGATGTAAGAGATCTAAAAAGAAGAACCCATGCTAACAGACTTAATGGTATTGATGCAGTATATTTAAATACTGAAGAAGTTAAAAAATTTTGTCCAATAATAAATACATCTCCAGATATAAGATACCCTGTATTAGGTGGAACTTTACAAAAAAGAGCTGGAACTGCAAGACATGATGCAGTTGCATGGGGATATGCACGAGGTGCGGATGAAATGGGTGTGGATATAATTCAGAATTGTGAGGTTAAAGGTATTAAGAGAAATGGTGATGCAGTTGAAGGTATTGAAACTACAAAAGGATTTATTAAAACAAATAAAATTGGTGTAGTAGCTGCAGGTCACTCTAGTGTGATAGCTAATATGGCTGGATTAAGGTTGCCGTTAGAGAGTAAACCGCTTCAAGCTTTAGTTTCAGAGCCTGTAAAACCAATAATAGATACAGTTGTTATGTCAAATGCTGTTCATGCATATGTAAGTCAATCAGATAAAGGTGAATTAGTAATCGGTGCAGGAACTGATGATTACGTATCGTACTCACAAAAAGGAAGTCATGATATTGTTGAGGGGACATTAAATGCAATTTTAGAGTTATACCCTATCTTTAGTCGTATGAAAATGTTAAGACAATGGGGTGGAATTGTAGATATTTGTCCAGATGCAAGCCCAATTATAAGTAAAACATCAATCAAAGGTTTATATTTTAATTGTGGTTGGGGAACAGGAGGATTTAAAGCTACACCTGGCTCTGGAGATTTGTTTGCGCATACAATAGCCAACGATGAACCGCACAAACTTAATGCTGCATTTAATTTGAATAGATTTGTAAGTGGTGACCTTGTTGACGAACATGGTGCAGCAGCTGTAGCGCACTAATGTTTTTAATTAATTGTCCTTTTTGTGGTGAACGAGAACAAAGTGAATTTAAAGCTGGTGGAGAAGCTCATATTGTTAGGCCCAAACAACCAACTGAATTAAGTGACGATCAATGGGCAGAATATTTATTTATGAGAAAAAATATTAAAGGTATTCAATTCGAAAGATGGAACCACATTCATGGTTGTAGAAAATGGTTTAACATGGTGAGAGATACATCAAATGATGAAATTAAAGCCGTTTACAAAATGGGTGAAAAACCACCGATTAAATAATCAATGACAAAAAATTTAAGAGTTAAAAGTAGTAAATTAGTCGATGAAACATATCGAATTTCATTTAAATTTAATGGTACAACTTATTATGGCTTTAAAGGTGATACACTTGCTTCTGCCCTATTGGCTAATAACATTCACCTAGTTGGTAGAAGTTTTAAATACCATAGACCTAGAGGAATTATGACTGCTGGGTCAGAGGAACCAAACGCCATAGTTCAACTTCATAATGGAACTTCAAGAACGGAACCAAATGTAAGAGCTACTGAAATAGAAATATATGAAGGTCTTGTTGCTTCAAGTCAAAATTGTTGGCCTAGTGTAAAGTTTGATATTGGAGGTATAAACAATTTTTTAAGTCCAATATTACCTGCAGGTTTTTACTATAAGACTTTTATGTGGCCAGCAAGTTTTTGGGAAAAATATGAGTATTTTATTAGAAAATCTGCTGGTTTAGGAAAATCACCTGATGTTCCAGACCCTGATATATACGAACATAAATACATTCATTGCGATGTATTAGTTATTGGTGCAGGTATTTCAGGAATTATCGCAGCAAAAACCGCTGCAAAAAATGGTTTTAAAACACTATTAGTTGAGGAAAAATCTTATTTAGGTGGTTCTACAATTTATCAAGACTCAGAATTTTTTAAAATTAACAATCAAAATTCAGCTTCATGGTTAGAAAAGGAAATCAATGAAGTAAAAAAAATTGAAAATTTAGAAATTAAAACCAGAACAAGTGTTGCTGCTTTTCATGGTTATAATTTTTTATTAGCAAGTGAAAATTTAACTGATCACTTGCCACTCGAACAAAGAGAAAATAAAACTCGTCAAAAATTACTTAAAATACGTGCTAAAAAAGTTATTACAGCCACAGGGTCTATAGAAAGACCTTTAATTTTTGACAATAACGATCGCCCAGGGATATTACTCTCATCTGCTATAAAAAAATATGCAGATCTATTTGGAGTAGCATGTGGAGAGAAAAATGTTTTATTTACAAATAATGATAGCGCTTATGAAACTGCAATAAGCTTAATTCAAAAAGGGATTAAAGTACAAGCGATAATTGACAATAGAGAAGAAATTGATTCTAAACTTATTAAAGAAACTGAAAAAAACAATATAAAGATTTATAAAGGTTACACAATTGTAGATACATTTGGATACAAAAGAATAAATGGTGTCTCTATAATGAAATTGTCTAAAGATGGTCAAAAGGTTATAGGATCAAAAGAAAATATTTCATGCGATAGTTTGGGCATTTCAGGGGGTTGGACACCAGCAGTTCATCTATTTACTCAATCGGGTGGAAAACTTAAATTTAGAGATGATGATCAAGTTTTTATTCCAAATATTTATCCATCAAATCAGATAAGTATCGGAAGTTGTAATGGTGATTTTACTTTGGATGAAATATTAATTAATACACCTAAATTACTCAAAGAATTTCTAAATATTACAAAAACCGAATACGAAAATATTGAAATATTGTCAGCATTTAACAAATCAAAAAGAAATATTTGGTTATTACCTTCAAATAAGATTGTAGGGAAAACTAAATCATTTGTAGATTTTCAAAATGATGCAACAGCCAAAGATATTAAATTAGCCTTAAGAGAAGGTTTTAGGTCTATTGAACATGTTAAAAGATATACAACAACAGGTATGGGTACAGATCAAGGTAAACTTGGGAATATGCATGCCTTAGGAATAATTTCTGAAACAGCATCTTCTAAAATGGGTGAACTTGGTACCACAACATTTAGACCACCCTACACTCCTCTTACATTTGGTACTATCGTTGGAAGAAATGTTGGTAAATATTTTGATATAACAAGAAAAACGCCAATTCACGAATGGCATGTTGAAAACAAAGCTGAATTTGAGAATGTAGGACAATGGAAAAGAGCTTGGTATTATCCAAAGAATGGTGAAAACATGCATCAAGCAGTTCAAAGAGAAAGTAAAGCTGCGAGAGATAGTGCAGGCATATTAGATGCATCCACGTTAGGTAAAATTGATATTCAGGGTACTGATGCCTCTGAATTTTTAAATAGAGTTTACACAAATGCTTGGTCAAAACTTGAGATTGGAAAATGTCGATATGGTTTAATGCTGAACGAAGATGGCATGGTCTATGACGATGGTGTTACTACCAAATTAGACGAAAATCATTATATCATGACAACGACAACTGGTGGTGCTGCAACAGTTTTAGGTAAACTTGAAGATTATCTTCAAACAGAATGGCCTGAACTAGATGTGTATTTAACATCTGTAACTGATCATTACGCAACTATTAGTGTTTGTGGTCCTAAAAGTAAAAAGATAATACAAAAAGTAATACCTGAGATCGATTTATCAGATAAAGATTTTCCTCATATGTCATTTAAAAATTCAAAAATTGGTAAAGTGAAATGTCGAGTTATGAGAATAAGTTTTACCGGTGAACAAAGTTATGAAATTAATATTCAGGCCAATTACGCTAAATCAGTATGGGAAAATTGTATGGAGGCAGGAAAGGAATTTAATATTACTCCCTATGGGACTGAAACAATGCATTTATTAAGAGCGGAAAAAGGATTTATCATAGCCGGTCAAGACACAGATGCAACTATGACACCAATTGATTTACAAATGGATTGGATAGTCAGTAAAAAGAAATTTGATTTTATAGGTAAAAGATCTTTATATAGATCAGATACTATTAGGGAAGATAGGAAACAATTAGTAGGTCTTATCACAGACAATCCAGAAGAAATATTAGAAGAAGGGGCACAAATTGTTGCAGATATGAACAAAACACCAATAGAAATGTTAGGTCATGTTACTTCTAGTTATTTTAGTCCAAATTTAAAAAAATCTATTGCTCTTGGAGTAGTTAAGGGCGGAAAAAATATGATGGGTCAAAAATTGATAATTCCAATGGAAAAAAAACAAATCAATGTAACAGTTACAGATCCGGTATTCCTAGATAAGGAGAACAAAAGATTAAATGCTTAATTATTCAAATGTGATTGAAAATGATAAATCTTATCCAGGTTTGCAAATAAGAGAAATAAAACCTGTCATGAAACTTATTATTAGAGGAAAAAAAAGACAGTTCTTATCTGCAGTTGGAAAATCATTAAATCTACTTTTGCCAAATGAAGCAAATACTTCTTCTAGAAGTGATCAATTAACAGCTATTTGGTTAAGCCCAGATGAATGGATGATTTTTTCAAATGAAATTTTAAAATCAGATGATAATAACTACGATGTAGAAAAATTACTCAATAAAAATATTTGTAAAACAAATTTGGGTGCTGTAACAGATGTCACAGACCAATTTGTATTAATAAATCTTAAAGGTGATAAAATTTTTGATTTATTTGAAACTGGATCTCCATTTAATTTTGATGATTTTAAATCCAAAAAAGGCCTTGTAACTCAAACAATTTTGACAAAAATTGATATAATTGTTCACAATCAAGACATTAACGATGTAAATTTATTTGTGAGAAGATCCTTTTCAGATCATTTATTTTCATGGATGAATGATAGTGCGTCAAGATTATAGATCTCAATAATAAAAAAAATAATATAATTATCGCATTATGAAAAAATTACTAATATTAATATTATTTACCTTTTTACCATTATCACTTAATGCAGATTCAAATTTAGATAAAATACTATCATCAGGTGTGTTAAAGGTTGGAACTACTGGAGATTGGGATCCCATGACAGTTAAGGATCCAGCTACTAATAAATATAAGGGTTTTGATATTGATGTCATGAATGAACTTGCAAAAGATATGGGTGTAAAAATTGAATTTGTACCAGCAGAATGGAAAACTATTGTGTCAGGTATAACATCAGCAAGGTATGATATTTCAACAAGTGTAACAAAAACTCCAAAACGAGCTGAAGTAGCAGGATTTACTGATACTTATTACAAATATGCTACTGTTCCACTAGTTCTTAAAAAGAACTTGAAAAAATTCCCAACTTGGGACTCCCTAAATAATGAAAATGTAACAATAGCAACTACTCTTGGTACTTCTCAAGAAGAAAAAGCGAAAGAATTTTTTCCAAAATCAAAATTAAACTCAATTGAAGCTCCAGCTAGAGACTTTCAAGAAGTATTAGCAGGTAGAGCTGATGGTAACATTACAAGTTCAACAGAAGCAAATAAATTGGTTATCAAATATCCTCAATTAGCAATTGTTCCAGATGGTGGAAAAAATCCAGCTTTTTTAGCAATGATGGTACCAAAAGGTGATACTAAGTGGAATGATTATGTAAATAAATGGATTAAAGATAAAAAATCCTCAGGGTTCTTCACTAAGTTATTAGCTAAATATAATTTGAAGAGTTTATAAAAAATTAGTAATTAGTTTTTAATTCTTTATAACTTTAAGAGTGAGAAACTTATTTTTTTTACTCTTAATCTTTCCATTAACTTCATGCGGTAAAAGTGAATTAAATTGGTTAATTTTGTCTCCAAACAATATAGAAGGATTAACTAACTTAAAGTTTTTATTAAGTGGTTTAACAACCACTATCTATATTAGTATAGTCTCTATAATTATTTCAATTATTCTTGGTCTTTTAGTTGCTATTCCATCACTAGCAAAGAGCAAATTTTTATCCTATCTGAACATTGGATATGTGGAGATTGTAAGAGCAATTCCTTTATTAGTTTTGATTTTATGGATTTATTATGGTTTGCCAATTATGACGGGTATAAGTTTTAGTCCTTTTGTTTCTGGTATAATAGCTCTTTCAATTAGTGAAAGTGCTTTTCAAGCAGAAATATTTAGAGCAGGAATTAATTCAATTAAAAAATCACAATGGGAAGCAGGAAGTTCATTAGGATTAAGTTTTTTTAGAAAATTAAGATTAGTTATCCTACCTCAAGCAATAAAGAATATTTTACCAGCTATAGGTAATCAATTCGTTTATGTTCTCAAAATGTCATCACTTGTGTCAATAATTGGTATTGGAGATTTAACAAGAAAAGCAAATGAATTAGTTGTGACAACTTATCGGCCGCTAGAAATTTATACATTTTTAATCCTAGAGTATCTTATTTTAATTTTGGTTGTTTCATTTTTAGTTAGAAAATTAGAAAGAAGATTACAAAAAGATTAATTTTTTTTTCTCCAATCCCAAGGATATTCAAATTTCATAGACCACATTCCTAAATTATTTAATCTTGCATAGTTCTCATCAGACACAAATTTCTTTGAATATTTTCTATATGCAAAAGCATAACCTTCTCTTACTAAATAACTTGATAAACTAATATTATTTACGAAACATTCAGCTAAGATTCTTTTATACTGATCCTTTCCCTCTTCAACACATTCAACTTCATTATTTCCTATTATATTAATTAGTAATTTTTTTGCCTCAATCCCACAAAAAATTATTTGATTATCCTTACTACAGGTTTGTTTCAATTCAGGGGTATCAATTCCACTAAATCTAATTTTTTTTCCATTTAAATGAATAGTATCACCATCAACAACTTTGATTTCATATGATTTAACATCTTTTAGAGTTAAGAAAAAAGAGGATAGTAAAAAACTAATAACTAAAAATAGCTTTATTTTGTTTAAATACATTATTTAGAAAGTACCCAATAAATATTAAAACAGCAATTCCCATAGCCCAATTAGTCACCATAATAGTATAAAAAATATCTTGGTAATCACCACCTCTTATATTTATCACATACCATAAACTTAGAAAAGGAAACGCAGTTAATCTTAAAATACTCAAATAGAGACTATACAAAGGTTTTTTAACAGCTTGAAATACTGCTGTAGTAATAAAGAAGACCGGATAAATTGGTCCAATTAAAGCTGCAACCTTGAGATAAATAGCACCACTCTTAACTGCTTCTTGATTATCAGTAAATAAAGATACAAAAAATTCAGCCCCAAAAAAAATTATTACTCCAGCAACAGTCATAAATGATATTCCAAAAAATAAAGCCTTAGTATAAAGCTCTCTTATTCTATTATAGGCTTTTGCACCAAAATTTTGTCCTCCGATTGAAAGGACTGCAGTATTTAAACCAATAACAGGTAATAAAAAAACTTGCTCTACTCTTAATGCTGCACCATAACCAGCTGTTGCTAATTCCCCAAATTTACCTATGAAATATAAGATGTTAAATATACCTACACCAATAAACAACATACTGAACATTACTGGTACAGCTTGATTTGTTAATGATTTTAAATATTCAAATTTTGGAATAAAGCATTGAGGTTTAAGGTAATTCCTTATTTGACAATTATTAACCTTAAAAGCTAAATAGATTGTACCTATTGATTGAGAAATTACAGTAGCAATAGCAAGGCCAGCTATTCCAAATCCTGGGATAAATCCATATCCCCATATAAAAAGAGGATTTAAAAAAATGTTAAGAAAAAAACTAAATATCAATACATTTCTATAACTTCTGGTATCACCTTGAGCATTCAGAGTTCCATTTAGAGATATTTGTATCAATACAATAAAAGTTCCGTAGAAAATAATATCTAAATATTCTCTCGTTAAAATTATTCCAGCTTCATCAGAGCCCATGACACCTAAAAGATAATTTGATGAATTTAAACCAAATATTGTAACAATTATTGACACTAATACTGCAAAGATTAAAGACTGAGCCACATATAATGATGCAACTCTTATTTTTTTTTCACCGATTGAATTACCAATTAAAGCATTAGTTGCAGCACCTAATCCAACACCAACAGCTATAATGGTAAAATATATTGGAAACGATTTCGCAATTGCACCTATTGCTTCTGCAGAGATTCTACCTGCAAACCAAGTATCAACTAAATTATAAAATGTTTGAAATAATGAGCCTACACTTGCAGGTATCGTAACTCTTCTCAATAGTGTCCAAATTGGATCTTTTGTTAATTTTATTGATTTAGACAAAATTATCCTTATTTAAATTCTTTTTGAAAAATATATTTTTTTCCAGATTGCTTTGCTTTGTATATCTGACTTTGTCTCATTCTAAAACGAGATTTTTGGTTTTTTGAGAGTTTATCAATACAATTTGGACAAGTTACACCCTCCTCATATCTTTTAGATTTTTTATCTTTAGTTGAAATTGGTTGTCTACATCCACCGCAAATTGAATAAGTTCCTTGTACTAATCCATGTTTTAGAGTTACTCTATTGTCAAATACAAAACACTCACCTTTCCATAAACTGTTTTTTTGTTTGATTTTTTTTAGGTAATTCAAAATTCCACCCTTTAATTGATAAATATTTTTAAAACCTTTTTTTTCTAGAAATATAGAGGCCTTTTCACACCTAATTCCACCGGTGCAAAACATTGCTATTGGTTGATCTTTTTTTAACTTTTTTAAGTATTTTGGGAAATCTCTAAAATTATCTATATTTGGATTTACCGACTTTTTAAAAGAACCAACTTTATGCTCAAAAGGTTTTCTTGCATCTAATAAAAAAGTTTTCTTATCTTTAATTAATTCATTCCACTTCGTTGGTTCAATATGAGTATCTTTTTTTTTAATTTTATTTGAGATTTTAAGATCCATTGGAACGACTTCTTTTTTAATTTTCACTTTAGATTTATGGAAAGGTTTAAATTTACTTTTTGAATTATTGAAACTATCAAATTCTTTAATTCTAAAAATTTTTTTTAATTTAATAATTGTAGCCTGAATATCTTTATTTTTTCCAGATATAGATCCATTTAAACCCTCTTTTGATACAATAATTGATCCATATATGTTTTTATTTACTAAAAGATTGTTCAATATTTTTTGATTTTTTTTTAAATTATTTATTTTTTGAAATTTATAAAATCCAAATACAGTGAACATTAAATCTTCCTACAGACAGTCATTCCATCTCCAAAAGGCACCATGACCTTTTCAATTCTTTTATCCTTTGAAATAAAATTATTTAAATCTCTAATACTTTTCGTATATTTGTCATTTATATCTTTGTTAACAACTTCTCCGTGCCATAAAACATTATCAATAATAACCAAACCCTCTTTATTCAATAAATCTAGTGAAATTTCATAATATTTTTGGTAATTCATTTTATCAGCATCAATAAAAACTAAATCAAATTTTTCATTTCTAATACTCATCAAACTTTCTAAAGCTGGTTTAATTATTGTTTTAATTTTGTGATTTTGATTAGCTTTTTTAAAAAAATTTTGAGCGATTTTATTTGTTTCTTCATTTTTATCTAAGGCAATTATACTCCCCTCATCTGGTAATGCTAAGGCCATAGACAACGTACTTAAACCTGTAAAAGTTCCTATCTCTAAGACTTTTGTAATTTTAGATATCCTAATAATCAGATGTAAAAATTGACATTGGGAAATAGATATTTGCATTCTTTTCATATCACCAAGTGATAAGTTATAGTCTATAATTTCTTTTTGAATTGGATGTAATTTCAAACCATTCTTTAGTATGTAATCTTGTAAATGTTTTGTGATATTAAGGTCTGAACCCATAACCTTATAATTTTTTCTTAAGGATCTCATTAATCAATTGAGGATTTGCTTTACCACCAGATGCCTTCATTGCTTGACCAACAAAAAAACCAAATAATTTTTCTTTACCTTGTTTATATTCAATAGCTTTTTCTCTGTTCTCATTAATTATTTTGTCAATTAAAGCTTCTAAAGTCTTTGGATCACTTTGTTGTTTTAATCCTTTTTCCTCAACAATTTTTTGTGGATCTTTATCTCCATTAATCATTAATTCAAAAACAGTTTTTGCTATTTTTCCAGAAATAGTTCCATTCTTAATTAGATTTATTAATATAGCGAAGTTCTTGGCGCTCACTGGACTTTGAGAAATTTCTAAACCTTTACTATTTAAAACAGCAAATAGTTCTCCTGTAATCCAATTGACTGCTAACTTAATATCTTTGTTCTTGCCCATTTTAGCTACAACTTCTTCAAAGTATTTTGCGGTATCAATATCAGACACTAAAATATTGGCTTCATAAGGAGACAATTTAAACTCTTCGATAAATCTTTTCTTTTTATCATCTGGAAGCTCTGGAATATCATTTTTAAGATCTTCAATAAATTCTTCAGATACCTCCAAAGGTAATAAATCAGGGTCTGGAAAATATCTGTAATCATGAGCATCTTCTTTTGATCTCATTGATCTTGTCTCATTTTTCTTTGTATCAAAAAGTCTTGTTTCTTGATCAATAGTCTTGCCCTCTTCTATTAAATCAACTTGCCGATTAGCCTCATATTCTATTGCCATTTGCATAAACTTAATTGAATTAACATTTTTAATTTCGCATCGGGTGCCAAATTCTTTTGAGCCTTTTGGTCTTACAGAAACATTTACATCCGCTCTTAAAGAGCCTTCTTGCATATTTCCATCACAAGTTCCTAGGTACCTCATTATAGATCGTAATTTTTTAATATAAACATTTACCTCATCTGGGGATCTTAGATCAGGCTTGCTCACTATTTCCATTAAAGCTACACCTGATCTGTTTAAATCTACAAAAGTATTTTGTGGGTCAAGATCATGAATACTTTTTCCAGCATCTTGTTCTAGATGTAACCTTTCTATACCTACTTCTTTTTGACCATTAGGCATATCCAAAATAACTTTGCCCTCACCTACGATTGGATCTTTAAATTGTGATATTTGATATCCTTGAGGTAAATCAGCATAAAAATAATTTTTTCTATCAAATACAGAACGTTTATTAATTTTTGCATTAAGACCAATACCAGTTTTAATAGCTTGTTTAATACAAAATTCATTTATTACAGGTAGCATTCCTGGAAATGCAGCGTCAACTAAACTTACTTGTGTATTTGGTTCAGCACCAAATTTAGTTGATGAAGAAGAAAATAGTTTTGACTCAGACAATACTTGAGCATGTACCTCTAATCCAATTACAACTTCATATTGATTATCTTTCCGATTAATCAAATATTCTGTGTTTTTTTTATTCACTTAATCCACCAATCAGTAATTTTGTTTTTAAAATTTATTTTCTCCTCCATAGCAAAAGCAATGTTTAATATATTTTGTTCATCAAAGGCTTTACCGATAATTTGTAACCCCAGAGGATAGCCTTTTGTATCGTGTCCTGCAGGAATTGATATACCAGGCAGGCCTGCCAAATTAACTGGTACTGTAAATATATCATTTAAATACATCGAAACTGGATCATTTGTTTTTTCACCTATTTTAAAAGCTGAGCTAGGTGTTGATGGTGTTAAAATTGCATCAACTTTCTTATATGCTTCATCAAAATCGTTTTTGATTAGTTTTCTCACTTTTTGAGCTTTAAGATAGTATGCATCATAATAACCAGATGATAATACATAAGTTCCAATCATAATTCTTCTTTGAACTTCTGCACCAAAGCCTTCAGATCTAGTTTTTTCATACATATCAATTAAATTTTCACCTTTGGCTCTGTATCCATACTTTACACCATCATATCTTGCTAAATTAGAAGATGCCTCTGCTGGAGCAACAATATAATACGTTGGTAAAGCATAACTTGTATGTGGAAGTGATATGTCGATTGTTTCAGCACCACAATCTTTTACGTATTGAATACCTTTTTGCCAAAGATCCTCTATTTCTTTAGGCATACCATCAACTCTGTATTCATTTGGAATTCCAATTTTTTTTCCTTTTATATTTTTTGTAAGTTCCTTGCTATAATGATTTCTTTTAAAATTAATTGAAGTAGAATCTTTTGAATCATATGTACTGATTATTTCTTGCAATAAAGCACAATCTTTTACATTTTGGGCCATTGGTCCTGCCTGATCTAATGAGGAAGCAAAAGCAACTATCCCATATCGTGAGCAACTTCCGTATGTTGGTTTTAAACCTACAATTCCAGTAAATGAAGCTGGTTGTCTAATCGACCCTCCAGTATCAGTACCAATTGTGATTGGAGTTAATTGTCCAGCAACTGCTGATGCTGAACCACCCGAAGAACCTCCGGGGACTAAATTTTTATCAATAGGATTTTGCACGTTTCCAAAATGACTCGTCTCATTAGATGAACCCATTGCAAACTCATCACAATTTAATTTACCCAGAAGTATTGCACCTTCATTCCAGATATTTTCAGTAACTGTAGACTCATAAGTTGGTACAAAATTATTCAAAATTTTACTACCAGCAGTTGTTTTAACATTTTTTGTGCAGAACAAATCTTTAACTGCCATAGGTATACCAGGTAATTTTAAATCTAAATTTGGTTTCTGATCAAACTTTTTTGCTTTATCTAAAGCCGATGTAAAATCGTCTGTGATATAAGCATTTAACTCACTAGATTTTTCAGACCTTTGAATAAACGCTTTGGTCACATCTGTTGAAGAAAGTTTCTTATTTTTAATATTCTCTACTAATTCTGTTAAAGATTGTTTTGTAATGTCTGACATTATTCAATTACCTTTGGTACAACAAAATAATCCTCATTATCTTCAGGAGAATTTTTAATTATTTGTTCTCTAATATTTTTACTTTTGATCTCATCAGATCTGAATTTTAAAGTTGTTTCGGCTATTGATGTTAATGGCTTTACATCATCGGTTTTTAATTCATTTAGCTTTTCAATAAATTCAAAAATTGAATTTAAATCATCAGCTAATTTTTCTGCCCTTTTTTCATCAACAGAAATTCTTGATAATTTAGATATGTGTTTTATTGTTTTAAGATCTATGCTCATATGCTATTTAGGTATGACGCAAACTATCATTTAAGTTAAAAATATACAATATGATCACGTTAGAGGAATTTAAAAAAAATCACTTAGATAAGTGCAGATTGATAGGCTTAGACCTTGGTTCAAAACGAATAGGAGTTTCAATTTGTGACGAAAAACAATTAATTGCCACACCATTTATAACCATAGAAAAAAAATCCTCTCAAAACCTTATAGATCAACTTAAATCAATAATTATCGAAAACAACATAAAGGGAATCATAATAGGAAACCCCTTAAATATGGATGGCTCTTCTGGCAAATCTTCTCAATCAGTAAAAGATGTTTCAACGTATATTGAAAAGAACATTGATATTCCAGTTTGTTTATGGGATGAGAGATTATCAACTGTTGGTGCATTTAATCTTTCTAGTCAATTAGATGTGAATGTGAGTAAAAGAGAAAAAAAAATTGATGAAAATGCTGCCGCTTTTATATTGCAAGGAGCAATAGATTTTTTGAACAATTAATACTTGCTATTATATAACTTTATAGCTATAGAGTTGGTTTTAATGGCAATTAAATCAAATAAAGCTATTAAAATTTCCCAAAAACATCTGTTAGGTATCCAAGATTTATCTATAAATGATGTTAATCTAATACTTGATGAAGCTCATGATTTTATAAAAGTAAACCAAAGTAAAAATAAAAAAATTGATGCGCTAAGAGGAAAAACACAGATCAATTTATTTTTTGAGCCCTCAACAAGAACGCAAAGTTCATTTGAATTGGCAGGAAAAAGACTTGGAGCTGATGTGATGTCAATGAATATAAGTAATTCTGCAATTAAAAAAGGTGAAACTCTTATTGATACAGCAATGACACTAAATGCTATGCATCCTGATATTATTGTAATAAGACACCAAGACTCTGGGGCATGTAACCTACTTTCTCAAAAAGTTAATTGTGCAGTTTTAAATGCTGGAGATGGAAGAAGAGAACACCCTACTCAAGCTTTATTAGATGCTTTGACAATCATAAATCGAAAAAAAAAAATTGAAGGTTTAAGAATTGCTATCTGTGGAGATATCCTACATTCAAGAGTTGCAAGATCTAATATTTATTTACTGAATATGTTAGGAGCAGAAGTAAATATAATTGCTCCCACAAATTTGATGCCTAAGGAAATAGAAAAATTTGGTGTTAATACATTCACCGATATGAAAAAAGGATTAAAAGATTGTGATATTGTAATGATGTTAAGATTACAAAATGAAAGAATGACAAGTTCATATCTCTCATCTAACAGAGAGTATTATGAATATTATGGCCTTACACCAGATAAATTAGAATATGCAAAAACTGATGCATTAATCATGCACCCAGGTCCAATGAATAGAGGTATTGAGATAGATACTAATTTAGCTGATGATATCAATAAAAGTGTAATTAAAGAACAAGTAGAACTAGGAGTTGCGGTAAGAATGGCCTGTTTAAAGATTTTTTTGTACTTAAATGAAAAAACAATATTTTATAAACGCAAATATAATTGACCCACATAATTCAATTAAAGAGACGGGTGGTCTTATAATCTCTGAAGAAGGAAAGATAGAAGCGGTAGGAAAAAAGGTTAATACAAATAATCTGCCTACAAGAGAAAAACCAATTGACTTAAAGGGGAAATATATATTTCCAGGTTTAGTTGACATGAGAGTATTTGTAGGTGAACCAGGTTATGAATATAAAGAAAATTTTAGAACCTTAAGTAATGCTGCTTTAGCTGGTGGCGTAACTTCTGTGGTAACAATGCCAAATACTGATCCGATAATAGACAACGTATCTATTGTTGATTTTCTAAAAAGAAGAGGAAGAGATAAATCTCGAATAAACATTTTTCCGTGTGCATCACTTACAAAAAATATTGAAGGAAACAATATGACAGAATTTGGTCTTCTCCAAAATAAAGGTATAATAGCATTTACTGATGGCATTAAAACTATTCAAAATCCCAGATTAATGTCTCGGATAATGAATTCTGCAAAAGATATTGGCTGTTTAATAATGCAACATGCAGAAGATTATGAACTTGCAAAAAATGGGATGATAAATTCAGGCATTATCGCATCTAAATTAGGATTATCAGGTATTCCTGAGATCGCAGAAAGAATTTTGATTGAAAGAGATCTTACTTTACTTGAAAGAGTAAAATGTAGATATCATATTTCTCAATTATCATCGCAAAAATCGATTGAGGTAATCAAACATAGGAAAGAAATCGTAAAATTCACATCTGGTGTTTCGATAAATAATCTCTCTTTAAATGAAAATGATATTGGTGATTTTAGAACTTTTTTAAAACTATCTCCACCTTTGAGGCGTGAAGAAGATAGAATTGCTCTAGTGGAAGGATTAAAGGATGGATTAATTGATGTGATTGTTTCAGATCACAAACCCGAAGATGAAGAGTCAAAGAGATTAACATTTTCTCAAGCTGCAACAGGTGCATCAGGCATAGAAACTCTATTATCTTTAAGTTTAGAGTTATATCATAATGGATCTTTAAAATTAGAAACATTAATTAAAGCGCTTACTTCGAATCCTGCAAAAATTCTTAAAATAGATAAAGGTAACCTCTCCATTGGTAATGATGCAGATTTTTGTGTTGTAGATATAAGTAAACCATGGATTGTAAAAAAAGAAAAATTGGTTTCAAAATCAAAAAATACCTCAATTGAAGACAAAAAACTCCAAGGTAAAGTTACGAATACATTTGTAAAAGGAAAAGAATTATTTAAGCTTTAGTATGGATATTTTTTTGATAGGTATAATTTCCTACCTCATGGGCTCAATACCTTTTGGATATATACTTACAAAGATATTTTTAAAAAAAGATATAAGAGAAATTGGATCTGGTAATATTGGAGCTACCAATGCTTTGAGAACGGGTAACAAAAGTATTGGTTATTTCACGTTAGCATTAGATATTTTAAAAGCAATTATTCCAGTTGTTTATGTAAAAATTTTCTACCAAGATTTTTTATATATTGCATCTTTATGTGCCTTTTTAGGTCATGTGTTTCCAATTTGGCTTAAGTTTAAAGGTGGCAAAGGTGTTGCTACCTATGTTGGTATTTTATTTGCTATAAATTTATATTTTGGAATTATATTTTCTGTATGTTGGTTTATAACTTTTTTTATTTCAAAATTTTCATCACTATCATCTTTAGTAGCTTCATTATCTATTCCAATCTACCTAATAATTTCCACTCAGCTTAATCAAGCAATTTTTTTTACGATCATGTTTATCTTGATTTTTTTTACTCACAGAGAAAATATTAAAAGATTGATAAATAAAGAAGAAACTAAGACAAAAATTTATTAAATTGACTATCTAAAGCTTTTGGGTAGTTTGTAGTTTATGAATTTGGTCATTGTAGAAAGTCCTGCTAAAGCAAAAACTATTAATAAATACTTAGGTGATAATTATAAAGTTTTAGCAAGTTATGGTCATATAAGAGACTTGCCGTCAAAAAATGGTTCAGTTAATCCAGATCAAGATTTTAAGATGGAATGGGAAGTTGATAGTTTTTCAAAAAAATATTTAAAAGAAATAACTGATGCAGCGAAAGACTCATCTAAAATTATATTAGCAACTGACCCTGATCGTGAAGGTGAGGCAATTGCTTGGCATGTCAAAGAATATTTGAGTGAAAAAAAACTTTTAAAAGATAAAGAAATTGAACGAGTTGTATTTAATGAAATAACCAAAAAAGCTGTTATTCAAGGAATTGAAAATCCTAGGCAAATTGAGCCATTACTAGTCGATGCGTATATGGCTAGAAGAGCCTTGGACTACTTAGTTGGTTTTAATATATCCCCGATCCTGTGGACGAAACTTCCAGGTTCAAAATCTGCAGGAAGAGTTCAATCTGTTGCTTTAAAATTAATTACTGAGAGAGAACATGCAATTGAGTCTTTTAAACCTGAGGAATTTTGGACTTTAAGTATTAAATTTGCTGATACTGCAAATCAAAATTTCACTACTAGTATTAGTCAACTTGACAACAATAAAATTGAAAAATTTTCATTTAAAAATAAAGAAGAGATAAATAAAGCCATATCAAGTATTAATAAAAAAAAATTTAGTATAACTGATATTTCTAGCAAAATAGTAAATCGTAATCCCTCTGGACCATTTACGACTTCAACTCTTCAACAAACCGCATCGAGTCGACTAGGTTTTGGTGCATCTAGAACAATGCAAATTGCCCAAAAACTTTATCAAGGTATAGAGATGGAGGGTGAAACAATTGGCTTAATTACTTATATGAGAACTGATGGAACTAATTTATCTAAAGATGCTGTTTCAAGTTTCAGAAACTATATTCAAAAAGAAATTGGAAATGAATACTTGCCTAAAGATGTTCTGAATTATTCAGGTAAAAAAGCTAAAAATGCGCAAGAAGCTCACGAAGCAATCCGACCTACTGATATTATTAGAACTCCTGAAAGTGTTAAGAAATATCTAAGTACAGATCAAAATAAACTTTATGATCTTATCTGGAGTAGAGCTTTATCTTCTCAGATGGAGTCAGCTAAATTTGATAGAAATACTATCACCATAACGTCAGATAATAATGATACAATTTGTAAAGCCAGTGGATCAGTTTTAAAATTTGATGGTTTTTTAAAGATTTATAATAATCAAACCAAAGATGATGATGAAAATATTTTACCTGCTGTATCTAAAGGTCCTATTAATATTGAGGCTCTAATAGATGAACAGCATTATACACAACCACCACCAAGATATTCAGAAGCTAGTTTAGTTAAAAAACTTGAAGAGCTTGGTATCGGGAGGCCTTCTACGTATGCAAGTATTATTTCTACTATTGCCAATCGAGGTTATGCAGAGATATTGAATAAAAGATTTTTTCCTACAGATAGAGGTAAATTAATTTCAGCCTTTTTAGAAAAATTATTCTCAAAATATGTAGATTACAACTTTACAGCAGGATTAGAAGATCAACTTGATGAGATTACTACTGGCAAAGAAAGTTGGATTAAAGTTTTAGAACTTTTTTGGAAAGACTTCAATAATAATGTTTCGGAAGTGAAAGAAAAAAGAACCAGAGAGGTGTTGGATTTACTCAATGATAGTCTAGGTGAATTAATTTTTGATAAGGATAATGAGGGTAATATAGTAAGACAATGTCAATTATGTAGTTCTGGAACACTTAGTTTAAAGAATAGTTTCAGAGGTGGCGCTTTTATAGGGTGTTCAAATTATCCAGAATGTAAATTTACACGACCCTTATCTAAAGCAAAAGCTGCTGCTCAAGCACAATTAGCTGAACCAAAATTTATTGGAAAACATGAAAATGGAAATGATATATATTTGAAAAATGGTAGATTTGGCCCCTACCTTCAATACGAGAAAATCTCTTCTGATATAGAAGTTAAAAAGATTAGTAAGAAAACGAAAAAAACTAAAAAATTAAATTCAGATGTAAATGAACTTTTAAAAAATGTTTCAATACCAAAAGGATTAGAATTAGAGAGTATTAATTTGGAAAAGGCTCAATTTTTATGTTCACTACCTAAATCTTTGGGAATAAATCCAGATAATCAAAAAGATATTACATTAAACGTTGGGAGATTTGGTCCTTACTTAAAATGTGAAAATAAATCAGCAAGAATAGAAAATGTAGAGGAAATATTTTCCATAGGTTTAAATAGAGCAATTACATTAATAGCTGAGGCTAAACCTGGTCGAATGTCCTCTTCTATGATAAAACATTTGGGAGAACATCCTGAGGATAAAAAACCTGTTAGAGTCATGAAGGGTCAGTATGGACCTTATATAAAATATAAATCACTCAATGCAACTATTCCTGAGGAAAAAGACCCCACTGAATTAACGATGGAAGAAGCTTTAATATTAATTGAGAAAAGAAGAGAATACGATAAAACAAAAAAATCAAAAAGAAAAAAAACAAAATGAGTTTTGAAGATAAAATTATAGAACTTAATATAAAGCTCCCTGAAGCAAAAGCACCAGTTGGTAATTATGTTGCAACAAAAATCACAGGAAAAATGTTATTCATATCAGGTCAAATTTCTATTGATGATAATGGTGAATTAATCAAAGGAAAAGTTGGTAAAGAATTGGATATCACGGCTGGTTACAATGCTGCTAAGAGATGTGCATTAAGTATTATTGCCCAAGTTAAAAAAGCTTGCGACAATGATTTATCAAAAATTAAATCATGTGTGAAACTAACAGGATTTGTAAACTCAACAGATGACTTTATTGATCAGCCTAAAGTAATAAATGGCGCATCTGATTTGATTGCTTCAATTTTTGGAGAAGTCGGTATGCATACTAGGGCTGCAGTAAGCACAAATAGTTTACCATTAGGTGTTTCGGTTGAAGTGGATGCGATATTTGAGTTAAATTAGATTTTTACTTTCCAACACTAAAATATTTGAAACCCTGGTCTTTAATCTTTGATGAAGAATATATATTTCTCATATCAAAAATCATGAACTTCTTACCTTTAACTAAACTTTTAAAATTAATTGACTTAAAATCATTCCATTCAGTATGAATAATAACAAGATCAGCACCATGAACAGCATCTTTTATTGAAGCCTTATTAATTACATTTTTAAACTTCATAAATTCAGTTTTATAACCAGTTGGATCAAAATATTTTATAGTCGCTCCTTTTTTTGATAACCATGGTATCATTTTTAAACTTGAGGAATCTCTCATATCATCTGTATTAGCTTTAAATGTAACACCTAAAAAAGTAATTATCTTATTTTTAATTTTCCTATTTAAGATTCTATTAATTCTATCTAATAAAATTTTAGATCTATTTTCATTTGATTTAATTACTGATTTAACCACTGATAAATTTGTTTTAAATTTATCTGCTGTTGTAATAATGGCTTTTGTATCTTTAGGAAAACAAGATCCACCATAAGCAGGTCCTGCTCTAAGAAATCGACTGCCTATTCTTTTATCCAATCCCATACCTATTGATATATCCTCAACATTAATGTTAGTTTTTTCACATAAATTAGCTATTTCATTTATAAAAGTAATCTTTGTTGCCAAAAAAGCATTAGAGGCATATTTAATCAATTCTGCGGCTCTTCTAGAAGTTTGCAAATAAGAAGCACCCTTAGAAATAAGTGGGCTATAAAGATTTTTTAAAATTCTACCTGCTTTTTTGTCATTTGTTCCGATAACGACACGATCAGGATAAACAAAATCTCTTATTGCTTCTCCTTCTCTTAGAAATTCAGGATTTGAAACAACAGAAAATTTCTTTTTACTATTTTTTTTAGATAATATTTTTTCAATTTCATCTCCTGTCGTCACGGGGACTGTTGATTTTGTTATGATAATCTTAAATTTATTAATTGAAGAACTTATTTCTTTAGAAACTTTGTAAATTTGACTTAAATCTGCTGAACTACCGCCTTTTTTTGTTGGTGTACCAACACAAATAAAAATTATGTCTGAGTCTTTAATTGATTTTTTTAAATCAGTAGAAAAATTTAATTTTTTATTCTTAAAATTCTTTATTACTAATTCTGATAAACCAGGTTCATAAATTGGAATCTTTCCTTTTTTTAGTAAATTTATTTTGTCAACATTATTATCTACACAAATTACATCATTTCCTAAATCAGCAAAACATACTCCGCTTACTAAACCTACATAACCAGTGCCAATCATACATAATTTCATGATTTAGCTATCTCTAAAGTTGATTTGATGTAACCACTCATGCTTCCACAATCAAGATATTTTCCAGAAAAATTATGAGCAATGAATTTTTTATTATTTTGAATTAATGTTTGAATAGCGTCTGTAATATGTATTTCTCCTCCTTTACCTGGTTTTTGTTTAAGTAATTTTGAAAAAATTTCTCTAGGTAAAATATATCTTCCAATCACTGCTTTATTTGATGGTGCTTTTTTAACAGAAGGTTTTTCAATAACATCTGAGATCAAATAATTATTCTTATTTATTTTAGTTTTTAACTTATAAATTCCCCATCTCGAAACATTATTTTTTTTAACATTCATACTAGCCATAACAGATGCGTTGTATTTTTTATGAATCTTTATCATTGATTTAGAACAATTTTTTTTAATAATAAGATCATCTGGTAACAACATTAAAAAAAAATCATCTTTTATGAATTTTTTTGTTTTTATAACGGCATCACCAGTGCCAAGTGGTTTATTTTGATAAACAAATTTTATCATTTTTTTATATTTTAAAATTTTTTTGTATTCATCTTTAATTCTTTTATCTTTCTTTTTTTTAATAATCTTTTTATAAAAATTATCATTATAAAAATAAGTCTTTATCATTTTCTTCTTTTTTGAAATTATAAAAATAACCTCTTTAATACCTGCATCAATGCATTCGTCTAGAATGTATTCAATTCCTGGTTTACCATTAATAGGTAAAAGTTCTTTTGGAAATACACTGGTTAATGGAAGTAAACGTGTACCCAAACCAGCTAAAGGAATAATTGCTTGTTTAATCATTCAAATGTTTTACTTATTAAAAAGTTTTATACAAATGAAAATTTTATTAAATAATAATGATTTAAATGAGGCATTAAAAAATGTGTCTAATCTAGGTTTTGTACCTACCATGGGAAGTCTTCACAAAGGCCATATATCGTTAATTAAACAATCCAAAAAAAAATGTAATAAAACTATTGTAAGTATATTTGTAAATCCAAAACAATTTAATAATAAAAATGATTTTAAGAAATATCCAAGAAATAGGAAGAAGGATTTATCGATTTTAAAAAGACTTAAAGTTAATTATGTATATTTACCAAGTGTTAAGGATATTTATAGAGTAAAGAGATCCTCTAAGATTATAATTGCAAAAAAAGACAAGATATTATGTGCTAAGTACAGAAAAGGACATTTCGAGGGTGTAATTGATGTAATGGAACGCCTAATTGAAAACATCAATCCTCAAAAAATTTTTATGGGAGAGAAAGATTTTCAACAATTATATCTTTTAAAAAAATATTTAAAAAAACAATCTTCAAGAATTATAGAATGTAGAACAATTAGAGAAAGGAACAATTTAGCATTATCTTCCAGAAATTCATTATTGCAAAAACGTGAAAAAAATTTGGCTGCAAAATTAATTACCAATATTATGAAACTTAAAAGAAAATTAAATATGCGATCAAATATTAAAAAAGCACTCAATAAAACCGGGAATGAAATAAATAAATTACAAAATGTTAAAATTGAATATCTCGAATTAAGAAATATTAAAAATTTAAAAATTTCAAATAAATTAAAAAATTCAAAAATTTTCGTATCTTTTTATATCAATAAAGTAAGGTTGATTGATAATTTTTAAAATACTATAAAAAATAAGCCCCAACACCTAAAAAAGAAACAAAACCTATTACATCAGTTATTGTTGTTACGAAAACACTAGAGGCAATTGCTGGATCAATTTTCATTTTTTTTAACGTGACTGGAACAAGTATTCCAAATAAACCTGCTACTACCATTGTCAAAATCATTGAGATCGATATTATTAATGATAATTGATAATCTTGAAACCAGACTTGGACGATAAAAGAACTTATCACAGCAAAAATTATTCCATTTAGAATACCAATATTAAATTCTTTAATAATATTTTGATTAAAGTTATTTTTTGTTAAATCGTTTGTTGCTAAAGTTCTAACAGTGACTGCTAAAGTTTGCATACCTGCATTACCACCCATTGATGCAACTATTGGCATTAAAAATGCCAAGACAACCATTTGTTCAATTGTTGCACCAAACAAACTAATACAATAAGTAGCAAGAAATGCTGTGAATAAGTTTAAAAGTAACCAGTTAAATCGTCTTTTAGTTTTTGTGATAACACCATCTGTAATTTCTTCGTCTCCAACACCAGCTAGTCTTAAAGCGTCTTCCTCAGCTTCTTCTTTTAAAACTGTCAATACATCATCCGATGTTATCATTCCTACAAGTTTATTATTTTTATCTACAACACAAGCTGAGTTTAAACCATAATTTTCAAAAGAGTTTCCAACTTCTTCTCTATCCATATCCACTGGGACTAAAAAAATCGAGTCGTCCATAATTGAAGACATTTTTGTTTCCCTAGGTGTTCTTAATACTTTTGATGATGGTACTGCACCAATAGGTTTAAAATTTTCATCAACAATATAAATTTCTAAAAATTCTTCTGGTAAGTCTTTATTCTCTCTTAAATAATCAATAGTTTGTCCTACCGACCAATTACTTGGAATTGCTGTGAACTCTCTTTGCATTATCCTAGCAGCACTATCCTCTGGATAACTAAGACCTTCTAATAAAGCAAATCGATCTTTCGGGGGTAATAAACTTAATATTGAATTTTTATCTTTTTCATCAACATTTTCTAAAATGGCTATAGCGTCATCAGACTCTAAATTTTTTAATATCCTAACAATTGCATCTGATGAAAGATATTTAATGATTTCTGATTGAACAGACTCATTTAATTCAACAAATACTTCTGGATCAATCTTAAAATTATTTAATTTTATTAAACTTTCTCTGTCATTTTGACTTAAATGTTCAATAATATCAGCAGCATCCGCAGGATGCATTTCCTCAAAAGATCTAGTTATAAAAGATGCATCATTTGAGGTAATTTTGTCTGTTACAACTTTTATGTATTCCTTATTAAATTCAAAATTGACTTTTTTATCTTTAATTTTTTTTATTAAAGTCATAAATACACCTATTATTTAGTCGGATCTTTTAATACAAAATAAAAAGAATACAATTTTTAAATGACTATAGAAATTAAAAAGTCCCAAAATCCAGTAAAATATGAAGATGCCATATCATTTATGGAAGATAGACTTAAAAGTATCGATCTAAAAAAGGTAGATGATTTAATTTGGATTTTAGAACACGATCATATCTATACATCGGGAACAAGCTTTAATGAAAATGAGATAATAGATAAATCTATAAATATTATAAAAACTAATAGAGGTGGTAAAATAACTTATCATGGACCAGGTCAACTCATTTGTTATTTTGTAATTGATTTAAAAAAAGGTAAAAAAGATATTAGAAAATTCATATCAGTAATTGAAAAATCAATTATTGAAACCCTAAAACTCTATGACATTGAAACATTTGCTGATAAAGAAAATATTGGTATTTGGTACAATGATAATTTAACTATGAAAAAAGTTGCTGCAATTGGAGTTAGAGTAAGTAAATGGATAGCCTATCATGGTTTTTCTATCAATATTAATAACGATTTAAAAAAATATGATGCGATTATTCCTTGTGGGATAAAAGATAAAGGTGTCACTAATCTCGAACAAATTAAAAATCAAAATTATGATGAATTAAAAAATAAGTTAATAGAAATATTTAAAACTAATTTGAAAAATTTAATCTTTTAGTCTTTAATAATTTATTAAAATAATCTGGTAATAAGGCTTTGTAAGTATATTTTTTTTCATTAATCATAAATCTTATTTGATAGGAATGAAGCATTAAATCTTTATTTATACCCTTCGAAGAAACAGATGAATTATATTTTTTATCACCAAAAATTGAATGTCCTATGTTAAATAATTGTTTTCGCAATTGATGTTTTCTTCCTGTGATTGGTTTCATTTCTACTAAACTTGCATTGGTATTTTTATCTATCACTTTAAAAATTGTTTTAGCTTTTTCTGTAATTTTTTTTCCATTATCGTACCTTATCAAATTATCATTCCATTCACCTGAGTCTTTTTCAATTTCTCCGTTACATATTGCCAAATAAGTTTTGTGTACTTTTCTTAATCTAAATAGAGAGGTCAATAGTTGAGCTGTTTGTCTATTTTTTGCAATAATAAAAACACCTGAGGTATCTTTGTCTAATCTATGAACAGAGAATGGTTTTGTTCCTTGAAATATTTTACTTTTTGCAAATATATCTACTAAATTTTTTTTTGACTTTGTTCCACCTTGAACCGATATTCCTGCACTTTTATTTAAAACTATAAAATCTTCATTGTTATCTATGATCAGATCTTCGTTAGATTTTATTACCTCAATGGATGGATTGAATTGTTTTTTATTGTGTTTAATTTTTTCTTTAAAATCAAAATTGAAGAGTTCTATTTTATCATTTGTTTTAATCTTAAAAGAGCTTTTTATTTTATTTTTGTTTATTTTAATTTTTCCTAACCTTAAACTCTTTTCAATAAGACTTTGCGGCACTTTTCCTAATTTATTTCTTAACCATCTATCAATACGCATGTTATTACACGTTGACTCAACGATAAAACTTCTAATCATGAATATTTAAGGCTTTTATTTATGCTGTGGCAGCTTTCTTATCTTCTTTTTTTTCAACTTCTTTTGCTGGATCTTTCTTTTTTTTATCAACTTTTTTGGCTTGAACGTCTCTATCAACAAATTCAATTATAGCCATAGGCGCATTATCTCCGTATCTAAAACCGGCTTTAATAATTCTTGTATAACCACCAGCTCTTTTTTCGTATCTTTTAGATAAAGTTTTTTTTACTTTATTGGCTGACTTAATATCCTGCAATTGAGAAATCAAAATTTTAGTATTATGCAAACTATCTTTTTTACCTAATGTGATTATCTTATCAGCTTGTGGCTTTAAAAATTTTGCTTTTGGTAAAGTTGTTTTAATTTGCTCATACTTTATTAAGGAATTAAGCATATTTTTAAGCAGGGCTTTTCGGTGTTCGGAAGTCCTGTTTAACTTCTTATTTGCCATTCCATGTCTCATTAGATGCTTTCCTCTAGTTTTTTAGACATTTCTGCGATATTATCTGGTGGCCAATTTGGAATTTCCATCCCTAAATAAAGAGACATACCAGTTAAAACCTCTTTAATTTCATTTAATGATTTTCTTCCAAAATTTGGTGTTCTTAACATCTCACCCTCAGATTTTTGAACTAAATCACCAATATAAATTATATTATCATTTTTAAGACAATTCATTGATCTAACGGATAATTCAAGTTCGTCTACTTTTCTTAATAAATTTTTATTAAATTCAGGCTCTGTTGAAACTTCTTTGACCGGAGCTTCCACAGGTTCATCAAAATTAATAAACATTTTTAATTGATCTTGAAAAATTCTAGCAGAATAAGCAACTGCATCTTCAGCAGAAATTGATCCGTTTGTCTCAACTTCCATTGTTAATTTATCATAATCTAAAGCCTTACCTTCTCTTGCGGTACTTACTGAATAAGAAACTTTTTTAACAGGACTATATAATGAGTCAATTGCAATTAAACCTAAAGGTGGTTCTTCAGGTTTATTTAAATCAGCTGGAACATAACCTTTTCCAGTATTAACATTCATTTCCATATGGAAGTGAGTATTTTCATCTAAATTGCAAATAACTAAGTCAGGATTCAAAATTTCAACATCAGGAACTGATGCGATGTCAGATGCTTTTATTTCACCAGGTCCTTTGGCATCTAATACTAGTTTTTTTGTTCCCTCAGCAGCACATTTTAATGCCAGAGATTTAACGTTTAATACAATATCAGTAACATCTTCTCTTACACCTTTAATAGATGTAAATTCATGAAGTACTCCATCAATTTGAATTGAAGTTACAGCTGCTCCTCTGATTGAGGACAATAAAATTCTTCTAAGTGAATTACCAAGTGTTAAACCATAACCTTTTTCTAATGGTTCAGCGATAATTGTAGCGTGGGTTAAATCATCACTTATTTTAACATCAAGTTTCGCAGGTTTAATTAATGATTTCCAATTTTTCACATTTACATTTTCTACATCCATTAAACTCTCCTTTTTTTTGGTGGCCTAGTACCATTATGTGGCATCGGTGTTGTATCTTTAATTGACAAAATTCTAAATCCTCTCGCTTGTAACGCTCTTAATGCTGTTTCTCTGCCTGAACCAGGACCCTTAACTTCCACAGATAAAGTTTTCATGCCAAACTCTAAGGCTTTAGATGCAGCAGCATCAGCAGCTATTTGCGCAGCATATGGAGTTGATTTTCTAGAACCCTTAAAACCTTTTTGTCCAGCTGATGCCCATGAAATTACGTTTCCATTAGTGTCAGCGATTGAAATAATTGTGTTATTAAAAGTTGATTGTACATATGCAATTCCATTTAAGATATTTTTTTTAGTTTTCTTTTTTTTTGAATAAGAACTTTTGACAGCTTTTTTTGGTGACTTTTCTTGACTCAGTTCTTTATTGTCTTTTTTTTCTGGTTTCGCCATGTTTATTTCTTAAGTGGTGTTAATTTTTTTCCAGCAATTGCAATAGCTTTTCCTTTTCTCGTACGAGCATTACATCGTGTTCTTTGACCTCTTACAGGTAATTTCTTTCTATGCCTCGAACCTCTATAGCAAGCTAAATCAATTAGTCTTTTTATGCTTAGTGAATAATCTCTTCTAAGATCACCTTCAACTTTAAAATTTTGATCAATGTATTCTCTTATTTTCAAAATTTCATCATCAGTAAGTTGGTTCACTCTTTTTTCTTTAGGGATTGCTAATGATGTGCAAATTTGTTTTGAAAATTTATCACCGATACCATAAATATAAGTTAGCCCAACTTGAACTAATTTATTTTGTGGGATATTTATTCCTGCAATACGAGCCATAAATTTTGAGATAAATTTAGCCTTTTATATAAGAAGTTCTTTTAAAGTCAACGTCTTAAACATTAAGAAAAGCATCTATTTTAGCGGTTATTTGCTCAATTTTAAGCGCACCATCTATTTCATAAAAGTTTGAATTTTTAGAATAGAAATCTAAAACGGGGCGTGTCATATCCATATAGGTTTCATATCTTTTTAGAATAATATTTGATTCATCATCAGATCTTTTTTCTAAAGTTTTTCTTTTTTCAACGCGTTTAATTATTACTTCTTTTTGGACATTAAGAAAAAAAATATAATCAATCTTTTGATTTGAACTTTCTAAAATAGTTTCTAAATTTTTAGCTTGTTCTAATGATCTAGGATATCCATCAAAAATAAGTTTGTTTTTATATTTTTCATCAAAAATAACTTTTTTAATTAATTCGTTTACAATTTCATCACTTACGAATTTACCATCGTTCATGTCATTAATTATTTTTTTTCCTATTTCAGAATTTTTCTTGATTTCATCCCTTAACATATCACCTGTTGAAACTTGAAAACCATTTATTTTTTTAACTAAATATTTTGCTTGTGTTCCTTTTCCAGCACCAGGAGGTCCAAATAGGATTATATTCACGAATTATCTTCCAAATTTTGTTTTTTTAATCAACTGTTCGTATTGGGAACTCATTAATCTTGTTTGTATTTGCGTAACTGTATCAATTGCAACAACAACTACAATTAAAATTGATGTGCCTCCCAGATAGAAAGGAATTGGATAATTAGCAATTAAAAACTCAGGCATTAAACAAACTAAAGTTAAATATAAAGCACCTATTGTTGTCAACTTTGTTAAAATATTATCGATATAAATTGCTGTGCTTTCTCCAGGTCTTATCCCTGGTACAAAACCACCATATTTTCTTAAATTATCAGCTGTTTCAGTTGGATTAAAAGTTATTGAGGTATAAAAAAAGGTAAAAAATATTATTCCTGATGCATAAAGCAACATATACAATGGTTGTCCTTGAGTAAAATATGAACTTAAATTTAAAAAAGTTTCATTATCAGAAAAATTAAAATTTGAAAAAGTTACTGGTAATAATAGTAATGCCGATGCAAAAATTGCAGGAATTACTCCAGCTTGATTAATCTTGAGTGGCAAATGAGATGACTCTCCCCCGTACATTTTATTACCAACTTGTCTTTTAGGGTAATTAATTAGTATTTTTCTTAAAGCTCTTTCCATAAAAACAATAAATAAAATTGTTAAGATTAACAAAACGAATAAAGCTAAGATCATTAATGTAGATACCGCTCCTGTTCTACCAAGTTCGAAAGTAGTAACTAAAGCTCTTGGAATTTCTGCAACAATACCAGCGAAAATAATAAGAGATATACCATTACCAATTCCTCTTTGAGTAATCTGTTCTCCTAACCACATTAAAAAAATAGTCCCAGAGACAATTGTGGTGACAGTTGAAATTTTAAAAAAAACACCAGGATTAATTACTAACCCAGCTGAAGACTCTAGCCCTACTGCTAATCCATAACCTTGAACTGTTGCAAGTAAAACAGTTCCATAACGAGTTATCTGAGTAATTTTTGCTCTACCAGTTTCTCCTTGTGATTTTAAATTTTTAAAATAATCAGAAACACCTGTTAAAAGTTGAACAATAATTGATGAAGAGATATATGGCATAATTCCTAATGCAAAAATAGCCATTCTACTCACCGCACCACCAGCAAAAACGTTAAACATGCCTAATAAACCCTTTTGATTTCCTTCCATCATTATTTTGAGTTGTTCAGGATCTATCCCTGGCAAAGGGACAAAAGTACCAAATCTATAGACCACTAATATAGCAAGGGTAAAAATTATTCTATTTCTTAAGTCAGTACTTGATGATGATGTGCTCATTAAATCAAACTATTTTTTTAATTGTATAGAGCCACCAATTTTTTCAAGTTTTTCAACAGCAGACTTTGAAGCAAGATCTGCCTCAATATTAATCTTATCTTTAATGGCTCCAGATCCTAAAATTTTTAATTTAATTGAATTTTGATCTATTAATTTTAGTTTTTTCAGTAAATTTGAATTCAGCGTGTCTGTAGTTTTGATATTTTTTTTATCAATATATGATTGAATTTTATCTAGATTTAATATTGCAATTGTCTTTTTATTAATAGGGTTGAAACCTCTCTTTGGAAGTCTTCTGTATAGTGGCATTTGTCCGCCTTCAAAACTTTTAATCGCTACACCAGATCTGGATTTTTGACCTTTTACACCTCTCCCAGATGTTTTACCTTTTCCAGAACCAATACCTCTACCAACTCTTAGTTTAGTTTTATTAGTCTTATTTCTATTATTTAATTTAATCATTATCCTCTTTTTTCTATAATCTCAGAAATCTTTTTATTTCTTATTGAAGATATTTGTTTTGGTGAATTTTGCTTCAATAGTGCTTTCATCGTGGCTCTAATCACATTATGGGCATTTGATGTACCCATTGATTTAGCTACAATATCTTTTACACCCAAAACCTCACACACTGCACGAACAGGACCTCCAGCTATAATACCTGTTCCTTTAGAGGCTGCTCTCAATACAATTCTGCCAGATCCGTCTTTAGCTTTTACATCATGGTGAATAGTTCTTCCTTCTCGAAGAGGTATATGAATAAGTTTTCTTCTGGCCATTTCATTTGCTTTTTTTATAGCATCTGGCACTTGTTTTGCTTTAGCGTGAGCTATTCCAATTTTGCCGGACTGGTTTCCAACAACAACTAGTGCTGAAAAACCAAATCTACGTCCACCTTTTACTACTTTTGTTATACGATTAATGTGAACTAATTTTTCTAAAATATCGTCAGTTTTTTTATCTTTATTATTATCCATATTAAAATTCCATTCCATTTTTACGTAAAGTTTCAGCAAAAACCTTTACTCTTCCATGATATTTATAAATGCCTCTATCAAAATAAATCTTGGTAATTTTTTTCTCTTGTGCTTTTTTTGCTAACTTTTCAGCTACAATCTTAGATAATTCAGTTTTATTTACCTTTTCACCAGACTTAATATCTTTTTCAATTGATGATGCTGATAATAAAGTAACATTTTTCATATCATCAATTATTTGCGCCGAAATATTCTTTGATGATCTAGAAATACTTAGTCTATATCTGTCGTTTGAAGCAACATTTTTAACCTTATTGCTAACTCTAAATCTTTTTCTTTTACTAGTATCTAATTTCATTATTTCTTCTTTCCCTCTTTTTTCAAAATATGTTGACCCTTTTCTCTCACACCTTTACCTTTATATGGTTCAATTTTTCTAAGAGTTTTTAGTTTAGATGCAATTGCACCCACTTGTTGTTTATCAGCACCACTTATTTTTAGAGTTGTTTGCTTTTCAACATTGATTTTAATCCCTTCTGGAATATCAAAATTGATATCATGGCTATAACCTAGTTGTAAATTAAGTTGATTACCTTTCAAAGCAGCTCTATATCCAACACCTACCAATTCTAGTGTTTTCTCATATCCTGTGCTTGAGCCAATAACTGCATTATTAATTAAACTTCTATTCATGCCCCATAATCGTTTGGTTTCCTGATCAATTTTTTTTGGTTTGATTGATATTTCTTTTCCATCTTTTATATCAAGATTAAAAACTTCTAGGTCAATATTAATTGATTTTTTCCCAGAAGGCCCTTCTATGTTCAACATATTGCCAGCCAAAGCAACTTTGACTTTTTCAGGGATTGAAATATTAATTTTACCAATTTTAGACATTAAAATACCTTACAAATTATTTCTCCACCCACTCTTTGCTTTCTTGCATCAATATCCGTCATGACACCTTTGGGGGTTGATACAATTGCTATACCTAAACCATTATTTATTTTTGGTAAACTTTCTGCACTAGAAAATATTCTTCTCCCTGGTTTTGAAACCCTCTCAAAAGTACTTATAACCGGGTTTCCTGAATGATATTTAAGCTCTAAAGATAATAAAGATTTATCATTTTCTTTGTTCACTTTGAAGTCTTTTATAAAACCTTCATTCTTTAAGATATCAGCAATCTTAGTTTTAAAATTTGAAGAAGGTAATTCAACTTTCTTATGGCTTCTATCTTGAGCATTTTTTATTCTTGCTATCATATCTCCAATTGGATCACTTAAACTCATATTTTCCTTTCTACCAACTTGATTTAACTAAACCTGGTATCTTTCCTTGCAGACCTAATTGTCTTAATGCAATTCTAGATATTTTCAATTTTCTATAAACTCCATGAGGTCTTCCGGTAATCTGGCATCTATTCATTACTCTTACTTTCGCAGAATTTCTAGGTAATTTTGATAATTTTTGTTGTGCTTTAAATCTTTCCTCTAAAGGAAGCTTTTTATTCATAACAATCTTTTTTAACTTTTGTCTTTTTTTAAATAATCTGTCCGATAATTTTATTCGTTTATTGTTCTTATTTATTGAGCTTAATTTAGCCATTTTAGTTGTCTCCTTTTTTGATAAATGGAAAATTTAATTTTTCTAAAAGCGCAAAACTATGCTCTTTGCTTTTAGCTGATATTACAATCACAATGTCAATACCTCGAACTTTGTCTGCACGATCAAAACTTACTTCGGGAAATATAATATGTTCTTTAACACCAAATGTGTAATTTCCGAATTTATCAAAACCATTTGCAGACAGGCCTCTAAAATCTTTAATTCTTGGTAAAGCTATATTCACAAGTCTATCTAAAAATTCATACATTTTGTCTTTTCTAAGTGTTACCTTTAAGCCAGCGTTTGACCCTTTTCTTGTTTTAAAATTTGCAACTGATTTCTTAAATTTGGTAATTACAGGTTTTTGACCTGTTATCTTTGCTAAATCCTCTTCACAAGACTTTAATATTTTTGAGTCATTTCCATCCAAGCCTAAGCCCATATTTAAGACAATTTTCTCAATTTTTGGACCCATGTATAGATTTTTTAAACCAAATTGTGATTTTAAATCAGGTTGTATTTTTTTATAATAAAGTTCTTTTAATCTCGGAGTCATTATTTTTTAGCCTCAGTTTTTTTAGTTTTTGTTTTTTCATCAATTAGTTTTAAATTTGATAAATGAATAAAACTTTCCTTTGAAAAAATTCCACCTTTTTTTTCCTTAGTTGTTTTTACGTGTCTCTTTACCATGTTAATATCTTTAACTTTTGCTCTATTGTTTGGTCTATCAATTTCAATTACTTCACCTTCTTTTTTTTTATCTCTGCCTGATAAAACTCGCACTTTTAAACCTTTTTTAATCATTACAAAACCTCTGGAGCTAATGAGATTATTTTCATTTGCCCTTTATTCCTTAATTCTCTTGTCACTGGACCAAAAATTCTAGTTCCAACTGGTTCACCTTTGTCATCAACAAGAACAGCAGCATTATTATCAAATTTTACTTTTGATCCGTCATCCCTATGAATTCCTTTTTTTACTCTTACCACTACTGCTTTATGAACTGATCCTTTTTTTACTTTTCCCTTGGGAATTGCCTCTTTTACTGCGATCACTATCGTATCCCCTATGCTTGCATATCTTCTTTTAGATCCACCCAAGACTTTAATACATTCAATTTTCTTTGCCCCAGTGTTATCAGCTACATTTAATTCTGTTTGGACTTGAATCATTATTTTGTGTTCTCCATTACTTGAAATTTCTTATTTTTTGAAAAGGGTTTGCTCTCAATGATTGATACTTTGTCACCTGTTTTAAATTTATTATTTTCATCGTGAGCGTTGTATTTTTTTCTCACTTTTACTACTTTTTTTAATAATGGATGAGAATATTTTCGTTCAACCAAAACAGTTATAGTTTTGTTGGGTTTATCACTTACAACCACACCTGTTAATATTTTCTTAGGCATTTAATTTTCCTTTTAGTATTGTTTTTAATCTAGCAATTGTTTTTTTTGTTTCACTAATTTTTGCAGGATTTGTAATCTGTGAATTCATCTTTTGAAATCTAAAATTGAATAAATCTTTTTTAAATTTATCAATGTTTTTTATAATCTGATCTTTTGAGAGTTTTTTAATTTCTTGTTTTTTCATATTAGGCAAATCTCTTTATAGTTTTTGTTTTAATTGGCAATTTGGCGGATGCTTTATATAAAGCTTCTTTGGCTATCTGTTCTGAAACACCATCTACCTCAAATAAAATTCTTCCTGGTTTTACGCGGCATGCATAGAATTCTGGAGAACCTTTTCCTTTACCCATACGTACTTCAATGGGTTTTTTAGAAACTGGAATATTTGGAAAAATTCTTGTCCAAACTCTTCCTTGTCTTTTCATGTGCCTTGTTAGAGCAACTCTAGCAGCCTCTATTTGTTTTCCAGTAACCCTATCAGGAGATAATGCTTTTAAAGCATATGCACCATAGTTAATGAAATTCGCTCTTGAGGCAGTTCCATGAATTCTACCTTTGTGAGCTTTTCTCCATTTTGTTCTAACTGGCTGTAACATCTATTGTTTTCCCTCTTTAGGTGTGACTTTATTCGTTTCTTGACTAAATTCCTTAGCAAAAACTTCACCTTTATAAATCCAAACTTTTATCCCAATTATCCCGTAAGTCGTAAGTGCTTCTGCCTCTGCATAATCTATATCTGCTCTTAATGTGTGGGAAGGTATACTGCCGTCTCTTAACCATTCAGTTCTAGCAATCTCATTCCCACCCAATCTTCCACTCACTGAAACTTTAATTCCTTTAGCGCCCAATCTTAAACAAGATTGCATTGCTCTTTTCATTGCCCTTCTATAAGAAATTCTTTTAACTAATTGTTGAGCAATATTTTCTGCAACTAAATAAGCATTTGTTTCAGGTTTTTTTACTTCTTTAATATTTAAAGTAACCTCATTTGAAGTAAACTTAGATAAATTATTTTTTATTTTATCTATATCACTACCTTTTTTTCCAATAACAAAACCTGGTCTAGAAGTGTAAATTGTAACATAACATTTGTTAGCTGTTCTTTCGATCATCACTTTTGAAACTCCAGAATTAATTACATTTTTTTTGATATATTCTCTTATTTTAAAATCTTCTATGAGGTAATTACCAAAATCCTTCTTTTTAGCGTACCAAACAGAGTCCCAGCCTCTGTTAACACCTAATCTAAAACCTACTGGATTAACTTTTTGTCCCATGACTCTCCATTTTTTTTGTCTCTGATAAAATAATTGTAACACTTGAATAAGGTTTTAAAATTGGTGCAGCTCTTCCTTTTGCTCTTGGTCTAAACCTCTTCATGGTAATTTTTTTCCCACAATAAGCTTCTTTAACGACAAGTTTATCGATATCATACTGAAAATTATTTTCCGCATTTGCAACAGCAGATGAAATAGTCTTTCTGATATCACGAGTAATTCTTTTTTCTGAAAACTGAAGATCTCTAATAGCTAACTCTACTTTTTTTCCAACTATACCTTTTAAAATAGGATTAAGCTTTCTTACACTTGATCTGATATTATTATTGATAGATTTCACAATTTTTTCTTTTTTTTTCACTAATTTCTTTTTTTTACTCATAACTATTTCTTCGCCTCTGCCTCAGCAGGTTTTGCTTTTTTATCTGCAGGTGTATGACCAAAAAAAGTTCTTGTTGGAGCAAATTCACCTAACTTATGACCAACCATGTCCTCAGATATGGTAATGGGTATAAATTTTTTTCCGTTATAAATCAAAAAACTAACTCCTACAAAATCTGGGATTATTGTTGATTTTCTTGACCAAGTTTTGATAGGAATTTTTTTTGGATCAGTCTTATATTTATCAACTTTTTTTATTAAGCTTTCTTCCACAAAAGGTCCTTTCCATACTGCTCTAGCCATTATTTTGTATCCTTCCTTTTGTTTCTTCTCTTCATAATATATTTATCAGTTCTCTTATTGTCTCTTGTTTTCAATCCTTTTGCTGATTGTCCTTTAGGAGAAACTGGATGTCTTCCACCTGCTGATTTACCTTCTCCACCACCATGTGGATGATCTACTGGATTTTTAACTACACCTCTAGTGTGAGGTCTTCTTCCTAACCATCTTGATCTTCCTGCTTTACCAATTTTTATATTTTTTTGATCAGGGTTACTTAATACCCCAATCGTTGCCAATGATCTTGAGTCGATTTTTCTTACTTCACCTGATGCTAATTTAATCAAACTATAATTCCCATCCAATCCACTAATGGTAACAGAGGTTCCAGCAGATCTTGCAATTTTACCTCCACCACCTGGTTGTATTTCAACATTGTGAATATCTATACCAACCGGGATATCCTGTAATGGCATACAATTTCCAATTTTTATCTCTTTTTTTGATCCATTTTCAACTTTATCACCCACCTTTATTTTTTGTGGTGCAAGATAATATGCATGTGAATTATCATCAAATTTTACTAACATAATGTAACAAGATCTGTTCGGATCATATTCAATTCTTTCAACTGTCGCAGGCATATCAAATTTTTTTCTGTAAAAGTCAACATGTCGATACATTTTTTTATGTCCACCAGCTCTATTTATAGAAGTAATATGGCCATTGTTGTTTCTCCCTTTCATTGCATTTTTTGGAGAAACTAAAGATTTAAATGGTTTACCTTTCCAAAGACCAGTTCTATCTACAAGAATTGTTCCTCGAGTAGATTTTGTATAAGGTTTAAATGTTT
>CACJYH010000001.1 GCA_902597695.1 uncultured Pelagibacteraceae bacterium | reverse complement strand
TTGAAATGTTTCCATTCATTTTTTTAATATCGACACAATTTTTTTTTAATACCCTTTTTACTGACAATGAGTTGAATATATTTAAATATTCTGGACTTAAAAATACAAAAATATTTTCTATTTTAACTATAACAACTTTTTTTTTAGGTATTTTAATAATTTCTATTTTTTACAATTTATCTTCAAATCTAAAAAATTTATATTTAGGTTTAAAGTCAAATTATACTGATGACAAAAAATATCTTGCAGTAATTACTAATAATGGATTATGGATCAAAGATATTTACAATGACAATATATTAATGATAAATGCAAGCTCATTCAATAACAATGAACTTTCAAATACTTATATTTCTGAATTTGATAAGAATTTTGAAATTATAAGAAATATTAAAAGTAATAAGATAGATATAACCAATAAGGAATGGGTAATAAAAGACGCTGAAATTTATATACAAAATAACAGAGAAGTTGTTAAAAGTCTTAGATTAATGACTAATTTTGATTATGAGTTAATACAAAATTTATTCTCTAATATGTCCTCTTTATCTCTAATGGAATTAATTGAAATGAGAAAAAACTACAAAAAACTCAATTATTCCTTAACAGAAATAGATCTCCAGATATTAAAATTAATTTCATTTCCTTTTTATTTTATTTTGATGTTTATTTTTTCAGCAATAATTATGATGAATACAAAAACATTCAAAAATAAAAGTATTAAGATAATTATTGGGCTTTTTTTTTCAGTGATTATTTATTATATAAATAATTTCTTTTATATTTTGGGGACTTCTGAAAAATTAAATGTTATTAGTTCCATAATTATTCCTTTGATAATTTTAACTATCATTAATTCATTATTTTTAAGAAACATAAATGCAAAATAAAATTATAATACTCTTCTTAATAATTTCAAATTTAATTTTTTTAAATGCATACAGTGATGATCAAATAAATTTTGATGTCACAGAAATAGAAATTTTAGATAATGGAAAAAAAATAGTTGGTAAAAATCGGGGTACTATAACTACTAACAATGGAATTATTATACAAGCTGATGAATTCGAGTTTGATAAAAAAAAAAATATTCTTAAAGCTAAAGGTAATATCATAATAGAGGATAAAACTAATAACTATAATTTTACAGCACAAAATATTTTATATTTTAAAGATGATGAAAAAATAGAAATACAAGGTAAAGCTGAAGCTAACATTGACGATAATTACAATTTTAAGACCAAAAATATTTCTATATTTCGAGAACAAATGATTATTAGTTCAGATCTAGGTGCTAAAATTCTCGATAATAAAAATCAAACAAGATACGAAATAGGAAAATTTAGTTATTCTTTAAATGATAAAACTTTAAAAGGTGAGGATTTTTTTATTAACACAAAATATAATCAGCCATTTAGTGATAAATATTTTTTTAAAAGTGCAGTATTCAACTTAAAAAATCAATCCTATATTGCTCAAGATATAAAAATAGATTTTAAAAAAGATATATTTGGTAATAAAAATAATGATCCAAGATTCAAAGGAATTTCATCCTCAAGCAAAAATGGTATTACAACAATAAACAAAGGTTTATTTACAAGTTGTAAGAAAAATGACCGATGTCCACCATGGACAATTCAGGCTGATAAAATTATTTACGACGAAAATAAAAGACAAATAAATTATGAAAATGCTTTGATTAAAGTTTATGATATACCAGTATTATATTTCCCAAAATTTTTTCACCCAGGACCAACTGTAAAAAGACAATCAGGTTTTTTAATACCACACATTAACAACTCAAATATTTTAGGTACCTCTTTGCAAATACCATATTTTAGTGCTTTTTCTCAAAACAAAGACTTCACGTTTAAACCAACAATTTTTGATAAAAACATTTTTATGTTCCAAAATGAATATAGACAACAAAATAAAAATTCTTTTTTTATCAGTGATTTAAATATTGTAGACGGTTATAAGTCAAAAAAATCAAATGAAAAAAATACACTAACTCATTTGTTCTCTAAATTTCAAATTGATTTAGATTTAGAAAATTTTGTTGAAAGCTCTCTTAATATTTCATTTCAAAAAGTAAATAACGATACATATTTGAAGATTTTTGATACAAATATAGTTAACACAGATCTTAAACCAGACAACTTTGACACTTTGACTTCTGATATAGATTTGAACATTGAAAATGAAAAATTTGCTTTAAGAACTGGATTTACTGCATATGAAAATTTATCTAAACAAAATAGTGATCGATATCAGTTTGTTTTACCTTATTATGATTTCTCAAAAAGTTTTTTTAGTAATAGTAATCTAGCTTCTTTTGATTTTATTTCACAGGGAGATAATATTTTAAAAGATACAAATAATCTTAGATCCAGAATGATAAATAATTTAAATATTAGAAGTTATGATTATTTCTCAGAAAATGGATTTAAAAATAATATTAATTATTATTTAAAAAACACAATTACTGCTGGAAAAAAACACAATGAGTACAATTCTAGACCACAAATAAGATTTAAGAATATTCTTGAGTTGGTCTCAAGTTTTCCTTTAATTAACTCTAATGAATATTATACAAATTATTTTAATCCAAAAGTATCTTTAAGAATAAATCCATCGGATATGAAAAATTATAAAAATGAAAATAGACAAATTAGTAATGACAACATTTTTGATATTAATAGACTTGGCCTTACTGATACATTTGAAGCAGGACATAATTTAACTTTAGGATTTGATTATAAAAAAGAAAAAATTGAAAATATCAATAAATACTTTGAATTTAAACTTGGCAAAGTATTAAGATTAAAAACAAATAACAATATACCATCTAATAGTACTCTAGATAAAAGAAATTCAAACTATTTTGGTAAATTAACAAATAATTTAAACAACAATATTAATTTCAATTACGAATTTTCAATAAATCATGACTTAGATGAAATCCAATATAACTCGTTTGGTACAACTTTTTCTAACAATAATTTTAAAACCACATTTAATTATATTGAGGAAGATGGTGCAATTGGAAGTACAAATATTTTAGAAAATATTACAACTTTAAATTTTGATGAACGAAATTTTGTTACCTTTAAGACTAGACAAAATAGAAAAATAGATTTGACAGAGTACTATGATCTAATTTACGAATATAAAAATGATTGTCTAGTTGCAGGTATTAAATACAATAAAACACAATATAAAGATAGGGATTTACAACCAACAGAAGATTTTATGTTCAGCATAAAACTAATACCATTAACAGCATTTGAGCAAAAATTTGCAAACTAGATCAATGCAAATTAAAAAGAAATTAAAAATATTAATACTATCAACGTTGTTAATAATTTTTAGTATTAAAAATTCAAATACTATTGAGAATAAAATATTATTTAAAGTTGATAATGAAATAATCACAACGATAGATATTTTTGAAGAAATCAAATTTTTAAGAATATTCAATCCTGAAATTGATAATCTAGAAGATACAGAACTATTTGAAATATCGAAAAATTCTATTTTGAGAGATAAAATAAAAAAAATAGAGATATTGAAATTTGTTGATGAGTTGAAAGTTGAAGATAAATTTTTATTAAATTTGATTAAAGGTAAATATTCTAAGAAAAATATAGATACATTAGAAAATTTCAAAGCTTATTTAAATAAGAACGATCTAAATTTTAAAAATGTAAATGAAAAACTTACAATAGAATTAATTTGGAATGATCTAATTTATCAAAAGTTTAGTAATAAAGTTGTAATCAATAAAGAAAAAATAAAAAAAGAGATCTTACAAAATTCCAAAAAAGATCGTCAAAGAGAACTCTTGCTCTCAGAGATAGTTTTTAATGAGGACGATAAGATGAATTTTAAAAAAAAATTTGACAAAATTCTATCAGACATTGATAAAATAGGTTTTAAAAAAGCAGCTTTAAAACATAGTGACTCTGATACAGCATCAAGTGGAGGTCTTATTGGATGGATCAAAGAAGATAATCTTAATCAAAATATAAGAAAAGTAGTTACAAAACTTAAAACTGGTCAGTTTTCAAATCCATTAAGAACTTCATCAGGATTTATAATCATAAAACTTGAGGATGAAAAATATTATTCATCAGAATTAAATTTAAACGAAAAAATATTGGAAGCTATTAGATTTAAAACTAATGATCAACTAAATCAATTCTCCAGTATGTATTTAAATAAGATTAAGAAAGATTTAAAAATATATGGTTTATAAACCTATAATAGTAGTTGCTGGTGAACCAAATAGTATTTTTTCTGAAATATTTTTTAAATCGCTTAGATATAAAAAATTCAAAAGCCCTATTGTTTTAATTGCCTCATATAAATTAATTCAACTACAAATGAAAAAATTGAATATAAATAGAAAAATAAAATTAATTAATTTATTAGATTTAAAAAAAAATCAACTAAACAATAAAAATATAAACTTAATTGACGTAAACTTTAATCAAAAAAAACCATTTGAAAAAATTTCCGATAAATCTAATAAATACATTCAAAAATCTTTTGAAATTGCCATCAAAATCATAAAAAAAAAAAATTCAAATAAATTAATTAATGGTCCTATTTCAAAGAAATTTTTTTTAAAAAAAAAATATTTGGGTATTACAGAATATTTAGCACATAAAACAAAATCAAAAAAATTTGCTATGCTTATTTACAACAATAAATTATCTGTTTGTCCTCTGACAACTCATTTACCAATAAAACAAGTTTCAAAAAAAATTAATAAAAATATGATAAGAGAAAAAGTTAAATTAATAGATAATTTTTTTAAAATATATCTTAAAGAAACACCCAATATTGCAATTACTGGATTAAATCCACATTGTGAAAGTATAGATACTTTTAATGAAGACGAAAAAATCATCAAGCCTGCTATTAAATCTTTGACTAAACTTAAAAGCAGAATATTTGGTCCAATTGCAGCAGATACAATATTTTTAAAAAAAAATAGAAAAAAATATAAAGTAATTGTAGGCATGTATCATGATCAGGTATTAACACCTATTAAAACCTTGTTTGAATATGATGCAATTAACATTACTTTAGGACTTCCGTTCATAAGAGTTTCCCCTGATCATGGACCAAATGAATCAATGATTGGTAAAAACAAATCTAATCCTTTGAGTTTAATTAAAGCACTAACTTTTCTAGACACTATAAAGTGATCAAAGCAAAAAAGAGTTTAGGTCAAAATTTTTTAATAGATGAAAATATATTAAAAAAAATTGTTTCATTGATAAAAATTAGTAATAAGTCAATACTCGAAGTTGGTCCGGGAACGGGAAATCTTACCTCATATATCTTAAAAAAAAATCCAAAAAAACTCATTGTTGTTGAGAAAGATAAAAACTTAGTAAATTTATTGAAAAAAAAATTTGAGGATAAAATAATAACGATAAATGATGATATCTTGAGGATTAATGAAAAAAGTTTAGATATCGAAAAGTTAATTGTTTTTGGGAATTTACCATACAACATTTCCACAGAAATATTAGCTAAATGGATACTTAATTTAGAAAATAAAAATTTTTGGTTTGATGCTTTAATTCTTATGTTTCAAAAAGAAGTTGCAGATAGAATTATCTCAAAATTTAATTCTTCAAAATATGGAAGATTATCAATTTTAGCTAATTGGAAATTAGAAATTGATAAAATCTGTGATATTAAACCTAATAGTTTTTCTCCAAGACCTAGAGTTGATAGTTCTTTATTATTTTTTAAACCTAAAAAAAATTTTCCACAATTCAAAAATCCAAAAAATTTAGAGAAAATTACTAGAATTTTTTTTAATCAAAGAAGAAAAAAACTTAAAAAACCATTTAAAGTTCTATTTAATGATAATGCTAAAATATTGAACAAAGTTAAGATTGACTTAAATTTAAGGCCTCATAATTTAAAAAAAGAAATTTATTATGAATTAACTGAAGAGTATGAAAAACTATGATGTCAATTTTTCTATATGATTTCTGATAAAATCTTCATCGTAATCTTTTGAACTATCTTTTATTTCAGCCTGTATTAAGTTGAAAATTTTTTCATAACAATCGTCTAGATTATTATTGATTACAACATAATCATAATTTATCCAATGCAATACGTCATGTTCGAATTGTTTCATTCTCTCATCAGCTATTAATTTATCTTTCATATCTCTATTTGATAGTCTCTTAAACAACACCTCTTTGCTTGGAGGTAATATAAAAAAAGTGATTAGCTTATAATCTAATTTTTTATTTTTGATTTGATCAGCGCCCTGCCAATCAATATCAAAGAGTACATTTTTTCCATTATTTAAATTATTTATGACTGGCGTTCTAGTTGAGCCGTAAAAATTATTAAAAACTTTTGCGTATTCTAAAAATTCTTGATTTTTAATTAGCCTTTTAAACTCATCTTCGTTAACAAAAAAATAATCCTTATCAGGAATCTCATTAGGTCTTGGCTTTCTAGTTGTATGTGAAATAGAAATTTCGAAATTATCTTGTTTTGATAGTAAATTTACTAACGTTGTTTTTCCTGCTCCTGAGGGAGAAGATAAGATTATCATTACCCCATCATTATCTATGGGCATTTAAAATCTAATTTGCTTTTCCTTCAATAAATTTTACAGCATCACCAACTGTTAAAATTTTTTCAGCTTCGCTATCAGAAATCTCCGAGCCAAACTCTTCCTCGAAAGCCATAACCAATTCAACCGTATCTAAACTATCTGCTCCTAAGTCGTCTATAAAACTTGACTCATCTGTAACCTTAGCTTCATCGATACCTAGGTGGTCGGCAACAATTTTTTTAACCTTACTTGAAACATCTTCTGACATATTGATCCTTTTTCGTTTAAATTGTTAATAGTTTAAAAACCTGGTTTGTCAAGCCATATACATGCCTCCATTAATATGAATTGTTTCACCGTTAATGTAATTTGACAGATCAGAGGCTAAAAAAAGAACTGCATTAGCAATATCTGTAGGTTCTCCTAACCTTGCAGATGGTATTTTAGATATTATTAAATCTTTAAATTTTTGATCCAACTTATCTGTCATAGCTGTTTTTACGAAACCTGGTGAAATACAATTAACATTAATATTCTTTTTAGCATACTCAAGAGCTAAACTTTTTGACATAGCAACTATACCCGCTTTTGATGCCGTATAGTTTGCTTGGCCTAAATTTCCAGTATGACCAACAACAGATGTAATATTTACAATTTTTCCTGATTTATTTTTCAGCATTTTTTTAATAGCAAATTTACTCAAGAGGAAAGTAGATGTTAAATTAATATCAATTACTTTTTTCCACTCATCTAAGCCCATGCGAATTGCTAAATTATCTTGGGTCAATCCTGCGTTATTTATAATACAATCTAATTTGCCCCCAAGTTCTGTTGTAGCATTTTCGATAAATTCCTCAATTTTTTCACTTTGAGAAATGTCAAAGGTTAAGATCTTAACATTTTTCACGTTTGATTTTAATTCCTCTAACTTTTCAATTTTTGTTCCTGTGGCTAATATATTTGCTTCAAACTCACTCAATTTTTTTACTATCGAGTTACCTATTCCACCTGAAGCACCAGTTACAATGATATTTTTATTTTTCAAATTAATCATAATTTCAAATCTTTTATATCACTCTCATTATTGATTGTATTAGTTTTTACGTTCTTATCTATCCTTTTTATTAAACCTGTTAGTACTTTTCCAGGTCCAATTTCAATGAAATGATTTACTCCATTATTAATCATATGGTCTACACTCTCTCTCCATCTAACTCTATTCTCTATTTGGTTAATTAATAGCGTTTTCAGTTCTTCACTATTTAAAATTTCTTTTGCTGTCACATTTGAAATCAGTTTATTTTTTGACTCTTTAAAGTTTAATTTTTGAATTTCATTTCTCATAGTTTCAGTAGCATTTTTCATGAGATGACAATGAAAAGGTGCGCTAACTGGCAATTTTATGCTTTTAATTTTTTTTGATTTTAAAACATGGATTAATTTTTCTAAGTCACTATTTCTTCCACTCAAAACAATCTGACCCTCAGAATTGTCGTTTGCAATTTGTGCTATGAAATTATTCTTATTCTCATCCAATAGATCTTCTATTATCTCAACTTTAGAACCTAAAATAGCCAACATACCACCCTCTCCTTTTGGGACAGCATTTTGCATTGCATCACCCCTAATTTTTAAAAGTTTGATAGTATCTGAAAAATTCAGATAGTTAGCAGCACATAAAGCTGAATATTCTCCTAATGAATGCCCAGCAAAAAATTTAGCATTATCAAGATTTACATTGAATTCTTTTTTCATTACTTGAAAAATTGAGTAGCTTATAAGAAATATTGCTGGCTGAGTATTTATTGTAAGATCTAATTCATCTTTAGGTCCCTCTAAAATTATTTTTGAGAGACTGGTGCCCAATGATTCATCAGCTTCTTTAAAAAGATCTTTTACTAAATCATAATTTTCAAAAAAATCTTTTCCCATTCCAATTGTTTGAGAACCTTGTCCTGGGAATACTAGTGAAAACATCCTAAAAAGCCTATCTTTTTGATTGTTTTTGCTATTGTAATTAAAGATTTAAAATAGTATATCCTCATTTTTTAAAAAAATATCAGATGAATTTATACGAGCATACCATTATAGCAAGACAAGACACTTCTCCAAGTGAAATTAAACAATTAACAGAAAAATATTCTAATATTATTGAAAAAAATGATGGTGAAATAGTCAAAACCGAAAACTGGGGGTTGTTAAACTTGGCGTACTTAATTAAAAAAAATAAAAAAGGAAGCTATATTCACTTTAAAATTAAAGGTAAGGGTAATGTCATTAATGTGCTTGAGAAGAATGAAGCAATCGATAAAAAATTATTAAGATATTTGACAGTTAGAGTAAAAAAGTTTGACCTTGAAACAAACTTCTTTTCAAAAAAAGATGATAGCGAAAAAAAAGAAAAAACTAATAAATAATTATGCCCAAGAGACAAGTTGGAAATAAAAAAAGCAAACAAAGTAATTTTGCAAAACTAAGTATTTTTCAACAAAATAAATATAAATTTAAAAAAAACTGTCCATTATCTATTAAAGGTGCTCCAGAAATCGACTACAAAAATATTAAATTGCTAAAAAAGTATGTGTCAGAAAATGGTAAAATATTACCATCAAGAATTACTAATGTTAGTCAAAAGAAACAAAGAGAATTATCCTTGTCAATTAAAAGAGCAAGAAACTTAGCCTTACTATAAATGAAAGTAATTTTACTAGAAAACATAAAGAAAATAGGATCTATAGGAGAAATAATTGATGTTAAGAGAGGTTTTGCAAGAAACTTTTTAATAGCTAACAAAAAGGCATTGTATGCTTCAAAAGAAAATGTAAATCAGGTTGAAAAAATTAAAGCACAATTATCTCAAAAAGATAATGAAAAAAAGCAAGAAGCAAAAAAAATTGCTGAAAAAATCAATAAAAAAGAATTTTTTGTGAAAAAACTTTCGACTGAAAATAAAGAGTTATACGGATCGGTCAAGCCTACAGAAATTTCCAAACTTATTAAAGAAGAAGAAAGATTAGACATTACACCATCAATGATACAACCAATTAAAGAAATCAAATCTATAGGAAAATTTAAAGTAAACATATCTTTACATTCTGAGATTGATGCAGTGATACATATTGTAGTTGAGTCAGCTGAGACTATTCAATAATTATACAATTTTTTCCCCAGTTAATAATTACAATCTATTTTTATTAAAAATTAGCTTAATATGTAGTGTGGAAAATAATCTAACAATCATAAAAGACAAATTTAAAGAATTACCAAATAATATTGAAGCTGAACAGGCTGTGATTGGTTCTATACTTGTTTCAAATGAAATTTTTGATGAAATTAATATTATTGTAACTAGTAATAACTTTTATGATCCAATGCATCAAAAAATTTTTACAGCTATAGAAAGTTTAATCTATAAAGGTTTATTAGCTAATCCTATAACTTTAAAAAATTACTTTGAGGATGAAAAAGATGTATTAAACGTCCCTGAATATTTAGTTAAAATTACAAAATTTTCAACTACTGTAAGACAAGCAATCGAATACTCAAAAATTATTTATGATATGTTCGTAAGAAGAGAACTTATTAAGATTTCTGAACAAACTATCGATGATGCTAAGTTAGGTGATCTTAATTCAAGTGGACAAAAAATAATTGAAAATTCAGAAAAAGAATTATTTAAATTAGCAGAGAAAGGATCTTTTAGTTCTTCTTTTATAAAATTTGATAAAGCACTTAAAGATACGATTGATATGGCTTCAGCTGCTTATAAAAATGATGAGGGGATTGTTGGCGTTCCTACTGGATTAAGAGATTTAGATGACAGATTGGGAGGACTGCACAAATCTGATTTGATAATAATTGCAGGGCGACCTGGCATGGGAAAGACAGCACTAGCAACCAACATCGCTTTTAATGCAGCTCAAAAATTACAAGAAAGTGGTAAGAAATCATCGATTGCTTTTTTTTCATTAGAGATGTCATCTGAACAATTATCTACAAGAATTTTAGCAGAGCAATCTAGAATTAAATCAAACGATATTAGAAGAGGTAAAATTTCTGATGAACAATTTGATAAATTTATAGAAACTTCAAAAAATATATCTGAACTTCCACTTTATATCGACGAAACACCTGCAATAACAATTGCAGCCATGAGTAATAGAGCAAGACGAATAAAAAGAACTCACGGTCTTGATATGATTATTGTCGATTATATTCAGTTAATGAGAGGAACTTTGAATTATAAAGATGGAAGGGTTCAAGAAGTTTCAGAAATTACTCAAGGTTTAAAAGCAATCGCTAAAGAATTATCAATACCTGTAGTTGCTCTATCACAATTATCAAGACAAGTTGAGCAAAGAGATAATAAAAAACCACAATTGTCAGATTTGAGAGAATCTGGCTCGATAGAGCAAGACGCGGATGTAGTAATGTTTGTATATAGAGAATCTTATTATTTAGAAAATAAAGAACCAAAACCAGCAACTGTAGAGCATGCTGAATGGCAAGCAAAGATGAATGAGGTATCTAATCTGGCAGAATTAATTATTGGTAAACAAAGACATGGTCCAACTGGAAATGTATTTTTAGAGTTTGAGGCAATGTTTACTAAATTTAAAGATACTCAAATTAACTAAATTCCAATATAAAAGGGTAAGATGATTGCCCAATTTTATCAAAATATTATTCTTAAAAATCCCAAATCTATTTTGATAGTCTTAATTATAGCCCTATTTACTTTTGGCTATTATTCCAAAGATTTTAAATTAGACGCCTCATCAGAGACATTACTAATTGAAGGAGATCCAGACCTTGAATATCTAAATGAAATTACAAATAGATACGGGTCAAAGGAATTTTTAATACTAACTTATACACCTTACGACGGAATGATCTCTGATGTTTCTATAAACAACCTTCTCAGTTTAAAATATAAAATTCAAAGTTTAAAATGGGTTCATAGTGTCATTACCCTTTTAGATATTCCTTTATTAGATAATTCGGATGCACCTTTGCAAGAGAGATTAGAAAATTTTAAGACTTTAAAAGATCAGGATATAGATAAAGAAAGAGGTTTTAATGAGATTTTAAGTAGCCCAGTATTTAGAAATTTTGTTATTAGTGAAGATGGTAAAACCTCTGGAATCATAGTTAATATTAAAAATAAAAAACCAATAGAAAATATTTCTAATAAAACGAAAGAAGAAATTGAAGCTCATAAAGACTTAATAAAAAAACAAAATCATCAAAATATTCTCGAAATTAGAGATGTCATTAAAAGTTACAATAATATTGGAAAAATAAATCTAGGTGGGATTCCTATGATTGCCGACGATATGATGACATTTATTAAAAGTGATATAGTGGTTTTTGGATTAGGTGTTTTATTATTTATTATCGCAACATTATGGTATGTATTTAGAAAACTAATTTGGATTATTGTTCCTATAAGTAGTTGTTTTTTTTCAGTAATAATCATGAGCGGCTTGCTTGGTTTATTAGGATGGAAAGTTACAGTTATTTCATCAAACTTCATTGCACTAATGTTAATTTTAACAATGGCAATGAATATTCACATGAGTACAAGATTTTTACAAATTAGAGAAATTCATCCAAACAAAAAAATTATAGAGCTAATTACTCTAACAACCAATAAAATGTTTTGGCCAATTTTATATACTGCTTTAACAACTATAATTGCCTTTTTATCTTTAATCTTCAGTGAAATAAAACCAATTATTGATTTTGGTTGGATGATGACCTTGGGTTTAATTACTTCATTTATTATTACCTTTACACTACTTCCATCTCTTATTAACTTCATGCCTAAAGAAAAAATATTTATTAAAAAACAAGAAGAGTCAAAAATTACCTCTTTCTTTGCACAAATTTCCCTAAATAATCACAAAACAATTTTTACCCTAACTATTGTAGTTATCATTTTAAGCTTAATCGGTATAAGCAGACTAGAAGTTGAAAATAGTTTCATTAATTATTTCAGTAAAAAAACTGAAATTTATAAAGGTATGAAACTTATTGACGAAAAATTAGGTGGAACAACTCCGCTTGAGGTAATTTTAAAGTTTCCAAAGAAAGAAAACAAGAAAACTGATGATGAGGATGATTTTGAAGATTGGGGAGATGAAGAAAATGAGGATGATGATAAATACTGGTTTACCAAAGATAAAATAGATAGGATTTCCTCCGTCCATAACTATCTAGATGATTTGCCTCAAGTTGGAAAAGTTTTATCCTTTTCATCAATAATTGATGTGGCAACAATGCTAAATAATAATAAGCCTTTAGGAACATTGGAAATGGGTGTCCTTTATTCAAAAATACCTGAAAGTATAAAGACTGAAATAATTGATCCATATATATCTATAAAAGACAATGAAGCAAGAATTAATCTAAGGATTATTGATTCCCAAGAAAATTTAAGGAGAAACGATCTCATAAAAAAGATAAATTTCGATTTGAAAAATGAATTGGGTTTAAAACAAAGTGAATTCAAACTTGGTGGAGTATTAATCCTATTTAATAATTTACTTCAAAGTCTTTTTAAATCTCAAATACTAACATTGGGTTTAGTAATGATCGGAATATTTGGGATGTTCGTAGTTCTTTTCAAAAATATCAAACTTTCTCTAATTGGTGTAGTGCCAAATTTTATAGCAGCTTTTTTTATACTAGGAATAATAGGTTTAATTGGTATTCCATTGGATATGATGACAATTACAATAGCCGCAATTACAATTGGAATAGCTGTAGATAATAGTATTCATTATATTTATAGGTTTAAGGAAGAATTTAGTACCTCAAAAGATTATAATAAGACTCTTATTTTGTGTCACTCTACAGTTGGTAAAGCGATTTTAAATACTTCAATTACAATCGTTTTTGGATTTTCAATTTTGGTTTTGTCAAAATTTATACCCACAATTTATTTTGGTATTTTCACTGGATTAGCTATGTTATTAGCTATGGTCTCAGTTTTAACGTTGCTTCCTTCTTTGATTTTATTGATTAAACCGTTTAGTAAATAATTAGATGCAAGATTTTGTTGTAGATTTTTATAAAACTACAAACATTTTAGACATAATATATTTAATAATTACAATTTTCACTTTAATTGAAGGTTACAGAAAAGGTTTTGTTTTAAGTATTCTGTCAATGGCTAAATGGTTTCTAGCCTATATAATTACATTGATAATATTCCCAAGAGCAAAACCTTATTTGAAGGGCGTGATTGATAACGAGTATGTTCTAGATATATTTTTAGGCATTACAATATTTGTAATCGTTATATTTTTAATTTTAATCATTAACAGAGGTATCAGAAAAGCTGTCCGATTCACTGGCCTTGGAAGTTTAGATACAATGTTTGGATTCTTTTTTGGATTTATCAAAGCTTATATTATCTCTGTATGTATCTTCTCAGGTGTACACATTGTATATAATTACGATAAATGGCCAGTAAATTTAAGTAAATCATTAATCTTTCCATATTTAGAAAAAGGTAGTAATTATTTATTAGAAAAATTTCCTGATGAAAAAACATATCAAAAATCTAAGGAGAAAATTGAAAATATTTAATCCTAAGCTTAAAGAAGAGTGTGGTATATTTGGAATTAGTAATACTAAAGATGCTTCTGCATTAACAGCCCTAGGACTTCATGCCCTTCAACACAGAGGCCAGGAGGGATGTGGAATAGTTACCTTTGATGGTAAACAATATTTTTCTGAAAAAAGATTTGGTTTGGTGGGTGATAATTTTAATAAAGAGAAAATACTAAAAAAGCTTCAAGGTGATTATGCTATTGGACATAATAGATATAGTACAACAGGTGAAAATACACTTAGAAACATTCAGCCTTTCTTTGCTGATACTAATGCTGGAGGGATCGGGGTAGCACATAATGGAAATTTAACCAATTCTATTTCTTTAAGAAAAAAATTAGTTGATGAAGGTGCAATTTTCTACACAACATCTGATACAGAAACAATAGTTCAATTAATTGCTAAGTCAAAACGGACAAAAACAATAGACAAAATTGTTGATGCGATTTTTCAAATACAAGGTGGATATGCCTTAGTAATGTTAACTCAAACTTCATTAGTAGGTGTTAGAGATCCTTTTGGTATCAGGCCTTTGGTAATTGGAAAATTAAAAAATAGTTATGTCCTAGCATCTGAAACGTGTGCATTAGATATAATTGGTGCAAAATTCATACGAGAAGTTGAAAATGGTGAAATTGTCTTAATAGAAAATAATGAACTTAAAAGTATTAAACCATTTCCACCAAGAAAAGTTAGACCTTGTGTTTTTGAGTATATTTATTTTGCAAGACCAGATAGCATGCTTAATGGAAAAACTGCATATGAACATAGAAAAAATCTTGGTTCTGAACTTGCAAAAGAAAATGATGTAGATGCTGATATTGTTGTGCCGGTACCAGACTCTGGAAACGCAGCAGCTTTAGGTTTTGCGCAATCCTTAAATGTAAAATTTGAGCTTGGTTTAGTCAGAAATCATTATGTCGGAAGAACTTTCATCGAACCAAGTCAGAAGATCAGAAGTTTGGGTGTAAAATTAAAATTAAATGCTAATCAATCAACTATTCAAGACAAAAAAATAATTTTAGTAGATGACTCACTAGTAAGAGGTACAACTTCTCATAAAATAGTAAAAATGCTATATGACGCTGGCGCAAAAGAAGTTCATGTTAGAATTGCCTGTCCAGAAATAAAATTTCCTGATTTTTATGGAGTTGATACCCCAACAAAAAAAGAATTGCTTGCGGCAAATAAAAGTAACTCAGAAATCTGTGATTACATCGGTGCAAAATCATTAAAATTTTTGTCGGTAAATGGGATGTATCGGGCAATTGGTTTTGATAAAAGAAATGAAACTTATCCTGAATTAACTGATCATTATTTTACTGGTGACTACCCTGTTAAACCTATCGATGAACTTGGTGATAGTAAAATTACACAATTATCATTGTTAAATACTGCATCTAATAATTAAATGAAAAAAGTAAGTTTTACCGAAATGAAAAATGGAACTAAAGAAGATTATCTTTTTTTAGATAAGCATGAAAAAAATTTTGCCAGCAAAACTGCTGATAGAGTATTAAAATTTATGTCTGGACTAACTGAAACTTTAGAAGGGTATCAGGTATCAAGGCTTGAGCACTCACTTCAAAGCGCTACAAGAGCTCATAGAAATGGTGAAAGTGAGGAAATGGTTGTAGCTTGTCTGTTGCATGACATCGGGGATGAATTGGCACCAATGAATCATTCTGAGTATGCTGCTTCAATTTTAAAGCCCTATGTATCAGAAAAAACTCATTGGATAGTTGAAAAGCATGGAGAATTTCAAATGTATTATTATGCACATCATTTAGGTGGTGATAAAAACAGAAGAGATAAATATAAAGATCATAAATATTATCAAGATACGATAGATTTTTGTGAAAAATATGATCAAAATTCTTTTGATCCTAAATATGAGTCTTTACCATTAGAGTTTTTCAAACCAATTGTAAAAAAAATTTTTTCTAGAAAACCATACTCTTCTCTAAAGAATAATTAAAAATAAATTTATATCTATGATTACAAAAAAAGAGCAAATAATTGAATATTTCAAGTCTGGAATTAAAAACAAAAAAGAATTTAAAATTGGTATCGAACATGAGAAATTTCTATTTAATAGTCAAAATAATAAGAGAATTGATTATCAAAAAATAAAAGAGATGTTCTCAGCTCTATTTGAATTTGGATGGAATCCTGTATTAGAAAACAACAATATTATTGCTTTAAATAAAGGGGGTAAAAACATTACTCTTGAGCCAGGTAATCAAATTGAATTATCTGGTGATAAACTTTCTAATATTCATGAAGCATGTGCAGAGTCTTATGATTACTTATTTGAATTAAAACAAGTCACAAAAAAACTTAATATTAAAATTGTAAGTGCAGGTTTCGATCCAATATCAAAATTAGATGAGATCCCCAATAACCCTAAAAAAAGATACAAACTTATGACAAGGGATATGCCTTTAGGGGGAGAATTAAGTCTTGATATGATGTATCGAACCTGTGGAACGCAGTTAAATTTAGATTACTGTTCAGAAGAAGATTTTAAAAAAAAATTTAAGATAGTTAATTCTTTAGTACCTATTTCAATTGCTTTATTCGCTAATTCATCAATAGTTGAGAAGAAAAAAAGTAATTATTTATCATACCGATCGAAAGTATGGCAAAATACTTCTCGAGGTGGTTTGCCTAAATTGTTCCTTGAAGATTTTGATTTTGAAAAATATGCAGATTTTGTTATTAATTTTCCAATTCTATTTATACAACAAAAAGAAAATTATTTTTCAGGTATAAAATACAATTTTAGTGATTTCATGTCAGGAAATATTAAAGAAATAAATAATCGCCTGCCAGATGAGAATGATTTATCAACTCATTTAAGTACAATTTTTACGGAGAATAGACTTAAAAAATATATTGAATTAAGATCGATGGATACTTGTGGTTGGGATTGTCTATGTGCGGGTCCGGCATTTAATGTTGGAATGTTATATGGAAATTTAGATGAAGTTTATGAATTAATTTCTAGTTGGGATAAAGATAAAATTATGAATGCATATTTAGAAGCACCACAAAAAGGTTTTAATACCCAGCTTATGGGTAAAGACCTGCTTTATTGGTCTTCAGAATTATTAGATTTATCTAAAAAGGGATTAGAAAAGAGAGATGTAGCCAATAAAGGTGGAAAAAATGAGACCATATTTTTAAATCATCTACAAAAAGTGATTGATAATAAAACTACGAATGCACATCATATGATTATTAGATTTTCTAAAGATGAAGATTTAACTGAATTATATGACAAATAAAATTATTGCTATCCAGGGAAATCATCCTTCTAAACTTAACCCTGAAACAGATACTAGTATTTTTTTAGCTCATGAAATACAAAAGAAAAACTATAAAATTTTCTATTATGATCCAAAAGATTTATCTATTATTAATTTTAAAGTAATTGCTAAAGGATTTTTCGTCAAATTTGATTACAGAAAAAAAAGAATTTTTGAAATTTTAAAAAAACAAAAACTAGAGCTAATTAAGTGTAAATATTTACTTATCCGCCAAGATCCACCATTCAATTTAGAATACATTTGTTCAACTCTTATTTTAGATAAAATAAAAAAAAGGGTTAAAGTTATTAATGATCCAGCAGCAATAAGAAATGTATCTGAAAAACTTTTTTCCATAAAATATCAAAAATATATGCCAGATACTATTTTTTCACAAAATATTGATGAAATTAGAAAGTTTTTTAAAAAATATAAAAAAGTGATTGTTAAACCAATTAATAGCTACAGTGGAAACAATATATATTTATTGACCAAGTTTGATTTAAAATTTTTTCAAAAATTTATTAAAAAACACAATCATATTATGTGTCAAAAATATTTACCTAAGATTAAAAAGGGAGATAAGAGAGTTTTTTTAATAAATGGTAAAGTTTGTGGCGCAATATCAAGAATTCCAAAAAAAGGCTCATTTTTAAGCAATTTAAGTAAAGGTGCAAAACCAATAAATATAAAATTAACTAATAAAGAAATGAAAATATCAAAATTGATTGGCAAAGATTTAAAAAAAGACAAAATTTTCTTTGCTGGAATTGACTTTATAGATGAGCAACTCAATGGTGATATAAATGTAACATCACCTACTGGATTAAAAACTTTCTACGATCTTTCAAAAATAAATTTAGCATCAACCTTCTGGAAAGAATTAAAAGCGTGAAAAATCTTACAGACCAACAAAAGGGGTCGTTATTAGCCTTTGTTGCGGTAATGTTTATTACACCAGACTCACTATTTATCAGACTTTCAAATGTAGATACTTGGGGATTAGTTTTTTATAGGGGAATTATCCCTTTTATGACAGTTTTGTTAGGTATGTTAATCATTTATAAGTTAAGTTTCTTTAAAATTCTTTTCACTAGTGGTTATCATGGAATATTTTATGTAATTACATTTAGTGTTACTAACATAACTTTTGTTGTTTCGATTCAAAATACAAATGTTGCCAATACCTTGGTTATGATTGCGACTGCTCCAATGTTATCAGCTATTCTTGGGGCTATATTTTTGAAGGAGCCACCCGATAAAAAAACTTGGATTTCTATAATAATCACTTTTGTAGCAATAATATATATTTTCTATGATTCTTTGAAGTTAGGTAATTTTTATGGTGATGTTTTAGGATTTGTTACTGCGATAGGTTTAGCAGTTGGAGCAGTTATTATCAGATCTGCTAAAAATAAAAATTTAGTTCCTGCTGCGGTAGTTGGTAAATTATTTGTAGCAACTTTTGCATTACTTTTTATAGAAAGTTTTGCATTAATTGGTAAAGATCTTTTTATTGTTCCTTTGATGTGTATTTTGTGTGTAGCAATACCTTTTGTTTTAGTTACCATTGCACCAAGGTTTATACCTGCTGCAGAAGTTAATCTTTTTTTTCTGCTAGAGACTATAATTGGTCCAATTTGGGTTTGGTTAATCATAAAAGAACAGCCTAGTTTAGAAACACTTCAGGGCGGTCTAATTATAATCACTACCATCGCAATTCACTCGTACTTAAAACTCAAAAATTCTTAAGACTGTCACAATTAAGACTTGATTTAATAATACATCGCGAATAATTACCTCAATTTTTATGAATAAAGTTTTAAAAAACTCCTGGGCATTATTTTTAGGAATGGGCTTCATTATGATGGCTTATGGATTTCAAGGGTCTCTCCTAGGGGTAAGAGCTGTTCAGGAAGAATTTAGCCTTACCTCAACTGGATTTATGATGTCTGGTTATTTTGTAGGTTACTTTATTGGTGCCGCAACTATTCCAAATATAATTTCGAGAGTTGGTCACATAAGGGTTTTTGCAGCTTTTGCATCTTTAGCTTCATTAGTTGTTTTAATTCACTCAGTAATAATTCATCCATTCATATGGTTTTTATTAAGAGTGCTTACAGGTGTAAGTATGGTCTGCATTTATACAGTTGCAGAAAGTTGGTTAAATGACAGATCAAGTAATAAAAATCGAGGCAGCGTACTTTCTATTTATATGGTCATACTTTATGGAACTATGGGAATTGGCATGTTTTTACTAAATTTTAGTAGTCCTAAAAACTTTCAACCATTTATATTAGTTTCAGTAATTACCTCTGCAGCTTTAATACCAATTTTATTAACTAAAAAGAAACCACCAAACTTTAAAAAAATACAAGCAATGAATATGCGAGAGTTATATGAAGCTTCACCTTTTGGCATGGTAAGCTCTCTTTTTTATGGAACGATACAATCGGCTTTATTTACGTTACTAGCAGTTTACGCTACTTCCATGAACTTCACAATTTTAGAAATATCAATTGTAACTTTCTTATTGGCAATATCAGGCGCAGTAGCCCAATTTCCAGTCGGTAAAATTTCTGATATTTATGATAGAAGAAGAGTAATTGTTTTTTCAACATTTGGGGCGGCAATTTTTGCAATTATTGCAATATTTGTTTCAAGACAAATGTATTTACCTGGAGGTCTTGCAACCAGCAAAACATGGTTTTATTTTTTCTTTATTCTTTTTTCATTTTGTAGTTTGCCAATGTTCTCTTTAATCCTTGCACATACAAATGATTATATTTCAAAAGAAAAATTTGTTGCTGCTGGAGCAGGACTGCAATTTGCTTTTGGATTAGGAGCAATGAGTGGTCCGTTTCTTTGCTCAATATTTATGGATTTGGTTGGACCAAATGGTTTCTTTGTTTTTCTATTTATTTTTCACTCTTTCATAGGATTTTTTGGAATATATAGAATGAAAGTAAGAAAAACTGTTGAAAATCCAGACTCTCAGTTTGTTGCTATGCCACAGACCATTACCCCAGCAGGTATTGAACTTAATCCTACTACTGAACACATAGAAGAACCATATTCAGAAAAAGTTAAAGAAATTTTAGAAAGAAAAGGTGTAAAATATAAAAAAGACGAGAACGAAGATAAAAAAGAAGAAGCGACATACTAAATATATCCCTTTCAGGTTGTAACTCATTTCAGTCAAACTACATAGATTTTTTTAAGAATCTTATTGAATAATTTTCATTTATCTAGTGAAATAATTAAAATTAAAAAATGCCATTAAAAAAAAAGAAAACAAAAATAAAAAAAAAAACTAACGGAATTGCTAAAATAGCAACGTTAACAACAAGTTCATTAAGTAACGTATTATCTAATTATAAGAAAAAAAAAGAACAAGAAAAAATCAAAGCTATTAAATTACAAAAACTTGAGGAAAGAAATTCTTATCAAAAGGAAAAGAAAGAATTGAAACTTTGGGAGGATAGGCTCAATAAAGAAAGTAGTAAAATCCGCTCAAATGAAGAAGAGCTCAGAATTAGAGAAAAAGAAATAAGATCTAAAGAAGATAAACAAAAAATTGAGAGTGAAAGACTAACAAAAAAAGATGAGGAGTTGGTACTCGTTGCAAAAGAATTAAGAGAAAAAGAAAAACAATTAAAAAGTAGAGAAGAAGAGCAAAATAGAAAAGATATTGATTTAAAAGTAAGAGAAGATGAGCAAAAAAATAAAGAATTAAAAGAGCAAAGACGTAAAAATAGAGAACTAAAGATACTAAAAGAAGAGGAAGATAGACAAAAAGAGGCTGAATTTATCAAAATAAGAGAGTGGGAAGAAAAATTTGATAGAGAACAAAAGCAAAAAGAACAAGACGAAATTAGACGTGAACAAAGACTTATTCAAAAAGAGATAGAAAAAAGAGCAAGATTTGAAGAAATTGATAAAAATCTTAAAAGTTCATCAAGTGGATTAGAGAATTTTAATATAGATAAATCTAAAGAAAATTAATCTTTTTTTTATTGTTTTGGAAAATAATCTTTGATTTCCCCTTCTCTATAAACGTCGGCAGTACAACAATGAAGTCCACCTCCAAAAGCATAAGCATCTCTTAAATCTACTGGAATTACCTCCATACCTAAATTGTCTAATTGTTCTGCCTGATATTTTTCACTTTTTTCAACACAAACTGTTTTAGGATCTAACACTAAAACATTCATTGAAAGCCAAACAGATGAATAACAAAGTGGTGGTGGCTCATTATGAGCTGGTTGAGCAGCATCAATTATTTCCCATCCGTTATTTTCAAATAACTTTCTTTGGTCTTTAGGTAATTTTCTTTGGGGATTGTTTATAATCAATCCCTCTTTTATAGGAGTAAAGGTTGCATCTATATGTATTGGATATGGGTCACCCGGAAAGTTTACTGCATGAATTCTATGATCTTTAAAATGTCTTTTTAACCAATCAATACCTTTTAAATTTGTTGTGAAACCATGCTGTACAATTAAGTCTTTTCCAAATCGTAGTATATCTGCTGCATCAAATAAAGGTTCTTCTTCAGTTGTTACAAAAAATTTATCTTCAGTCCACTTTAATCTTTTTTCAATACCTATTTTGTCAGACAAATAATCTTCCCTATAATCTGCATCAGTCAATCTTGGTTTGGGAGCCGACTCATGTCTCATGTTCGGGTCTGAATTATAATATTCTTTTAAAAGAGGTCGATAGCAAAGATATTCAAACCATCTGCATCTATAACTCATAGTAGCTTCTAAAATTTCATTGCCCACAGTCAGTAAAACATCTCTTGGGGGCATACAACCAAACATAGTTTCAACTTTCCAGTCAGGAGTTGAAATATTTTGATTAAAATCAATTGGTGTTGGTCTATCTACTTTTATACCACGCTTAGATAACATTTCTGAAAAATCATTTAACAATTGATTAGCTTTATCTATTGTGTCTTTTGTTCTTGGACCAAACTTACCTTTCATATCAGAGTCCTCAGGAACCTTTGCTTCAAGCGCAGGCTCTGCTGCAGGAATACATGTACCATCAGCCCTACCAACAATTACATGTTTTAATGGATCCCACTCATTCCAACTATTTACAATGACTTTATTTCTATCCATTAGATTAATTTAGTGCGATGTATCTCTTATTCCATCTCATAATAAGGCTATAATAAATAAGTGAAACGAAAAGAAAGAAGCCGCCCACTATTGTGTTAGTAGATGGAATTTCATTAATCCCGAATAATGGTAACCATACCCAAAAAATTCCTCCAATAACCTCCGTCAGAGACAATAATGTCAATTCTGCAGCTTGGATTGCTTTGGATCCTATAGAATATAAAATAAGACCTAAACAAACTAATACTCCATGAAGAGAAAACATTGCACTATTATAACTTGTAGCAAAAAAAGTTTGTTTATTAACCAAAATCATAATCGTAGCAATTATGAAACAAAATAAACCTGCAACCGCAACTGTTGTAAATTTTGGAGTTTCTTTTCTCCATCTTAAAGTGACTGAAAAAATTGAAAATCCAATTGATGATGTAAGTCCAAAAACAAAACCTATTAAAGAATTTTTTTCAGTATTACCAACAGCCATGATTATAATACCCACAGTTGCAATAAGCATTGATATCCAGACATTTAGAGAAATTTTTTCCTTTAAAAATAAAAAGGCTAATAATGCAGTAAAAAAAGGCATTGCAGCTAAACATAATAAAGTAATTGCTGCAGTAGTGTTTGTAATTGAATAAATAAATGAAATCATTGCAATACCAAGACCCATGCCACCAACAACTCCTGATTTACCTACTTTTTTGTAATTTTTATAAAAATTGACTCCCTCTTCGAAATATAAATATAAATTTAAAATAATAAAAATAGTTAAACCTCTACCAAAAATATATTGCCAAGGGACCATATGAGGATCATTCATATATCTCACTACCAATGGACCAAACGACCAAAGTATCCCTGCAAATAAAACGACCGGTACAGCTATTTTTTCATTTCTTAGTTCAACCATAATCGACTATTTAGATCTAATTGATTAGTACTACAACATAAATTAAATTGTTATACAAAGTATTAGGACTAATATAATAAATTAATATGAATTTGGATATTCTTAAAATCGCCTCTGATACCAACAATAATAAAAGTATCAAAAACTATACACACCACTCAAAATTGAAAAATTCAATGTGCGGTGATGAGATGCAAATAGATTTAGTTATCAAAAAAAATAAAATTATTGATTTTGGTTATCAAGGTAAGTCCTGTGTTTATTGTCAAGCTTCAGCAAGTTTACTTTCAAAAATTTCAATAAATGAAAATAAATCTAAAATTAATGAATTATGTGATGATGCAAAACATTATTTTGAGGGAAACGTTGAAAATATTGAAAAAAAATGGAAATCACTTAATAAAATATTTAATGATAAAAATCTATCTCGTAAAGAATGTATTTTATTACCTTTTAAAACAATAAAAAAAATAGTATCAAAATAATCTCATGGGTAATTTAAAACAATCTTTTATCGCAGGATTATTTTCAATTATCACTATAGGTATTTTAACTTTATTGACTTATAAAACTGAATTTGGGATTTTTCTTATTGCATCTTTTGGATCGTCAATGGTTCTTTTGTATGGATATCCCGAAAGCCCCTTTGCCCAACCTAAAAATGTTTTTTTTGGGCATCTAGTTACTGTAGTTGTAGGAATGTTTTTTTTATATTTAATTCCTTTGCCATTATATATAATTATACCATTAGCAGTTGGTTTTGGGGTGGGTCTTATGATATTGCTAAATGTAACCCATCCGCCCGCAGGCGGAAATCCAATTATAGTTATCATGGGTAGTGTCTCACTAGACTATTTGTTAAGCCCAATAATTTCAGGATCAATAATTATTCTGGTTTTTGCCATCATAATTAATAAATTTATACTTAAAAAGAGTTATCCAAAAACAAAATAATTTGTTTGCTAGCGACATTAAAATAATGTTAGATGTCTCAAAATAAATTAATGATCGAAAGTAACGCAGGAGAATAAATGAAAATATTATGTGTATTATATGATGATCCAAAAGGAGGAATGCCTAAATCATACCCACTTAAAGATCTTCCTAAACTAGAAAAATATCCAGATGGAATGACCTTACCTTCACCAAAAGGAAGAGACTTTAATCCAGGAGAATTGTTAGGATGTGTTTCAGGAGAATTAGGATTAAGAAAATTTTTAGAAAGTAACGGACATGAGTTGGTAGTTACTAATAGTAAAGATGGAGATGGATGTGAGGCTGATAAGCATATCGTTGACGCTGATATAGTAATTTCACAACCTTTTTTTCCGTATTACTTGACCAAAGAAAGAATTGCTAAAGCTAAAAACTTAAAAATGGCTATTACAGCCGGAATTGGCTCTGATCACGTTGATTTACAAGCAGCTATGGATAACAAAATTGATGTAGTTGAAGTAACTTTTTGTAATTCAAGATCTGTTGCTGAACACATTGTAATGATGATTGTATCAATGGTGAGAGACTATCACAACCAACATAGAATTGTTAATGAAGGTGGATGGAACATAGCAGATGCTGTACAAAGATCTTATGATGTTGAAGGTATGCACATTGGAACTGTTGCCGCTGGCCGTATCGGTTTAGATGCATTAAGAAAAATGAAACCATTTGATGTACACTTACATTATTTTGATAGACATAAATTACCAGATAGTGTTGAGAAAGAATTAAACTTAACATTTCATGAGTCAGTAGAGTCTATGGTTAAAGTTTGTGATGTCGTGACTATAAATTGCCCTCTTCATCCTGAGACTGAGAACTTATTTGATGATGCAATGATAAGCAAAATGAAAAAAGGTGCTTATATTGTAAACACTGCAAGAGGTAAAATTTGTAATCGTGATGCTATTGCAAAAGCATTGAAGAGTGGTCAACTAAGTGGTTACGCTGGAGACGTTTGGTTTCCACAGCCAGCTCCAAATGATCATGTATGGAGAACAATGCCTAACCATGGTATGACACCTCATACTTCTGGAACTTCTTTGTCAGCTCAAACAAGATATGCTGATGGTGTAAGAGAAATCTTAGAATGTTTCTTTGAAGGAAAAGAAATTAGAGATCAATATCTTATTGTTAAAGATGGACAATTAGCTGGAATGGGTGCTCACTCATATAGTAAAGGATCTGCCACAGGTGGTTCTGAAGAGGCAGCTAAATATAAGAAAAAATAAATCATTCTTTTAATTATTAAAGGTATGCTACTTAAAGTAGCTACCTTTAATAATCTAGACTCAATTCCCAATTTTTGTATAAATTTTTAGTCATGAGATTTTTATTATTTATATTTTTAAACTTAATAATTACTAATTCAGTATTAGCATCTGAAAAAAGCAAAGCATATTTTGCCGGTGGTTGTTTCTGGTGTATGGAAGAGTCTTTTGAAAAATTAACCGGTGTTGAGAAAGTGATATCAGGATACTCTGGAGGAAAAACTGAAAATCCAACCTATGAAGAAGTTACTTATGGAAATACAGGTCACCTTGAAGTTGTAGAAGTAATTTATGATGCAAGTTTAATATCTTACGAAGAATTACTTAAAAATTTTTGGCTCAATATAGATCCATTTGATCCCTATGGTCAGTTTTGTGACAAAGGTTATAGCTACAGATCTGCAGCTTTTTATTCAAATCAAAAGGAAAAAGATTTAATTGAAAAAGATTTTAAAAGACTAGAGAAAAAATTTAATAAAAAAGTTGTAACTTATATAAGAGAATTTGAAAAATTTTATATAGCTGAGGATCGTCATCAGGATTATTATCAAGTATATTTTCTTAATTATTTAAAATATAAAAAAGCTTGTAGAAGAGAAGAGATTTTAAATAGAATTTGGAAAATGTAGTAATTATGAAAAATAATATCAATTGGAATTTTGATAACACATATTCCAAATTGCCTGAGCCATTTAGAGAAAAGATAAACCCAGTAAAAGTTAAAAATCCTAAACTGATTTTATTAAATGAGTCTTTGGCCAAGGATTTAAATTTAGACTTTTCTAAAATAAGTCAGTCTGAGTTATCGGCCATATTTACAGGAAACGAATTGCCGAAAAATAGTAATTCAATAGCACAAGCTTATGCGGGTCATCAATTTGGCCATTTTACAATGCTTGGTGATGGTAGAGCAGTTTTGATTGGAGAACATGTATCTAAAAATAATCATAGATACGATATTCAATTTAAAGGCTCGGGAAAAACTGCTTTTTCAAGAAATGGAGATGGAAGAGCTGCGTTAGGGCCTATGCTTAGAGAATATTTAATTAGTGAAGCAATGTATGCGTTAAATATTCCAACAACACGAAGTTTAGCAGTTGCAAAAACTGGAGAAAATGTAATTAGAGAGACACCATTAGAAGGTGCTATACTCACTAGAGTAGCATCAAGCCATATTAGAGTAGGAACTTTTCAGTATATTGCAGCAAGGAATAAAAAAGATGAGTTAGAGACTTTATTTGAATATGTCATCAAAAGACATTACCCAGAAATTGAAAATTCAAAAAATAAAGCCTTAGATCTTTTAAAAGTTGTTTTAGATAAACAGATTGACTTAGTTGTCAATTGGATGAGAGTTGGATTTATTCATGGTGTAATGAATACAGATAACATGAGTATAGCTGGTGAGACCATTGACTACGGACCCTGTGCTTTCATGGATATTTATGATCCAAAAACTGTATTTAGCTCAATTGATAAATTAGGAAGATATGCTTATTGCAATCAGCCAGTAATAACAAAATGGAATCTTTCTAGATTTGCTGAGTGCTTGATACCTTTGATCGATAAAGACCAAGACACAGCTGTAAAATTAGCAACTGAAATGATCGATACTTTTGAAAAAATTTATGAAGATAAGTGGTTAAATATGATGAGAGCTAAGCTAGGCTTACTTGGCTCAAATGAAAAAGATAAGTACCTAATTTTAGACTTACTCACCTGGATGCATCAAAATAAAGTTGATTACACAAATACATTTTGCCACTTGATGAACTTTAAAATTAAAGAAGATGATATTTATGAAGGGACTGATTTTAGTAATTGGAAAAAAAGGTGGCAAGAAAGATCATTAAGTCATGATAATTCTGTGGAAAAACAAAAAAGCTTGATGAGAAGTGCCAACCCTCTTTTAATTCCAAGAAATCATATAGTTGAAAATACTTTAAAAGAAGCTTGTAAAGGAAATTTAGAGCCTTTAATTAATTTTTTAAATATTTTAAATAACCCATATAATAATCAAAAAAATATTTTTGATTATCAATCAACTTCCAATTCTAATGAAGATTATCAAACTTTTTGTGGTACTTAAGTTATCTAAAAATTAAATCTTTTTTAAAAAAATTATATAAACTTAAAGTTGAGATTGAAAGAATAACTGCCATTAAATAAAAATCGATCGTATGTTTTAGTAATATAAGTAAAGGTTTGAAATCAAATAATAAATTATTTTGTCCAACCACAAGATAAATTATTATTGTTGTTGCAAAGAATTTAAATAAAATAAAATAATAATAAAAATCTTTAATGTTGCTCTCTTGGTCCTCATATTTTAATAACCAGGGTATTAATCCTAAAAAGAAAATCTCTCTATAAAAAATATTTTCAATAATAAAATAACAGGAAATTAATGTAATTGATGAAATAATATATATACGATTTTCAAAAATATTATTTGTAAAAATTTCTGAAAAAAAATGATTTTTTTTAAAAGCAAATAGATAAATAATTAATAAAAAAGGAATTAACAAAAATCCAATTATAAAAAAAATTTTTAACCATCTCAAATCATCAACTAATTGAAAATAACCGATTGTGTTAATCAAACTTTTAAATGAGAAAGCGTAAACATTTCCTGCAGAAAATTGGGTTTGAGTGTTAAAAATCTTAATTAAACTTTCTAATTGGAAAAAAATAAAGATAGATATGAATAAACTAAATAATGCAAGATTAATTAATATCTTTTTAATATCTTTTTTAAATAAAAATATAATTCCAAAACAAACCGGATAAAATTTTGACAAAGCACCAAGTAAAATAAGAAAATGACTTGTTAATAGATTCCTGTATTTTGAAACCAAAAAAATAATCAAGAATATTAAAATATCATTGTTTGCTCGTTCTACAGCAATTAAAAATGGAGCACTTAAAGCAAAAAAAAAGAATGTATAGTTCTTTAATGATTTTTTATAATTAAAAAAACTAATGAAAACATATATAAACAAAAAATTCACTATTATTGGAAAATAAAATAGATAAAATTTTTTTAAAACATCAACAAATGGTAAATATAGCAATATCTCACCATAAACATGTTTTCGACTCCACGGATCACAAGGGTTTTGGATAAAGACATCAAACCCTTTTTCCAAACATAAATTAGCATTTACAATAACTGTCCAATCAGCAAATAAGAATAATATGCCATTTTTAACCATCGGGGTAATGGCTGGATAAATAATTTTATTATAGATCAATAATGAAATTATTAATGATAATAAAATTGATAAAAATAATGTTTTATAATTTCTTTGCAAAAACAATTTTGCCCTAATCAATTATTCACTACTTTCTGTTAATTGCAAAATAATGTAATTTTATTTTAATGTTTAATTTATAAAACATATGGCTCATGTCTCGCTTGTTTACCTAAAACTCTCTCTACAGCCATATTTGAAATATCAATTGATTGATAAGCACCCGTCGTAATCAATTCTGTTAATGCTCTACCAATTCCTGGAGCTTGCATTAATCCTCTTCCTGTGAAACCTGTTGCTAAGTAAACATTTTCAAATTTTGGATGTTTTCCAACAACTGCATTGTTATCAAGTCGATTGCAATCATAGTAACCAGCCCACCCACCGGTTAATTTTAATTCTTCCATAGCTGGTATTCTATGAGCTAATGCTGGCCAAACCAATTCTTCAAAATCATCCCATGCAGGTTCAAGATCTTTAGCATCAAAGACTGATTTTGGTGAACCAGCTAAGTATTCTTTACCTTCAGGTCTCCAATAAACTCCTGTTGTTAGATCTCCCGTTAATGGCATTTCAGGAATATGTTTTGGGCACTTTACTCTGAAAACTGTATGTTTTTGAGGTTCAACAGGGATATCTTCTAAAAGCTCTTTAGTCCAACATCCAGCTGCTGAAATAATTGTCTTAGCATTAATTTCTGAAATAGATTTAACTTCACCCTTAACAAATTCTGCACCAAGATCAATCGCTTTACTTTTTAGAGCACTATGAAACATGAAGGGGTCAATCCATCCTTCGCTTTGATTGTCTGTAAAAGTTGCCGTTTCAATTCCTTCACCATTAATATACGGAAAAAACTTATTTAATTCAGAGCCTTTGATATTTTTTGTTCCCGCATCACAAGCTTTATGATTTTCCAGCGCTTTGTATTGTTCATCTGCATGCTCAGGTCCAAACATTAATAAATAACCATTGGTCACCATACTAGCGGTGGGTTTTGGATTTTTTTCAGTTTTTAATAAATCTGGAATTTGAAAAATAAATTCTCTGGCAAATTTTCCTAATAAAATATTTTCTTTTTGGAAAAATTGTCTTCTAAAGCCACCTAATGACAAAGGGAAAGAAGCAGTTTTATAAGTTGGGTCTTTTTCAATGACTTTAACTTTTCTGCCCTCTTTTGATAAAAAATAAGCAGTTGCGGCTCCAATTATTCCACCCCCAACTATTACAACATCATCCATTAATTTAATATTAGTAAGTTAATATTCAGAAATAATGCATAGCAACACCAAAGTAAATAGGGAATCATTAAATAATAACTCACAAAATTGACACGCTTATATCTTATTATCAAAGTAATTATTAAACCAATTAGGATTACCAAAACAATCAAAGCAAAAAAAATTTGGTGTAATCCAAAAAAAACAATACTCCAAGTTGTATTAAATATAATGTGAATAAAATAAATATAAATCGTGTTCATGTCTCTATTTTTACTATGCCAAAAAAACCAAATAGCAAATGTCATCATTAAGTAAAGCGTTGTCCAAACAGGTGCAAACACCCAGTCAGGTGGGTTAAAATCTGATTTGACTAATTGAGAATACCAAGGGTCTTTTAAATTAATTGTGACTAAACTACCAATAAATGAGGCTGAAAATGTGATAATAAAAAAAAGTATGAATGATAAAAATTTATTTTTTAACATTTAAGTATTATACATCTTTAGATAATGAATAAAAAAACAATTTGGATTACTGGTGGAAGTACCGGAATCGGTAAAGCTCTTGCAATAAAATTTGCTAATGAGGGGTGGAATGTTGCTATTTCAGCCAGACGTGAGAATCTTCTTAATGAGATTTCAGTCAATCATGAAAATATAAGTCCATTTCCATTAGATGTGACTGATAAATCAAAATGCAAAGAGGTTTTTGAAAAAATTAAAAATAAATTTGAAAATATAGATATTTGTTTTTTTTCCACTGGCACATGGAATCCAAAAAAAGAAAGGGATATTGATGTTGAACAAATTGAGGAAGTGTTCAAAATTAATTTTTTTGGGACATTGAATACCATCAAAGCAGTCGAAGAATATTTTAAAAACAAGAAAAGTGGGACAATTACTATTGTTTCATCAATAGCTGGTTATAGAGGTTTACCAAATTCAACCGGATACGGACCTTCAAAATCTGCTCTTAATAATTTAGCAGAAAGTCTATATTTTGATTTTGGTCGATCAAATGTGAGAGTATGTTTGGTATCTCCAGGTTTTATCAAAACTCCAATGACAGATAAAAATGATTTTAAAATGCCTTTTTTAAAGACTACTGAATATGCGGCTGAAAAAATATATGATGGCTTAGTAAATAAAAAGACTTTTGAAATTCATTTTCCAAAATCATTAACTATTTTACTGAAAATCTTAAGTTTTCTCCCAAGTAAGATTTATTTTGGTTTAGTTGGAAAATTAACTAAATATCAAAAGAAAGATTAATCTTTTACAAACACCACTGTCAATTCAGCAACTTTAATACCAAATTTAGTCATTGTAGCTCTATTAATTGCTACTCGATCATCCTGTTTAAAAATCCAATCATCAAAAGTAATCTTAATTTCTTTCCCTTTTACTGGAACTAATAAAACATACTCAAATTTAAATGCGGGACCATATGAATATCCCTTGGCTTTACCAACTACGTCTCCAGCAGTTCCCTCATAATTGTTGTCGTCTATTTTAGTAATTTGCCATTGCCTAGTTTGTACTTCACCGTCATCCCAATTAAATTTTTCATCAAGAATTAATTGCTTACCATCCCACTTACCATCTAAATCTGCTGAAAATTGTCTAGTAACTTTTCCGGATCTATTCTGAAGAACTCCCCAAGCTTTAACATTGCCTGACAAGTAATTTTCTATGATTAATCTTGGTTCTTTACCTTTAAAATCTTCTGGTTTCATATCACTATTATTTGAGCAGTTTGTAATTAAGAATAAAGAGATTATCAATAAAATTGATCTTAAGTTTATTATTTTGCTCACAAGACCCCGTTATTTATTTATTTTGAATTGAAAATTGTATCAGATCAATATTTTTCGATTTAAATCCAGCCTCACAATAAGATAGGTAAAACTCCCACATTCTTTTAAAAGTTAAATCAAAACCTTGTTTTTTAATGAGATCCCATTTTCTATTAAATTCATTTTTCCAAATAGCTAATGTATTTGCATAATGATCAGCATATGAGTCGTAAGACTTTATTGTTAAACCATTGTCTGAAACATATTTGTTTAAGCTATTTTTACTTGGCAAAAATCCTCCTGGAAAAATATATTTTTGAATAAAATCTTGTTTCGTTTTATATCTATCAAATAAACTATCATCTATTGTAATTGCTTGAATGGCAGCCCTACCATCTTTAGAAAGGTTTTTCTTAATAGTTTTAAAATAACCTTCCAAATAATTTTGCCCTACTGCCTCAATCATTTCTATGGACGCTATTGAATTATATTTATTTTTTAAATCTCTATAATCTTTTATTTCGATATTTACTTTTTCATTTAAACCACAATTATGAATTCTTTTTTTTGCATATTCAAATTGTTTTTTTGAAATAGTAATACAATCTAATTTTACATCATATTTTTTTCCTAAATATTCTGCAAAACCACCCCAGCCACATCCGATTTCTAAAACCCTGTCGCCATGGTTTGGTTTTATTAAATCTATCATTTTTTGATATTTGTTATTTTGTGCATCAGAAAGATCTTTAGTGGTCTCACTAAAAATTCCGCTTGAGTAAGTTAAAGTTTCATCAAGCCATAAAGAAAAAAAATCATTTCCTAAGTCATAATGTTTTGCAATATTTTCCTTACTTCTATTTTTTGTATTTTTTATAAAGATACCTTTTAAAAAATTTATAATTGGAAAATCGAGTAAACCTGAAAACTTGTATATGATTTTGATATTTCGAGCTGTTATTTCAATGAGATTGGATAAATTATCAGTTTCAAATTCTCCTCTCATGTAAGACTCAGCAAAACCAATGCTGCCACCCTTTATAAGATTGAAAGAAAAATTTGGTTTTTTAATTTTCAATTTAGCCTTTAAATTATCCTGAGGATTTCCAAATTTAAAAACTTCTCCTTGATAATTTGTAATTTCTAGATTTCCAATATTTATTCCCGCTAATATGTTAAAAACCAGTTTGTCTGAAAGTCTATTTAAGGACATTAATTTTCAAAAGATATGTTGTTTCTTATTTTCAATTTTTTTTGGATAAACTTTATTCCTTTGGTCCATAATTTAAACGCTTCAAAATGTATCGCTGCAATAATTTTAAACGTCATTAGGGGATGTTTTAAATATGATTTAATTAACTCTGAAGTTGTAAAATCTTTTCTTTTCCCATCTTGAGAAGCATATAATATTTTTTCGTTTAATTGATATTGATCTATGATTACTGAGATTTTATCTGCAGGTTTTAAAATTCTAAAAAAATAACTACAATTCATTTCAATGAATGGTGAAACATGAAATTTTTTCTCACAATTGTGTTGCAATAAATTGTCATTTTTTACTTTAAAAACATAAGTGTGTTGCTCACCAAAAGTATTTTTGACTTCATATAATATGGATATCAAATCATTGTTATTATTGTACACATAAAAAACACTTAATGGATTAAAAACATATCCAAAGATTCTTGGGTAACATAAAAGTTTAATTCTAATATTTTCACTACTAATATTATTTTGTCTAAGATTTTTTTTAACCCAATCGGTTAAGAGTGATCCATCTCTATCTCCATGATCTTTATCAAAAAAACTAATTAAATTAAATTTATTGTATGAAAAAAAATTAATCGTTTTATCTAATTTTTCTAATTCAGAAAGATCAATTAAAAGTGAAAATACCCTGTACTTAAAAAAATGTATCTTTGGTTTAAATCTTTTGTGAATTACAGCGCCATTATATATACAACTAGTCATTAAGGGTTTTAAGCATTTCAATAGATGATTTTATTCCATCTTCATGAAAACCGTAACCAAAATAACTACCACAATAAAGAATATTTCTTTTATTTTGTAAATTTGTAAGCTGACTTTGAAAATTAAGTGCAGATTGATCAAAATATGGATGTGTAAATCTTACTTTTTTTAAAATTTTCTTCTCATCAATTTTAAAATAAGGATTTAAGGTAAAAAAAATATTTTCATCGCATTTAAGGTTTTGTAATAAATTTAACCAATATGTAATTGAATTTTTTTCTATGTCATCCTTTCTGATTGATGAATTCCATGAACACCAAGCTTTTTTATTTTTTGGCATAGCTTGTTCATCGGTATGAATATAGGCAATATTTTCCTTATACTTATAATTTGAAAGCACATTCTTTTCTTGGTCGGTTGGATTATCAATTATTGATAAAGCTTCATCTGCATGTGTTGCTAAAACAACTTTATCGTATCCAAAATATTCACTTTCTCCACCATAATATAAATCTATACCTGTTGTTTTTGTTTTAATTTTTTTGATTGGATAATTTTTGAAATGTTCACCGCTGATTTTTGAAATAATGTTTTGAACATAAGTCCTACTTCGATTTGATACAGTGTACCACTGGGGTCTATTTTTTAATTTAAACAAACCATGATTTTGAAAAAACTTTAAGAAAAATCTCAACGGCATTTGACTGCTAGCACTTGGTGGCATTGACCATATAGCTGAGACCATCGGTATCAAATGATAGTTGATGAACTCTTTTGAAAGATTTTCCTTTCTCAAATAATTACCAAGTGTAGTCTCTTGATCAATTTTTTTTATATTATCACATTTTTTGTAAAACTTTATTATATCAAAAAACATTTTGAGGAATCTTAAATTAAACAGATTAGCTTTATTCGAAAAAATTCCATTTAATCCTCGACCGCAATATTCAAATGAAGATTTTTCAACTGAAACAGAAAAAGACATATCACTTTTTTCAATTGCAATATTATTCTCTTCAAAAAAATTAATTAAATTTGGGTAAGTTGCGTAATTAAATACAATAAAACCTATATCAACAGGAACTTTTTTTGTACCAAATGATAAATCAATTGTATGAGAGTGACCACCGAAACGATCTTCTTTCTCGAAAAGATCTACATGATGTTTTTTTGATAAGTAATATGCAGCACTTAATCCTGATATGCCTGAGCCAACAACAGCAATCTTCATTAATTATTAAGCTGCATCTTCTTTAAATTCATCAATGCTTGGACAAGTACAGAATATATTCTTGTCACCATAAACATTATCTACTCTTGCAACTGGAGGCCAAAATTTATTAGCTCTTAAGAATTTTGCTGGATAAGCAGCTTCTGCTCTTGAATATTTATGCGTCCAATCATCAGAAGCTAGTTCGCTGTCCGTGTGAGGAGCATTTTTTATTGGATTGTCTATTTTATCAAATTCACCTGATTTAATTTTTTCAATTTCTTCTTTAATCTTAATTAAAGTATCACAAAATCTATCGAGTTCTGACAAACCCTCACTTTCAGTTGGCTCTATCATCATTGTACCAGCTACTGGCCATGACATAGTTGGTGCATGAAACCCGTAATCTATTAATCTTTTTGCAATATCTTCTTCAGTTACTCCTGTCTCTGATTTAATATTTCTAATATCAATAATACATTCATGAGCAACATTTCCATTTGATCCTTTATACAAAATTGGAAAGTGATCTTTTAGTCTATGAGCAATATAATTTGCATTTAGAATTGCTACTTCAGTAGCAAGCTTTAACCCTGCTGATCCCATCATTTTAATGTACATCCAAGAGATTGATAGAATACTTGAACTACCCCAAGGAGCTGCCGAGACTGCTCCAATGCCAGATGTTGGTCCACAATCTTTAATCACTGGATGATTAGGTAGATAAACTTGTAAATGTCTTTTACAAGCAATTGGCCCCATACCTGGTCCTCCCCCGCCATGTGGAATACAAAATGTTTTATGTAAATTAATGTGACAGACATCTGGCCCAAAATTTCCAGGCTTTGCAACTCCAACTAAGGCGTTTAAATTTGCTCCATCCATGTACACTTGCCCACCATGTTTGTGAACTAACTCGCAGATATCAGTTATTTTTTCTTCAAATACTCCATGGGTAGATGGATAAGTTACCATTAGTGCCCCAAGATTTTCTGAATGTTGTTCAGCTTTTTTTTTTAAATCATCAAAATCAACATTTCCCTCTTTATCACAATTAACAACTACCACCTTCATTCCAACCATTTGTGCACTTGCTGGGTTAGTACCATGTGCTGAACTTGGAATTAAACATATATTACGATTAGCCTCACCTCTATCTAAATGATACTTTCTAATAACCATTAAGCCCGCATACTCACCTTGAGCACCTGCATTAGGTTGCAAAGAAACACCTGAAAAACCAGTTATAGAACGCAACCAATTTTTTAGATCAGTGAATAAATCTCTAAAACCTTCCATTTGTTCAATTGGGACAAACGGATGAGGTTCTGCAAATTCTTTCCATGATATTGGGATCATTTCGGCAGCAGCATTTAATTTCATTGTACAAGAACCAAGTGCAATCATAGTTCTATTCAATGCTATATCTTTATCTTCTAATCTTTTTAAATATCTAAGCATTTCAGTTTCGGAATGATATGAGTTAAAAACTGGATGTTCTAAATATTTTGAAGTTCTTAATAAATTTTTTGGAAGATTGGGTAAACTTACTGATGGATCTTCTTTTTTTATTGATTCTGCTGCATTAAAAATTTTTAATAATTGATTTACTCTATATACATTTTTTCTCTCATCAAATGAAACAGCAAGCATTTCAGAATTTACTTTTCGAATATTAACTCTCTGATTCAGAGCATTCTTATAAATTTGATCAGTCTTTTCTTTGGTAATAATCGTTACAGTGTCAAAAAAATTATTCGAATAAAGCTCGTATCCAGATTGTTTTATTTTATCAGCAAAACTTTTTGCTAATTGAGACACTCTTTCCGAAATATTTTTAATTCCATCCGGGCCATGATAAATAGCATACGCTGCTGACACAATTGCTAATAAAGCTTGGGCAGTACAAATATTACTCGTCGCCTTATCTCTTCTGATATGTTGCTCTCTTGTTTGTAATGATAATCTGTAAGCTTTATTACCATGTCTATCAACTGATACACCGACAATCCTTCCGGGCATTGATCTTTTAAACTCATCTTTTGTAGCAAAAAAAGCTGCATGTGGACCTCCATATCCCATTGGAATACCAAATCTTTGAGAGCTTCCAACTGCAATGTCGGCACCAAGTTCTCTTGGTGTTTTTAATTTTGCTAAAGCCAACAGATCACAAGCTAATACCGCCTTCCCATTCTTTTTGTGAATTTTGCTAATTGCTTCACTTGGGTCTTTAATATCTCCTAAAGTTCCTGGATATTGTAAAATTCCACAAACTAAATCCTCTTTTAGTTTATCTAAAACATCATCTTCTTTACCGACTAAAACCTTTAAACCCATAGGTTCAGCTCTTGTTTGAATTACATTTATTGTTTGAGGGTGACAATCTTCAGAAACAAAAACTAAATTACTATCTTTTTTATTTAATCTGTGACTTAAACCCATGGCTTCTGCTGCTGCTGTGCCTTCATCTAATAAAGATGCATTGGCAATATCCATCCCAGTAAAGTCAACAATCATTTGTTGAAAGTTTAATAACATCTCAAGTCTTCCTTGAGCTACCTCAGGCTGATAAGGTGTATAGGAAGTGTACCAACCTGGATTTTCTAATATATTTCTCAAAATTACATAGGGTGTATAGGTTCCATAATAACCCATACCTATAAAATTTGAGTAGACTTGATTTTTCTTCGAAATTGCTCGTAACTTTCTTAATGCCTCATACTCTGAATTTGAATCTCCAATATTAAGTTCACCTTTAAACTTTATTTTTTCTGGAACAGTATTATCAATCAAGTCATCTAGTGACTTATAATTTAATTCTTTTAACATTTTTGATTGGTCTTCTTTTGAAGGACCAATATGTCTTCTTAAAAAATCTTTTTCTGAATTTGGTAACATTATGCTGAAGTCTCCTTTGCAAATTTATCGTAATCGTCTTTATTCATTAAAGTATCCATTTCTGATAGATCTTTTATTTTTAGTTTAAAAAACCACGCTGAGTCCTCCGGGTCTTGATTAATCTTTGATGGATCATCTACTATAGCTTGATTGGTATCAACTACTTCACCGCTCACAGGGGTATATACATCGCTAGCAGCTTTCGTTGACTCTACAACACCAGCTGTACCATCTTTCTCTACGCTAGAACCTTTTTCTGGAAGTTCTGCAAAAACTATATCACCTAACATCTCTGTAGCATGTTTTGTGATACCAATTGTTGCAACATCTCCATCTAATTTAATCCACTCGTGTTCTTTTGAATATTTTACTTCACTCATTAGTTTACCCCTTTGACATAACTTTTTTTATAAAATGGTAAGCTGCAAATACTTGCAGGATGTTTTTTACCTCTGACTTCTAAAAATACTTTAGTATTTTTTTTTGAAAATTCATTTTCCACATAACCCATTGCAACAGGTCCATTGACACTTGGTCCAAATGTACCACTTGTGATTTCTCCAATATGAACATCTGATTGATTAAATATTTTTGTTTTTTCTCTAGCAATAATTCTGCCTTCAGGTTTAATTCCAACTCTTATTTTACTGACACCATCATTTAATTGTTTAATAATTATGTCAGAGCCAATAAAATCTCCCTTAGAGATTCTTTCTTTTGAAATAGCCCACTTTAAATTTGCTTCCACTGGAGTTTTGTCTTTATCAAGATCATGACCATAAAGACATAAACCTGCTTCCAATCTTAATGTATCTCTTGCTCCAAGACCTATCAATTTAGATCCTTTGTTGATTAATTCTCTAGTTAATTGGTCTACAAAATCATTTACAATTGATATTTCAAAACCGTCTTCGCCTGTGTAACCAGATCGCGTAATATAAACTTTCTGATTTTCAAATGTAAACCAGTTTCCAGACATAAAATTTAGATCTTTCACACCATTAATTACATCATTAAGAATTTCTGATGATTTAGGACCCTGAATGGCAATTAGAGATCTATTTTCATCCATAACCATTTTGTACTTATCCCCAAGTAATTCTTTTAAAATTTTAAAGTCATTATCTTTACATGCTGCATTGAGGATTATCAAAAAACCTTCTTTTATTTTTGTGATAATTAAATCATCGTGTATCCCAGCATCTTTGTCCATTAAGAAGCTGTATTTTGAATGATTTAATTTCAAATTTTTAAGATCTAAAGGAAAAATTTTTTCTAAATCTTTGATTAAGTCTTCACCACCATAAATAAATAGCTGACCCATATGGGAAACATCAAAGATACCTGAGTGATTTCGTGTGAATTTGTGTTCTTCTACAATACCTTCCGAATATTGTATCGGCATTTGATAGCCTGCAAATTCAACAAATTTTGCATTACAATCTTGATGTAATTGGTACAGCGATGTTTTTTTTGTTTCCATATTAACTCTTTGTACCCATCTGTATATTTGCCTGAGAGTTTTGCTCCTTCGGCGAGAATTAAATCTCTTTCCAGAGTTAATATGTTACGGTCCTTTTTGCCTGAGAGATTCCTGGGTGGTTGCTCCTTCGGCGCTACGATAATCTGTAGTCTCTCCCGTGTCAGGATATTCTTACATGTGTGGAAAAAAGTCAATCAGAAACAATTTTTTTTTGTTTACTTAAAAGCGAGTAAAATTGTAATAAAACCGCAGAAAGTATAATTGCGCCACCAATTAATCCAAATACAGAGGGTCTTTCACTTACGAAAAGGAATGCCCATATCGGTCCTAGGACAGATTCGGATAACATTATGATTCCTACCATTGCAGACGGTGTTGTTCTTGCACCGATAGTTATAAATATAAAACCAAAACCAACTTGAAAAAAACCTGCGAGAAAACCCAAAAAGATATCATGAGGAGAAATCATGATTTTAGTGGAAAGCAAAAAACCAATTAGACATGAACTTACACCAGCAACGAACTGGGCTGGCACCATATCCACAGAGGGAAATTTTCTCACAATCATTATTAAAACTGCAAAAGTAATTGGCATTGTAAAAGCTGCAAGGTTTCCAGATAATTCTCCAGGAGATAATGAATTGCCGACCATTAATAAAACACCTGTCATCGCCAGACAGATTGAAAACAAAGTAATTAAATTTATTTTTTCCTTAAGGAAAAAATACCCAAATATTGCAAGAAATAGTATTTGAAGTGAAATGATAAAATTAGTATTAGCAACAGTGGTGTTGTACATAGCAAACACATATCCACAAAAACCAAAAGATAAAATAATTCCACCAAAAAATCCCGGTAATCCAGATTTATAAAATGACTCAATTGTTTTTCCTCTATAACTTAAAATTAAGAAAGCTAGAACTGTTAAAGAAAAGAATAAAGATCTCCAAAATAGAATTTGCCATAATGTAGCTCCCTCAAAAGATTTTACAATTAATCCACCAAAACTTAAACTTAATGCACCTAAAAAAATTAATAATGGTCCAGGTAAGTTTCTTATAAAAGTCATTAAATTTGTGAAATTAAATTTTGTGTCTCCATGTCATATAGTTTAAATAATGTTTCTGCATCAGCTAATTCGACTTTTTTAAATTTAATCTTTGAACCTGGGGTTAATTGAACCAACTTGTCATAATCTGCACTGATAACAACTCCTATTTTAGGATAACCTCCAATAGTGCCATGATCTGAAAGCATAATTATTGGATTTCCATCTGCTGGTACTTGAATAACACCTTTTAATAAACCTTCCGATTTAATATTGGTATCAACAATATTTTTTATTTTTGGTCCTTCTAGTCTCATACCCATACGATCTGATAATTTTGATATTACAAATTCTTTCTCAAAAAAAATCTTTTTTCCTTCGTCAGAAAAATAGTCAAAATTTGTTCCTTGGATAACTCTGATATTTTCAATTTTTGTATTAATGTAATTTAATTTTTTATCACTTAAATTTTTATTGATATTTAAAATATAAATCTTTTGTCCATCTTCTATTTTTTTTCCATTATTTGCACCGATATTTGCTTTTGTGTTAACAGAGCAACTTGACCATTGATAATTTACATCAAATTCACCACTTACTGCTAAATATCCATAAACAGATTTATTAGTGCTTATAATATCCAATTCATCACCATTTTCTAAAGTGAAAGATTGATAACAAGTTCCTTCGATAGCATTATTTTTTTTTCTAATTATAAATTTTACATCTCCCGTAATTGCAAAATTAATCTTTTCACCAAAATACTTTAACAAAGGACCTTGATAAGCAAATTCAATTATTGGAAAATTTACTTGATTACCAACAAGTTTGTTAGAAATTTGAAAATTTCTATTATCCATTGCTCCACTAAATGGAATACCAATATGATAAAGATTGTCTCTACCTTGATCTTGAAATGTTGTGTTTATTCCAGCTCTTTTTATTTCAAAATAATTTTTATTCATTGTTATTGTAATATTGATCTTTAGTAATTTGCTCGAAAGTAACTACATCACCTGGATTAATTAAATTTGGATTATTCTCATTAGTGCTATCAAAAATAACTTGTGGTGTATTTCCAATGATATTCCACCCACCAGGACTTTCAAATGTATAAACATTTGCAAATTGTTCTGTTAATCCAACTGAGCCCTTAGGCACTTTTACTCTCGGTGTTTCCAAACGTTTTGCCTGCAACTCATTTTCCAGATCACCAAGAAAAGGCATACCTGCGATAAAACCAGTCATATAACAAAAAAATTCCTTACCAAAAAATTTCTCATAGATTTTATCACGAGTTATTTGTAACTTTTCCTCTAATCTTTTTATATCTAATGAAAAATTTTCATCACAACAAACAGGTATCTTAATTCTATTTGTCTCTAATTCATCATCATTAGTAATATCTAAATTTTCGATTAATTTTTTGATCGTTTGAAAATTTTTTTTTCGTAGATCGAATGAAATAATTAATTTATTATATGAGGGAGTTAAGTTATTGATCCCATCAATATTTTTTTTTTGAATACTTTTAAAATATCGTATTACTTTACTATTTATTTCTTTGTTTACCTCAGACCCGAAATCACAATACAAAGCTGCGTCACCAAGATTTGATATATTTTTAATCATGCCATGTTATACTTACAAATTATGAGTATGGAAATTAATATAAATTGTGATTTAGGTGAAAAATCAAAACATCACTCCAATAAGTATGATCCAGATTTATTAGAAATCGTAAATTCAGCCAATGTTGCTTGTGGCTATCACGCTGGAGATGAGCTAACCATGAATCAAGTAGTAAAAATTTCCAAAAAAAATGGAGTGAGTATTGGTGCCCATCCTTCTTTTAACGATCCAGAAAATTTTGGTAGAGAAAGAATGAATCTTTCTGAAAGTGAAATAAAAAAACTTATAATTGATCAATATGAAATTCTTCAAAAAATAGCTTCTTCTCATGGAGAAAGTGTATCTCATGTAAAACCTCATGGGGCCTTAAATAATATGGCATGTGAGGATATTGAGTTAGCTACAATTTTAGCCAAAACTATTAAGGATATTAATAAAGACATAATATATCTCGTACCTACTGGATCAAAAATGCAAGAAGCAGCAAAGAAATTAGATATGAAGTTCGCTTGTGAAATATTTGCTGACAGAAATTATGAAGATGATGGCAACCTTGTATCGAGAAAGAAATCTCATGCATTAATAACTGACCCTGAGCTAGCAAAAAAACATGTATTAAAGATGGTGCAAACTCAGTCGCTTAATTGTCACAGCGGGAAGCAAATACCTTGTGAAATTGACTCTGTTTGTATACATGGTGACAATCTAAGTTCATTAGCAACGGCTAAGTCGATAAGAGATAACTTAGTTGAAAATGGTTTAGAATTAAAAACTTTAAACAAAATGAAAAAATTTATTTAATATGAAAAAAATTATCTTAACTTTATCTATTGCCTTCTTTATCACAACAAACGTTTTTGCAGCTGGTTCGTCTTCTAGCGGATCAAGTTCAACAAAAACAAACTATGATAAAGCGGTGGTGCATATTAAAAGTGCTAAAAAATACGAAAAAAAAGGAAAATTAGAAAAAGCGCAAAAAAGTTATGCAAAAGCGCAGAAGCTTTTAATCAAATCAAATGAAAAAAAACCTGGTAAAGCTGATACTCTTAACTACTTAGGTTTCACAACTAGAAAGCTGGGTGATTTTGAGAATGGTGAAAAGTATTATCTTCAAGGTTTAGCTATTGATCCAAAACATAAAGGTATTAATGAATATCTTGGTGAATTGTATGTTGCAACTAACAGACATAATCTTGCAGTTGAAAGGCTTGGAGTTTTAGAGGGTTGTAATTGTGAAGAATATGATCAACTAAAAGCTGTTATAGCTGGCGAAAAATCAAAATACTAATTTATATTTTTAATCATTTGCTCTGGCATCCATAAAGCTATTTCTGGAAAGATCACAACTAATATAACTGCTAGGACCATTAGCAAGAATAATGGGAAAGCACTCCTTGCAATGTACCCCATATCTTTTTTTGCCATGCCTTGAAGTACAAATAAATTAAAACCAACAGGCGGGGTGATTTGTGCCATCTCAACAACAATGACTAAAAAAATACCAAACCAAATCATATCAAAACCTGCTTGTCTAATCATGGGCTCAATGATTGCCATTGTTAAAACAACTGCTGAAATACCATCAAGAAACATTCCTAAAATTATATAAAAGATCATTAAGACAAATATCAAAACATATGGAGATAATTCCATATTTTGGATCCAGAGAGCAAGATTTCTTGGCAATCCAGTAAACCCCATTGCTAAAGATAAAAATGTTGAACCTGCTAAAATAAAAGCGATCATACAAGAGGTTTTGGTTGCTCCAAGTAAAGAGGATTTAAAAGTTTTTAATGTTAAACTTTTTTGAAAGTAAGATAATATTAATGCTCCAACTACTCCTAATGAAGCCGCTTCAGTAGCTGTTGCAATTCCTGTATATATCGATCCTATAACAGCTAATATTAAAATTATAACTGGCAAAAGTTGTTTTGATCTTTTAATTTTTTCGAAAAATGAGTACTCCTCAATAATTTTTGGCATAGATTTTTTATTGATTAAAGACCAAATAATTACGTAAGACATAAATATAAGTGCAATCATTATTCCAGGAATAATTCCGGCAATAAATAATTTTGCGATAGACTCTTGGACAGCAACGCCATAGATAATCAATATAATTGACGGTGGTATCAGTAAACCTAATGTTCCCGAACCCGCTAAACTACCTAGTAAGATTTTTTCTGGATAATTTCTTTTCCTTAATTCGGGAATAGACATCTTGCCTACTGTTGCAACAGTTGCTGCTGAAGAGCCTGAAATTGCTGCAAATAATGCACATCCAACAACGTTAACATGGATTAAACCTCCCGGTAATTTTTGCATCCAAGGAGATAATCCTTTGAATAAATTTTCAGAAAGTTTTGTCCTAAATAAAATCTCACCCATCCAGACAAATAGTGGTAATGCGGTTAGTGTCCAAGAGGAAGATGTGCCCCATATTGTCGTGGCCATTGCATCACCAACTGGTCTTGAGGTAAATAGCATCATGCCAATAGCCGATACCCCAATCATACTTAACGCAACCCAAATTCCAGATCCTAAAAAAAATAGCAAAACGCTGATAAAGAAAATTGTTAAAAGTATTTCGGTCATTTAATCCTTTTTGATGATTAAAATAAATTGATGAAAAACGCTTATAAAAAAAATTGTTGATCCGATAGCTACACTTGTTTGAGGAATCCAAATCAAAATTTCATCTGCTCCTTCACTTCGTTCTTGAAATTTATAAGAAATAATTAACATTTTAACGAAGTAAAAAGCTAGGTATCCTGAAAAAAAGCTTGCGATACTTAAACACCAGGTTTCAATAAATTTTTTCTTTGCACCTGATAATTTTTCTAAGAAAAGCGTAATTCTAATATGTCCCCCTTCTACAAATGTGTAAGCTAACGCAAAAAAAGATGCGGCAGCCATACAATAACCTGAATACTCAGCAAGACCTCTTATATAAAAACCAAATATTCTCGATGAGATACCAATAAGAATAAAAACTGCTACCAAAATTAAAAAAAAAGCAGCAACATAACCTGAAAATTTGTAGAGTTTATTTAAATTTCTATCTAGTGATTTTAACATAATAAGTTAAGGCCACTCAAATTTTAAGTGGCCTTAATTTTAAGAATTGAATTATTTATAACTTGATAAAACAGCAGCTCCTCTTGAACCAGCTTTTTGAGACCATTCCTTGGCCATAGTCTCTCCAACTTTTTCAAAATGAGCTTGAAGTGGTGCATTTACTTTACCGACTACCATACCAGCATCAGCTAAAGCTTTTTTATCCCCAACGTTCCCTTGTTTTGATAATTGCCAACCTTTTCTTTCAGCTAAAGCTGCTTGTTTCATAACAAGATCTTTAGTTGCCTGATCTAATTTATTCCAAGCATCTTTGTTCACAATTATCATATTTTTTGGAAACCAAGCTGCAATATCATAAAAATATTTCACACCATTTTCCCAAATTTTTGAGTTTTTACCTGTAGTCGGTGATGTGATCATACTTTCTACTGCACCTGTAGAAAACGCCTGACTAATTTCAGCAGCCTCTATTTTTGTAGGAGCCATGCCTGTTAGCTCAGCAATCCTTATGGTAGCAGAATTATAAGCTCTAAATTTAAGACCTTTTAAATCTTCAACAGAGTTAATTTCCTTTTTGCTATACAAGCCTTGTGCTGGCCACGGCACAGCATAAAGAAATACTAAGCCTTTCTCGTCTAATCCTTTAACGATTTCATCTTTTGACGCTTTATATAACTTCATTGCATCAGCGTAAGACGTTGCTAAGAATGGTTGAGAGTCTACTTCTAAAAGTGGATCCTCTTTTCCTAAAGCTGACATAAATCTCTCACCAATTTGAGCTTGACCTGTTCTAACTGCTCTAAAAATTTCTCCACCTTTAAACAACGAACCACCAGGGTGTGTTACAATTGTTAACTTTCCACCACTTTTTTCAGTAACATTTTTTGCGAATTCAGCTGCGTTTGCAGAATGAAAGTTCCCTGCTCCATAAGCTAGAGCCATGTCCCATTTCTCTGCAATTGCAAGATTAATTGACAAAATTAATGAAACTAAAATAGTTGATAAATATTTTAAGAATTTCATTTGACCTCCATTTTTATTAAGACTATTTCATTATGTATTAAAATAATTATCAATAAAAAAATAATACTACTTTTAATTGAATTATTTTAAATATTTTATACTATGCTCTTACTTTGTTAGAGGAAGCACTCATATTAGTTCAGATTATTTTTATAGATATAATCTTGGCAGCAGATAATGCAATCATCATTGGCTTGATTGCAGCGAACTTTGCACCAAAACATAGAAGACAAATTATTTTATGGGGAGTGGCTGGGGCTTTAATATTTAAAGTTATTTTTGCGTTATTTGCAACTTACTTGTTCAAATTTTATTTTATTAAAATTTTAGGTGGTTTACTTTTAATCTGGATCGTTAATGATTTAAGAAAGGATCTTTTTGAAATAAAGAAAGTAAAGTCGCCAACAAAAAAATCTAAAGAACCATCTTATATTCAAAGTGTTTATAAAGTTTTATTTGCAGATATAACGATCAGTTTTGACAATGTGATAGGTGTAGTTGGAGCTGCTAAAGGTAATTTTGGCTTTATGATATTTGGACTTGTTTTATCAGTAATTTTAACAGGAGCAATGGCAACATATCTTGCAAGTTATATTCAAAAACATTTATGGATTGCCTATGTTGGTTTAGGTTTTATTCTTTTAGTAGCCCTTCAACTAGTAATTGGAGGTTTAGTAGACTTAGAAATTTTATCGATCAACGAACAATTTAAAAAATATTTTTAATACGAATGTTTTTTAGTTGGATATTTCTTAGATCTTACCTCTGAAGCATATTTTCTTAATCCAGCATTGATATATTTTTTTACGTTTAAAAATTGTTTAACAAATTTTATTTTTGTTTGATTTAAACCAATTAAGTCATCCGTAACAAGAACCTGACCATCGCAATGAACAGATGAACCAATTCCAATTGTTGGTATATTCAAATTTTGCGAAATTCTTTTTGCGATTGATGTTTTCACGCACTCTAAAACAATAGCAAAGACTCCACATTCCTGAAGCAGTATCGACTCATTAATAAGTTGTTTTACTTCTTTATTCGTTTTGCCCTTAGATTTAAATTTTTTTGTAGATTGTGGGAGTAATCCAAGATGTCCCATTACAGGTATATTGTTTTTAATCAAAAATTTTATTTGTTCAATTACTTTTTTTCCACCCTCAAGTTTAACTGCATCACATTTTGTCTCTTTAATAATATTTTTTGCATTTTTTAATGCTAGATTTTTAGTTTCGTAAGTTTTGTAAGGCATATCGACTACCATCAAACTTTTTTTTACACCTAATCTTACACTTTTTGAATGATTAATCATTTCGGTCAGGGTGACTTTTTTTGTTGATGGATAATTATATAAAACTGAACCAAGAGAGTCTCCTACTAAAACTATATCAACATATTTATCTATTTCTTCAGCAAAATTTTTTGAATAAGCAGTGAGACAAACAATTTTTGATTTGTTTTTTTTATTTTGAATTTTTTTAATTTTTTCCATTTTGTGGATTTATCCAATCCTTAGCTATATTAGAAGAATTTCGTTTATCATAAATCAATAAACAAAAGTAAGCTAGGTCTATACTATTATAAATAGCTGACAATAAACTCAACCTTAATAATTTTTCATCACTTAAATTTTGAAGTTTTTCAACATCGGGTATAAATATTGCATCGGACCACATATATTGTGATATTGCGTTAGGACCTTCATTTGCAATTAATGGTTTAAGGGTTCTGCCACCAAACCCTAGAAATTTGTTAAACATTAGATCATAATGTTTTAAAAAGCTGCATATATCTCCAAAGAGTGGTTGAGACTCATAAAGTGGCACAAATTCAACCTCACAAACTATTTTTATGACATTTTTGAGTACATTCTTGCCTCCTTTAAAAATATCTAATTCAGCTCCCTGAACATCTATTTTAATAAAATCTATATCCTCTATGTTGTATTTACCAACAAAAGTATCAAGAGTAATTGTATCAGTTTCGGTCTCACCTTTTAAATATGCAAATTCCAAGTTGTTATACAAACGAATTAATTTTTCATTTGGTTTATATAAACTAGTGCACATAGGATGTTCTGTATTATATAATTTTTTCCTCTCATTTTTTTCTCCAAGGGCATGTGGATAATATTCCACACCTTTAGGGGCTTTTAGATTCATTTCATCACATACATTTTCCTCAATTTCAAAGCCTATGATTTTACTTTTAGGAAAATGTTCTAATAACTCGTAAAAGGGTTCTTTTTTTGATAACTCTAGCGCACCAATTTCTATAATTGTAAATTTACAATCAATTTTATTCTTACGTATAATATTAAAAAGTTTTTTAGACGCATCATTCATAAAATTTAATTATTCTAACTCAATAGTGCTCGGCGGTTTAGATGTAACATCATAAACTACTCTATTTACTCCTCTTATGCTATTTACAATTTTATTTGAAATCATTTGAATAAATGATTTTTTAAAATCATAAAAATCAGCTGTCATTCCATCCTCAGATGTAATTGCTCTTAATAAACACAAATATTCATAAGTTCGATTATCCCCCATGACCCCTACTGTTTTGACTGGAAGCAATGCAGCATAGGCTTGCCAAATTTTATTATATAAATTGTGCTCTCTTAAAGCTTGAATAAAATAATTGTCAGCTTCTTTTAAAATTTTGATTTTTTCTTTAGTAATAATGCCAGGCATTCTGATCGCCAGTCCAGGTCCTGGAAACGGATGTCTTGAAATAATTTCTTTACTAAGTTTTAGTTCTAATCCTAATTTTCTAACCTCATCTTTAAATAAAAATTTCAATGGTTCTACCAATTTAAGTTTCATTTTCTTTGGTAAACCACCTACATTATGATGAGATTTGATCTTTGAGGTTTGGCTTCCAGTCACTGACTTACTTTCAATAAGATCTGGATAGAGCGTTCCTTGTGCTAAAAATTTTACATTTTTTATTCTTTTAGCATATCTCTCAAAAATTTTGATAAATAAATTTCCAATTATTTTTCTTTTTTTCTCTGGGTCAGAAACATTGTTGAGCTTTCTCAAAAATTCATTCTCTGCATTTACATAAATTAGATTTATTTTCAATTTTTTTTTGAAAGTTTTAACTACTTGTATCTCCTCATTTTTTCTAAGCAGACCCGTATTAACGAAGATACAAAATAATTTTTTACCAATTGCTTTATTCAATAGTTGAGCGACAACACTGCTATCAACTCCACCTGATAATGCACATATTACTTTATTTTTACCGACTAAATTTTGAACATCTTTTATCAATTTAATCTTTTGATCTTTTGATGACCAATTTCTTTTAATTTTACATATCAAGAATATAAAATTATTTATTAATTTTTTTCCATTTTCTGTATGGGTAACTTCGGGATGAAACTGAACACCATAAAAATTTTTTTTCTTATTTTCGATAATAGCAAATTTTGAGTTTTGACTTGAGGCAATAACGTTAAAATTTTTGGGAAGTTTCGAAACTTGATCAGCATGACTCATCCAAACTTTATTAATATTTTTTTTATTAAAGAAGTTTTTTATCAAAATACTTTCCCTCTTTTTCCGAATATTTGCTAATCCAAACTCTCTATATTTTGATTGTTTAACTCTGCCACCATTAAGTTTTGATAAAATTTGATGACCAAAACAAATACCTAAGACTGGTATTTGATTTTCGATGATCCTTTTATCAAAAGAATATTTATTAATTTGGTAAACATTTAATGGTCCGCCTGATAAAATTATTCCTTTAATTGAATTATCAATATTTTTATTTTTAACCTTTTTATGACTTATAATTTCGGAATAAACTCCTAACTCTCTAATTCGCCTAGCTATTAACTGAGTAAATTGTGAACCAAAATCTATTATTAAGATTTTGTTCAAATTCTTATCAAGACTCATTTTTTTTGGGTTCTATATTTGCAAGGGTGTCTAAAATTTCTTTATTTTCATTACAGAGTTTTTTGCAAACCTTTGAAAAAGTATTAGATAAATCTTTTACTTTTGAATAATTAGATCTCTCTAAAGCTATTTTCATAGACATTAATATTGCTTCCTCGTTATTAGGTTCAATTAATAATGTTGCTTCCAAATTTTTTTCTTCTTTATCTTGATCTTCTTGAATGTTGTAAATTTTTGCTAAATAAAGATAAGAATTTGAGTCTTTAGGATTAAATACTATACCTCTTTCAAACATAAACCTAGCATCCTCATATTTTTTATCTTTGAATAATTTTAAACCTTTATTAAAAAAATTTTCATCTGCTATAGCAATACTCATGCTATTGATTATTAAATATAATAAAAAAATTAATTTAAATATTTTTGTCATCAGTATTTACTATCACTTTTAACGATATCGACATTATGAACCATACTTTCATAAAATCCAGCTTTTGTAATTTTTACAAATTGCGGTTTATATCTTAAATATTTTATCTGTTTAGAACCAAGATAACCCATTGATGATCTTAATCCACCAACTAATTTAAAAACAACTTTATCAACTTTACCTTTGTATTTTGCTAATCCTTCTACTCCCTCGGGCACATACTTTGAACTGTCTTTTTGTTTTTTTTGAAAATATCTATCAGCCGAGCCTTTATTCATCGCTCCTACCGAACCCATGCCTCTAAAACTTTTAAATAGTTTACCATTTTTTTTTATGAGTTTACCCGGTGTTTCATCAGTTCCTGCAAACAATGAACCTATCATGACTGCATCAGCGCCAGCAGCAAAAGCTTTAGCGAGGTCACCTGAGTATTTTATCCCTCCATCAGAAATAATTTTTACATTTTTATTCTTTATGCCGTTTCTCACATTTAATATTGCGCTTAATTGAGGAACTCCAATACCCGCAACCAACCTAGTTGTGCAGATGGAACCGGGACCAATCCCAACCTTAATTATATCAACGCCTAATTTAAGTAAAAATTTAGCTGCATCTGGTGTTGCTATATTTCCAGCACATAGAGCTGTTTTTTTATTTTTAATTTTTTTGATAAATTTAATTATTTCGGAAACTTTTTTGGTGTGTCCGTGAGCAGTGTCCACAACAATCATATCCAATTTTTCTTTTAAAAGTGCCTCAGCTCTTTTGAACTCGTTGGGTCCTGCTCCCACAGCTGCACCTACTAGTAATTTTTGTTTTTTTACTTTCTTAACTTCGAAAACTTGTTTTTTGATATCTAAATTTCTGTGGATTATTCCTAGTCCACCAGATTTTGCAATAGCAATAGCCATTTTGCTTTCGGTTACGGTATCCATTGCTGATGATAAAAGTGGGATTTTAAGTTTTAATGAGTCTGTTAATTTTATACTCGTATCAACCTCTGAGGGTAATATTTCAGAGTACTTAGGAACTAAAGTAACGTCATCGAAGGTAAGTGCTTCTTTTATAGGAACCATAATCTTTTATATATGATTCCTTTTAAATTAAAAGTGTCTATCTAAGATTTTTACAAATAATAAAACTCTCTTTAGAATCTTTTCGACTCGACTTAGGTTTAAAAACCTTTACTTCTTTAAAAATTTTTTTTCCGAGTGCGACAATTTCATTAAAAGATCTGCCCATAAATATTTTAGCAATAAAAATACCCTTTTTAGATATTACATCTTTTGAAAATATCATCGCCTCTTTACATAACTCTCCAGTTTGGATTGCATCAACATCTTTTATTCCAGTCGTATTTACTGCCATATCAGACATAACCACATCAATTGGACTATTAAGATTTTTTTTAATTTTCTCCTGAATATTGAGCTCTGTGAAATCACCCTCAATTTGAATAGTGTTTTTAATTTTTTCCATTTTTTTTAAATCTATCGAGATAATAGTTCCATTTTTTACAACCTTTGAGGCATATTGTGACCAACTTCCTGGTGCAGCACCAATATCTATTACAGAAATTCCACCCTTAAAAACTTTAAACTTTTCGTCAATTTCAATTAATTTATACGCAGATCTAGCTCTATAACCATCCACTTTGGATTGACGAACATAAGTATCTCTTCTTTGTTTATTAATCCAATTTTTTGAAATTTTATTTTTTTTCAACTATGTATCGAATCTTAAGCTTTTATTAATCTTTTTATTGTCTAAAGTTTCTAATTCTATCTCTATACTTTTATCTACTCGCATATCTTTACCATCTTTCCATATTCCAGCTGCAAGATGCATTATGCCTATTTTGTAATTGGGAAGATAAGGTTCTACAAAAGTTTTTTGATTTTCATCAAATTTTGGTAAAAGATTGCTAGTGATCCAATTGCAATTTAAGGGTAAAAATTCTGTTTCAAGATCATCAATATAAACTGACATATTAATTGCTAATCCTTCTGATCCAAAAATATTGCCAGCTTTAAGTGTTTTGGACAAATTAATTTGCCACAAACTCCATCCTTTTGAGTTTTTTTCCAAAGAAAACACGCCAATATTAATATGTGGAGCAAAAGCAAGTTTTCTTGCTTTGTTAATACCAATTTTAGATTTTATGGCATGTTTAAAATTTTGTGATTTAATAATTGCCAATTTACCAAATAACCAATTTACTCTTGAAGTGATTTTATAACCGGGTCCTATTGTTTGTGTAATACCGAGCTTTCCATTATCACAAGCTTGAAAATAAAGCTCAACAGAACTCCAATCATTTACCCAAGCATCACAATCAATCCACAAATATTTTTCATAGTTTGGAAAATATTTAGGTAAAAATGCCCTTGAAACTTGGCTTTTAAGCCATTCCTTTTCTTTAACTTTAGATTGTGGAACTTCAATATCCCACTCTGCAGATTTAATTTCATCTACTTTGGTGGATAATTTTTCTTTTTGATCTTTGTTTAAACCTGCATCTAAAATACAGATCGCAACATTCTCACTTTCTTTGAATCTTTTTATAGAATTAATTAATTCCTCTAATAAAGGAAAATAGTTAGCATCAGCAAGAGAAACTATTGTGTTTTTTTTCATTAAAGTATGTCTTCAAGATCATCATCCTCTTGAATTTTGTCATTTTCATGTTGTTTTTTTAATTTTTGAAAATGAAAAAAGCTAATTGGTAATAAAAGCACATAAACTAAAGAACTTATTGCAATTACATTAAATGTATAAACTAACAATAGTCCAAAAAATAGAACTATGCCAAATAATAAAAATATTGTTGTCTTTCTTGGTATGACTATTTTTTTAAATGAATAACTTGGAAATTTACTAATGAGAAGCAATGATGTTGCCACAAAAAATACTGGAACAATGATATTAAAATTTAGCTGAATATAATCGAAACCACTAAGGCTTATTATTAGCGGAGTTAACAATAATATAGCACCTGCTGGAGATGGTACTCCTTCAAAAAAGTTATCTTTCCAGGAAGGTTCTTGATTAGAATTAACATTAAATCTTGCTAATCTTAAAGCAACACAAATTACATAAACTAAACATAATAACCATCCAAATCGACCTAAGGTATTTAATTTCCAGAAATACATAATGAATGCTGGAGCAACCCCAAAACTTATTACATCCGTCAAAGAATCTAATTCTTTTCCAACCTTTGAGGTTCCTTTTATAAGTCTTGCTATTCTTCCATCTAAGCCATCAATCAAAGCAGCAAAAATTATTGCAATAATTGCTATTTCAAATCTACCGTCCAAAGCAAATCGAATTGAACTTAAACCAATACATACGCCCATCAGGGTTAACATATTTGGTAAAATCATTCTTGCGCTTTTTTTATCTGCTACAATTTTAAGATTTGGTTTTTTTTGTTCCATATTATTTTTTTGCAAGTAGTGTCTCACCTGAAATAGCTTTTTGGCCAACTTTTACAAGTGGCTCATAATTTTCATAATATATATCAGCTCTACTACCAAATCGTATCATGCCAATACGATCTCCTTGTTTCAACTCTTGATCTTTATTTGACTCACAAACTATTCTTCGTGCAACCAATCCAGCTATTTGAACAACTATAATGTCATTGTTGTGGGGGTCTTTAATTTTAAAGTAATTTCTTTCATTATCCTCACTTGCTTTATCTAATGAAGCATTTACAAACTTGCCTGGCTTATATAAGATTTCCTCAATCTTCCCTGCACATGGAGTTCTGTTTACATGACAATCAAAAACATTCATAAAAACACTAATCTTTTTAAATTTTTTATTCTCTAGACCAAGTTCTTTAGGCCCATCAACTTCTTCAACTTTAATCACCTCACCATCTGCTGGACTAACAAGATAATTATCATTATCAATAATAACTCTCTCTGGATCTCTAAAAAAATAATAAACCCAAATAGTTAAGACCAAACCAATTAGACCTAAGAAATTACTAAAAATATAAAATACTATTGTGATTATTCCGGCTATAACTAAAAATTTATAACCTTCAGCGTGAATTTTTGGAAATATCTTACTAAACATATTCTTCTATTTGATAAATTGTCATTAATATGTATATAAAATCGCGAAATTCAATTATTAAGATAAAAATATAAGTGAGCAAAATTAGCGTTAAAAACCCAATAGTAGAGTTAGATGGCGATGAAATGACCAGAATAATCTGGGAATTTATCAAGAAAAAATTGATACTTCCGTATTTAGATCTCGGCATCGAATATTACGATTTAGGAATGAAAAGTAGAGATGACTCTGATGATCAAATCACTATAGACTCTGCTAATGCAATTAAAAAAATTGGTGTCGGTATCAAATGTGCAACCATCACTCCAGATGAAGCACGAGTTGAAGAGTTTAAATTGAAGAAAATGTGGAGATCTCCAAACGGAACTATCAGAAATATCATTGGAGGAACTGTATTTAGAGAACCCATAATTTGTTCTAACATTCCAAAACTCGTACCCTCTTGGTCAGATCCAGTAGTGATCGGAAGGCATGCATTTGGAGATCAATATAGAGCAACAGATTTCAAAGTGCCTGGCAAAGGTAAGATGGAAGTAAAATGGACTTCTGAAGATGGTAAAGATGAAATTAAATATGAAGTATTTAATTTTACCGGTCCAGGGGTTGCACTCTCAATGTATAATTTAGATAAATCAATCGAGGATTTTGCAAGATCCTGTTTTAGTTATGGATTAATTAAGAATTGGCCAGTTTACTTATCAACCAAAAATACAATTCTAAAAAAATACGATGGAAGATTTAAAGATATATTTGAAGAGGTCTATAATAAAGAATTCAAGAAAAAATTTGAGGATGCAAAAATTACTTATGAACACAGATTAATTGACGACATGGTAGCATGTGCAATGAAATGGAGCGGCAAGTATATATGGGCATGTAAAAATTATGATGGTGATGTTCAATCAGATACCATGGCTCAAGGATATGGCTCACTTGGTTTAATGACCAGCACACTGCTTACACCTGATGGAAAAATAATGGAGGCAGAAGCAGCTCACGGAACAGTAACTAGACATTATAGAATGCACCAACAAGGTAAAGAAACTTCCACAAATCCAATTGCTTCGATTTTTGCATGGACAAGAGGATTGGCACATAGAGGTAAACTTGATGGTAACGACGAACTTATCAAATTTGCAAATACAATTGAAAAAGTTTGTATTGAAAGTGTTGAGAATGGCTCAATGACAAAAGATCTTGCAATATTGGTTGGACCTTCAAGTAAATATTTAACAACTAATCAGTTTCTGGATGTAATTGATAATAATCTTAAACAGAAGTTAAATTAAAGCCTTTAGTTTTTCAAAAGCCTCATCAATTTTTTTTTTATCTTGTCCCCCTGCTTGGGCAAAATCTTTTCGGCCTCCACCACCTTTACCACCGATAATTTCTGAACCTAATTTTGCAAATTTTACAGCATCATATTTATCCACTAGTTTTTCAGTAACACCAACGCCTAAACCAACTTTATCTTCACTACTTGCAAAAACAATTACAATCCCATCACCAAGTTCTTTTTTTCCACTATCAACTAATTTTCTCAAATCTTTAGGAGGTAAATCTTGAACTTTTTGGAATCGAACTTTTATATCCTTTATTTTTTGGTCATTAATAATATTTTTTGTTTTATCTTGAAGAACTGAATTAACATTTAATTGTTCAAGTTGTTTTGAAAGATTTTTTATTATTTCTTTTAAATCTTTATTATTAACTTTCGGTTTACCTCCAAGTTTGATTATTTGTGATGACAAATCTTTGATAGTCTCCTCATCTTTTTGTAAAGATAAAGTCGATAGCTTTTCTTTATTCTTTATAAAATCCTCAAGCTGTTTATCTCTTAAAGCTTCAACTCTTCTTACTCCTGCAGCAATAGATGATTGACTGACTGTTTTAAATTTTCCAATATCTCCAGTGTTTTTTACATGTGTTCCACCGCATAATTCCGTTGAAAAATAAGCATCTTTTTCCTTCCCCATTGAAACGACACGAACTTCTTCACCATATTTTTCACCAAAAAAAGCTAGCGCTCCCTTTTCTATTGCAGCTTTAGGTGTCATAATTCTTGTGGTCACTTCAGAGCCATTTTTAACGTATTCATTAACTAATTTATCTATTGTCTCTAATTCCTCATTAGTAATCGGTTTCATGTGACTAAAGTCAAATCTCAAACGATCTGGTGCAACTAATGAACCTTTTTGCATCACGTGCTTACCTAAAGTTCTTCTTAAAGACTCATGAAGTAAGTGAGTTGCAGAATGATAAGCTTTTAAATTGTTTCTTCTTTCAACATCAATTTTCATTTCAACTATATCATTTATTTTAATTTCACCAGCTGTTACCGATCCATAATGAACAAATAAATCTCCAAGTTTTTTTTGTGTATCCTCAACTTCGAAAACTGAATTTCCAGAAACTATTGTGCCTTTATCACCAAGTTGTCCTCCTGACTCACCATAAAAAGGAGTTTGATTAGTTATAATCATTCCTTCTTCTCCAGTAGCTAATGATTTTGATTCTTGATTGTTTTTAATTAAATTTAACACTACTCCCTCAGATTGATTAGACTCGTAACCCAAAAATTCTGTAGGACCAGTTTTATCTTTAATTGAAAACCAAATTGCTTCTTCTGAGCTGTCACCAGATCCTTTCCAATTCTTTTTTGCAAGTTCTTTGCTCTTTTTCATCAACTCATCAAATTTTTGATGGTCAACTTTTAATGATTTATTTTTTAAAATATCTTCTGTAAGATCTAATGGAAAACCATAAGTATCATATAATTTAAAAGCTACATCACCTGATAACACTTTATCAATTTTTGAAATTTCATCATTTAGTATTTTAATTCCTCGATCAAGTAAAACTAAAAATTTTTCTTCTTCCATTTTTAATGTTTCTGTTATCAAAGACTCAGATCGCTCTAACTCTGGATAATTTCCAGACATTTCATTTTTTAAAGATTCAAAAATTTTGTAAAAAATAGGTTCTTTTGATCCTAGTAAATGAGAATGTCTCATACCCCTTCTCATAATTCTTCTTAAGACGTATCCACGACCTTCATTTGATGGCAGAACACCTTCAGCTAATAGAAAGGAACTTGCTCTTAAATGATCAGCAATTACCCTAAAACTCGATATATTATTATCAGCTTGTTTAACTTTAGTTACATCTGATATCGAACTTATTAATTTCTTAAAATGATCAGTTTGATAATTGTCGTGAGTTCCTTGTAAAAGAGCAGCTATTCTCTCCAATCCCATTCCTGTATCTACAGATGGTTTGGGTAAATCTATTCTTTTATCTTTTAAAACTTGTTCATATTGCATAAATACCAAGTTCCAAATTTCAATAAAACGATCTCCATCTTGATCCTTTGTTCCGGGTAAACCACCTTTTAAATGATCACCATGATCATAGAATATTTCTGAGCAAGGTCCACAGGGACCTGTTTCTCCCATTGACCAGAAATTATCTGATGTCGAAATTCTGATAATTCTATCATCGCTAAAACCCGCTATTTTCTTCCAGAAATTGAAGGCTTCATCATCTTCATGAAAAACGGTTACGTAAAGTCTATTTTTATCTAAACCAAAATCTTTAGTGATTAAATTCCATGCTAGTTCAATTCCTCTTTCTTTAAAATAGTCCCCGAAAGAAAAATTTCCCAACATTTCAAAAAAAGTATGATGTCTTGGAGTGTAACCAACATTTTCTAAATCATTATGCTTACCTCCTGCTCTGACACATTTTTGAGAAGTGGTAGCTCTTTGATAATCTCTTTTTTCTAAACCAGTAAATACATTCTTAAATTGAACCATTCCAGAATTGGCAAACATTAATGTCGGATCATTATTTGGAACTAAATTACTAGACTCGACAATCTTATGATCATTCTTTTCAAAATATTTTAAGAACGTACTTCTTATTTCATTTAATGATTTATCCGCCATACTTTAAAATACAGCTTTTTTATTCTATGTCTAGTTAGGGATAAAGGGGTAAAGGCGCTTATAACAAGCGCCTTTTATAATTTAAAGATGACCTTTAATTTTAGTTCTTTTTGGAAGGAGTAGCTTCTTTTGCAGCCTCTTCTTTTTCAGCTACTTTCTTCTCTTTTTCAATTTTTTCAGGACTTAATGGATTTCCTTCAATTTTCTTTGAAATCACACCTGCTTTTTCTCTAATTGCCATTTCTATTTCTGCAGCAACTTTAGGATTTTGAGCAAGGTAAGTTTTTGCGTTTTCTCTGCCTTGACCTATTTTTTCACCCTTATAAGCATACCATGCTCCTGATTTTTCAATAATGTCAGCTTTAGCACCTAGGTCAACTAACTCACCCATTTTACTAATTCCTCTGCCATACATTAAGTCAAACTCAACAACTTTAAATGGTGGTGCAACTTTATTCTTAACTACTTTTACTCTTGTAGTGTTTCCAATAATTTCATCTTTATCTTTGATAGCACCAATTCTTCTAATATCCATTCTTACAGATGAATAAAACTTCAACGCATTTCCACCTGATGTTGTTTCTGGACTTCCAAACATAACTCCAATTTTCATTCTAATTTGGTTAATGAAAATCATCATTGTGTTTGTATTTGAAATTGAACCAGTTAATTTTCTTAAAGCCTGACTCATTAATCTTGATTGAAGACCAACATGATGATCACCCATCTCACCTTCAATTTCAGCTTTTGGAGTTAAAGCTGCAACAGAGTCAATTACGATAACTGAAATAGAGCCTGATTTTACTAGCGTATCAGCGATTTCTAAAGCTTGCTCACCTGCATCTGGTTGAGAAATTAAAAGCTCTTCAGTATTCACTCCTAATTTTTTCGCATAGACTGGATCTAAAGCATGCTCCGCATCAACGAATGCACAAATTCCACCTGCCTTTTGAGCTTCAGCAACTACTTGTAATGCTAATGTTGTTTTTCCAGAACTCTCTGGTCCATAAACTTCAATAATTCTTCCTTTAGGTAAACCACCTATTCCTAAAGCTAAATCTAAACTTAAAGAACCTGTAGATATCGACTCGATATCCATTGCTCTTTTTTCACCAAGCTTCATAACTGAACCTTTTCCAAAATTGTCAGTTATCTGGCTAATCGCAGCATCTAATGCTTTGTTTTTCTCTTTAATATCCAATTCTTGATCTTTCGTAGATTTAACCACTTTTAAGTTATTTTTTGTCATTTTTTGCCTCTTTTCTTACTTTTTTTAACACTCGAATCATAAAATAAATGTACACATTTTGTTCTCATTGGCAAGATATTTTATTTTTCGTCAAAAAACCAATAATTATCTAATTTTTAGATAATTGCTATTTAGCAATCCTAAGGACTTTAACAAATTAAACTGGGATAAAATGTAATTTCTCTCAGAATCTGCCAAAGAAATTTGAGCATTCAAAAGTAATGAGTTGGATTGAATGACCTCTAAAGTTGTTCTTCCTGCCCCACTATTATATTCAGCAGTAATTCCCTCATTGGCAATTTCAGCAGCTTTAACTTGGGATTGAACAGAATTAAGTAAACTTCTATTAGATTGATAATTAGACCAGGCGCTAGCTACATCGGTTTGATTTTGTTTTACGGCACTATCTAAAATTAATCTTTTTCTATTTTCTAAACTTTGATTTTTTTTATATTTAGCAATGTTTTTACCTCCTGAAAAAAAAGGCCACGAAACAGTTGCTTTAACAGTATCTTTTTCTCTCTCATCATATGTTGTATTTAAATCTTCTGTATATGATCTTTCAAAAGATAATTTCGCAGTAGGTGCTAAATCAGATTTAGCTATTGATTTATCTTTAATAGATTGTTCGTACTCTAATTTTGCAATTATCAAATCAGGGTTATTTTTCTTTGAAAGCTCAATTGCTGAATTAAGATCTCCTGGAAGTTCATAATTAATAATTGAACTTTTATCTAATGATTGCACATCATTAATGTTACCTATAATATTTTCATAATTTAATTTACTGGTTAATAAATCATTTTGTGCCTTAATAAATTGTGCCTCAGCGCCTGCTAACGAAGATTCTGATTGAGAAACATCTGACAAAGAAATTTGACCTCTGCTAAGTCTAATTCTATCAGTTTCTACTTGTCTGCTTAAAAGCTCAACATTTGTTCTATTAATTTCTAACTTTTCATTTGCTGAAATTAGCCCCGTATAAGCCTCTGTAGTTTTATATAAAATATCTTGTTCTTTTTTTAATAATTTCGCTTTTGCAAGATCAATACCTATCTTATTTTTTGCGAGATCTGCACCTCTACCAAAATCTATCAAAGTTTGAGTAATTGAAACTGATCTTGTTGATGGATCCACATCACTAATCGATGCATTACTTCCATCTTGATTGGTAAGTTTATTAGTTTCTTCCTGACTTTCAGTGCCCTCAAGTGTAATGGTTGGTAAATAAGATCCTCTTGCTATATTTAGATCTTGTTCAGAGACATTAATATTTTCTCTTTCAGCGTTCAGTTCTGAGTTATTTTTATATGCTTTTGATAAAGCACTAGAAAAGGTTTCTGCATTAACTTTTGAAAATAAAAAGAATGTACCTAAAAAAATTAAAATTATTTTTTTCATTTACTTTTATATACTGCAGATTTGATCTGATGGTTACTATTTAGATTAAAAATTATAGATGCGTATTTAGGCATATTTTTAAACATATTCTGGGTTATTCTTTGATATGTCTGCATAAAATTGATGACATCTCCTCTACTCATTATTTTTAAATTCGATTTTACTTTACTTTTCACCCAAAGTTTTCTCTCTTGTTTCAATCTCCATTTCTGAAGCAAACTAAAATTTTTCGCTCTTAAATAAATTAAACAATTAAGTTGGGAATATAAGTTTTTGTATTTTGATTTCAATTGCTGGTTAACATATTTTCTCCAAATTTGTCTTTGATCTTTGGCTTTTTCCAGAGAATTGATATTTTTCTTTAAAGTACTATTTTTTTCTGATTTTGCACCAACACACCAACCTTCGAAAATTATTACATCAGGTCTTGCTTTTAAATCATACCAATTCTTTTTGTGAAAGCGGTCATCTATTGCTTTATTAAATGTTGGCAATTTCAACCTTTTAAATTTTCTACTTTTTGCCTTTTTAAAAAAACTCAACATCATATTAATATCATGTGTTCCTGGTACTCCTCTAGTTAAAAGCATTGGGTGTATTTTATTAGATAAATTTATTCTCTCTTTTCTAGTTTTATAAAAATCATCTATAGAAATTCTGAAAACTTTTAATTTAAAGTACTTTGTTAAAATTATCTTAATGAGTGAACTAATGGTGGTTTTGCCTGTTCCTTGGCCTCCTGCTAGACCTACAAAATAAGGTCTTTTTTTATCAGCTTTTTTACTAATCCAAAAACATAATGGAATTAAGAAAGATTTTATCATTCTTTCCTTATTCTTAAATTTATCTGCTTTTGTTTCTTGAGATTTTATAAACTTTAAACAATCTTTTTTTACCTTACCAAAGCATAAGCTGAATTGTTGCATGAAAATTATTTTTTATCCAATGGATGATTTTGGCCATCGTTTACTGGAACTTCTTTCATATCAAAAGTATTTATTTCATCAATACAACCAACATTAAATCCTGTCATGGCTGGATTGATCCTTGGATTATGATGTGTATAAATTCCACATTCAGAACAGAAGTAATGTTTGGCTACTTTTGAGTGAAATTGATATAGTTTTAACTTATCTTCACCTTTAGTAATTTTAAAATCTTCATTTTTTACCATCGACATAATTGCACCTTTTCTTTTACAAATTGAACAATTACATTTTATTACTTTAGCTAAATCTCCATCTAAATTAATTTCTGCTTCTACAGCTCCACAATGACAAATTAGTTTTTTCATTTGATGTTTTAAACTATCCTTGGTTAAAGTTATCCACAAGCATACAAAATATAGTTTCGATGTTCACGTTTTGATTCAGTTTTGATTCAATTACGGACTCAAAATACAACCTATTGACTACATTGTATAACTGCGCTACAAATAAGAACAAAACAAGAACATGAAGCTGACTATTCCTTATTATCTGCATAAAGCTGGCGCTGGTTTTCCATCGCCTGCCACTGATTATATCGAGGAAGATATCGATCTGAACATGCATTTAATCAAAAATGTTCCTGCCACTTTCATCATCCGAGTACAGGGAAAATCTATGGTCGATGTTGGGATTAATGATGGCGATTTATTAGTTGTCGACAAAAGTTTAAAGCCAAAAAACTTCTCAACTGTTATCGCAAATGTTCATGACGAGCTTGTAGTTAAAACTTTGGTTCAAGAAAGAGATAAAAAATTTCTATCCTCAGGCTCTAAAGATTTTTCTAATAGAATTTTGATTAACGAAGAAGAAGATGTCTTTATTTGGGGAGTTGTGACTTATGTCATCCGTTCAACGTACTAAAAAAATAGGCTTAGTTGATTGTAACTCTTTCTATGTTTCATGTGAAAGATTATTCAATCCAAAAATAAGAAAAAAACCTGTAGTTGTACTATCAAATAATGATGGTTGTATTATTTCTAGATCCAATGAAGCAAAAGCTTTGGGGATTAAAATGGGTGAACCTTATTTTAAAGCAAAAGATATTATTGTTAAAAATAAAGTCGAGGTTTTTTCATCAAATTACTCTTTGTATGGAGATTTATCTAGAAGAGTAATGAGAACACTTAAAAGATTTAATACTGAAATAGAAGTCTATTCTATTGATGAAGCATTTATAGATTTATCCAATTTTCCAGATTCTGAAGTTGAAAAAGTTGGTAGAGAAATTAGAGAAACAGTTTTGCAATGGACTGGTATTCCAACCAGTATTGGTATTGCTAAAACTAAAACTTTAAGCAAAGTTGCAAATCATATTGCTAAGAAAAAACAATCTGGGGTAACGAGTTTAATTGGAATAGAAAATTTAGACCCTATTTTAGAAAAAGTTGAAATCAATGATATATGGGGTGTTGGTAGGCAGTTAACAAAATTCTATCAAAAAAATGGTATCTATAATGCTAAGCAACTTAAGAATAAATCCAATACCTGGATTAAAAAATGTTCTAATGTTTTAAGCTCTAGAACCGCAATGGAACTTAGAGGAATACCCTGTATCAATTTAGAAACTGCTCAAACTAAAAGAAAGAGCTGTGTAGTTTCAAGATCATTTGGTAAAAGAATCGAAAAATTTCAAGAACTAAAAGAAGCAGTTGCCAACTATTGTTTAAATGCATCTGAAAAAATTAGATCAGAATCTTTAGTTGCAAAAGCAATTACAGTTTTCGTTCGAACCAGTCCTTTTCAAAGAGACTACGGTTATTATTCAAATGCTAAAACAATTGATTTTCCTATTGCAACAAACAATAGTATTGAAACTGTTAAGACCGCAATTGCAATACTAGAAAGTATATTCAAAAATGGTTATCGTTATCAAAAAGCAGGTGTGATGCTGACAGGACTACGTAATGACGATGGTAGAAAAAATTTATTTTCATCTGAAAAAGATGAAAAAATAAAAAGTTTAATGCGATCAATTGATAACACCAATTACAGATATGGCAGATCTACTTTAAGTCTTGCCAGCGCTGGAGTTCATAAAAAATGGAATATGCGAAGACAATATTCTTCTAAAATAGATACAGCTGATTTTTATTCTTTACCAAAAATAAGGGTTGGGTAAAACTTTACAACACATCCAAAAATTCTAAAAAATAACGAGGTACTTCTTCCTTACCAGATTTATACTTTTTCATATCTTCAGAATTTAGTGGGAACTCTTTACCTTTTTTATCTAAGACAGAAAACTTGCCATTATCATCAACAAGCGTAAAACCTCTTTTTTTACACTCTTTAATTAGTTCTTTATAAGTCATTTAGAAAATTTAATATAAATATTATAATATAATAAATTTATGAGTGAATTAATTTTTGCACCTAGTGAATTTGCTTTTGGATATTCTGGATGCAAAAGATGTTATTATGACCTAAAAAATGACAATATAAGGGTTTCAACATCATTCCCATCCATTTTTTCTAAATTGGATAGATTACAAAAAGAATTTTATCACGACAAAAGCAGTGATGTTTTAAATGCAAATATAGAACCTGGTAAGATTAAAACTGATTACGAAAGATTACAAAGGTCTGAGCTATTAAAAGATAACAAAGGTAGAAAATTTATTCTTCGTGGTAAGATAGATGCTTACATAGATCATGGTAGTTTTTTTTCAATTATAGATTTCAAGGTTACCAATATAGATGAAAAAAAAATTGAAGTATATAAAACTCAATTATTAAGTTATGCAATAATGTTTGAAAAACCAAACAAGGAATATTTGAAACTTACACCCATAAAAAATTTAGGTATATTTTGTTTTGAACCTGAAAAGATACAATCAGTTGATAAAAATCCTTCATTTAATATGAAGACACAATATTATCCAATTCAAAGAGACGATGATTATCTATTTAAGTTTATTACAGAGATACTAGATTTTCTTGAAGGTCCAAAACCTAATTTTGATGAAAAATGTGGGTTATGTAATTTAAAAAAAAATAACTTCAATTCTTGAAGGTTTAAAATCCTTAAATTAGACTATCAATATGGATATAACTACTTCAATTAGAAAATATAAAAATTCAGTTACTAGAAAATATATTTCTATTTCAAGTGATGAAATCGATACGATTAAAAAAGGTGACTATTGGTTATCTAAAAAATTTGATGGTCAACTTTGGTTTTATTGTAAATCAAACAAAAATTCAAAAATCATTAATTCGAACGAAAATGATATATCCAATATTATTAAAGATATTAAAAATGATTTAGATAAAAAATTATCAAAATCGAAAAATATAATTTTAGCAGGTGAACTATATTTTCTAACTAATGAAAGAGAGCGCTACGGAGATACCATTTCTGGACTTGGTGATAATGAAAAAAAGAAAAAATTAAGATTAGGTGTTTTTGATATTGTTGAGACTGATAAACTTTTGTCTAATTTTGAAGATAAATATAAATTTCTAAAAAAAAATATAGGTCAAAAAAATAAAGATTTTGCTCATGTTTTACCCCATGAAAAAGTAAAACATAATGATATTAAAAAATCCTTTAAGGACATTGTTGAAAAAGAAGATGCCGAAGGATTAATAGTTAGAAATGATAGTAATGTTTATAAAATTAAAAAAGAGGAAACAGCAGACCTCTTAATCACAGGATACACATTAGGAAGTAATTCCAATCAAATCAGATCTGTCTCTTTAGGAGTTTTTTTAAATGAAAAAGAAATGATGCATGTGGGTTCATGTGGAAATATTCCAACAAATTTAAGAAAAGATCTTTATAAGAAATTAACAAAGTTAAAAGTCAGTTCAAATTTCCAAAAGATTGCCTCAAATGGATCTGCTTATAATTTTGTAAAACCTGAAATTGTTTGTGAAATAAAATTGTTAGAGTTTCAAGGAGATAAGTCAAATGATCAACCCATTAGACATCTAAAATATGAATATTCAAACAAGTCGCTTAATGCAACAGGTAGAGCAAGATCGGTATCTGTTTTAAATAGTAATATAATTGATATTCGATCAGATAAAAAAGCCAACTTTGATGATTGTGGTTTAAATCAAATTATTAGAATAAGTGGAATTCCTAAAAGTGAATTTAAAGAGATAAATGATAAAGATCTGCCTAAAAGTAAAATTATCAAAAGAGAGATATTTAAAAAAGAGAGTAAAAAAGGAATTGCTATTAGAAAATTTTTATTTTGGAAATCTAATAAGGAAAAATCTTCAGATTACCCATCTTTTCTTTGTTATTATTTAGATTATTCAGAAGGTAGAAGCGACCCCATCAAAAGAAAATTATATCCCTTTGAAGATGAAAAACTCGGTCTAGGACATTTGAAAAAACTGATCGATGAAAATATCAAAAAAGGCTGGGAGAAACATAATGGCTAGAGAACTAATTCTCAATCTCAACAAAAAGACCTCAAGTTTTGCAATATCTAAAATTGATAGAAAAAAACTCTATGGTTTCAAAAAAAGACTTTATTTGGATGAAAAAGGCAAAGAGTGCTCAAGAGCCAATTTAGAGGAAGAAACTGGTATTGTGTTTGTTAGCAGTGATATCAGCAGCTCTTATCTGGATCATAAAGGTAATTTTATTGACAAAAAAGAACTGGAGGCAATTGATGATAATGGCAAAAAGGTAACCAAGCAAGATTCAACTCTTGGCAAAGATGTACAATTAGAATCTGCATCTGAGGAAGATGCATTAAATTTAAAGGTTAATTCAGTCTACCATTTAGAACCTAAGAATTTTGATAAAGACTTAAAATCGAAATTAGATAAAGGTGAAATATTTAGTTTTCCTTTTAATTACTATTCAGATTTTAAATTAGAGGATGGAATTATTTTAAAAGGTGTAAAGGATTATTTTGCTTTAATTGGAAGAAAAACGATGTGTAATTGGATTGGAGAACATAGTGATGAACTGCCAGAAGAAGTGGAAGAATTTGAGGATAATGATTTAGATTTTGAGATGATGTAATGACTA